>NZ_JBFBBN010000073.1:0-37653 GCF_040682715.1 Amycolatopsis sp. NPDC051128 | reverse complement strand
GTGCGCGGCTCGCAACGGCTGTCCATCACGGTGACCGTGCCGAGCCTGGCCGCCGCCGCCGACTTCGCCAACGCCCTGATGACCGGGCACACCGTTTTCCTGCAAGCCCCCGAGCCGGAATGCGCGGTGCCGACGCTGTACGCGGCGATCGGCGACACGGTCAAGCGCCAGACCTCGGCGCGCGGCGTGCGCCGGTACTTCGACCTGCCGCTGACCGAGGTCGCCGCGCCGGCGTCCACGGTGTACTCCGCGACGATCACCATCGCCGACGTGGTCGCGACTTACGCCACGATCGCCGACGTGGTCGCCGCGGTGCCGACGATCTCGGACCTGATCGACAAGGTGTCGACCGCGGTGGTGATCGTCCCATGAGGCCCACCACCGATAGTTTCCTGACGGGGTTGCGTGGCTCGCACACCTTGGCGGCGCGGTGCACGTTGGTCGCGCCTGGCCAGACCGGCACCGCGCCCACCGGGATCGCGATCCCCGGCGTGTCCGACCTTGGCCGGCTGCCGATCCTCGCCGGTGACGTGACCACCGACATGACCGCTGACGTGCAATCCACGCTGGATCTGTCGACGGTGTATCCGTGGCCGTCCAAGCCGACCGATCCAGGCACCCCGTACGGGCAAGAAATCTACGTGGAACGCGGCATCGAGTACGGCCTGGGCACGCAGGAACTGGTGGGGCTCGGCTACTTCCGCATCGACAAGGTCGAGCAGCAGAGCGTGCCGGACGGCGCGATCCGAATCACCGCCTCCGACCGGATGGCGATGGTCCGCGACGCCCGCAACACCTCCCCGGTCCAGTTCGGAGCGGGTGCGTCGGTCGGCTCGGTTATCGACTTCGTCGTGGGTGCGGCAGTGCCTGGCCTGGTCACCGTCTACGACTTCGCCGCGTACGCCACCCTGCTCGGTGCTGATCATGTCCTCGACGAGGATCGACTGGGGTTTGTGCAGGACTTGCTTGCTGCGTATGGGAAGTACGGGTACTTCGACTACGCGGGCCGTCTCCAGGTGAAGTCCATTCCGGATCTGACGAAGGCATCGCCGGTGTGGGACATCAACTCCGGCGCGAACGGTGTGCTGGTGTCGATGCAGCGCAGCATCTCCCGTGAGGCGGTGTACAACATCGTCGTCGCGCGCGGCGAGCCGGTCGGCGAGCTGCCGCCGGTGCAGGCGGTGGTGTCCGACAACGACCCGGCGTCGCCGACCTACGTCGGCGGGCCGTTCGGGCTGGTGCCCACGGTCTACAGCTCGGCGTTCATGACGACCGTCGACCAGTGCAAGACGGCCGGCGCGGCGAAGCTGGCCAAGGTGATCGGGCTGCCGTACGCGGTGGCGCTCGGCTCGATCCCGAACCCGGCGCTGGAGGGCTGGGACGTGGTGAGCGTGTCCTACCCCGGCAACTCCGAGGTGCACATCATCGACCGCGTCACCTACGGCCTGACACCCGGCGAATCGATGGGCATCGACACCCGTAAGCAGTACCTGGCGCGGAGGGCAGGCTGATGGACGCTCTTGCCTACGCCGTCGCCATGGCCGCCGCGAACGCCGCCGCCGCAACACCCACCGGTAGCTCGGACCTCGCTCACATTCAGGGGGAAGTCCTGTCGTGGGACGAGGCCAGCGGCGTGAACTCTGTGCTGGTCAACGGCGCTGCGGTGTCGAACCTGAAGGTGATCCAGTCGGGTATCGGGTTGCAGTACTCCCCGGGCGACACGGTGATGGTCGAGCGGCGGATGACGCAGTGGTACATCGTCGGCAAGATCGGCGCGCCCGGCGGCAGCAACGTGAACCAGATCAAGGCTGCTGAGGTCTCGGCCACCGAAATCACTGGGTCGACCACGTACACGGACTTGGCGACCTTTGGCCCGCAGCTGACCATCAACATCGGGTCGAGTCGTCGGTGCCTTCTCATGACCGGTGTCCGCATAGTTTGCGCTGGAACAGCGTCCAATGCCTACATTGGCGGATCCTCGACCGTGAATGTCACCGGGGCCAGCGACATTCCTATCGTAGGTACGGTCACGGCCGGGATGCTGGCGCAGACCACTCCGATTGTCGGATTCTCGTCGAATCACAATCGGAACTTCGTGTTAACGGCCGGCCACGGTCTCAACCCCGGCGCCAACACGTTCACCATGCAGTACCGGTCGAACTTCGCGAGTCCAACGTGCGCGTTTGCGGAGCGCTACATCATCGTCATTCCGTTCTGACATAAGGAAAGGAGCCCAGTCATGGGCAACACTGGCCGCTACGGCTGGGGCTGGCCGGAGACGTTCGATCCGCCGAACCTGTCCCTGTACATCAAGAATTTGGCGCAGGCGGCCGAGGCCACGGTGGGCGGGATCGAGGACGCCGCGGCTGCCGCGTACGGGATCGAGGTACGGGCGAACGCCAACCAAAACATCGTGGCGTCGTCCGGCGCGAACAAGCTCACGTTCGGTTCGGTGACCACACCGGCGGCCGGCGGGACTGGTTGGACCGGCAGCAACACGGTCACTATCCCGGTGAGCGGGCGGTATTCCTGCTACGCCGCCGGGTCTACGGCATTCGCGGCTGGCAACAACTTTGGTGTCGGGATCCACGGAACCACGGCGCCAGCGTCCGGTACGCCGTGGCTGGCGTCTCCGCTGTTCTCGAACGGCCAGACCGACAGTTTCGCCACCGTGACCCGCTGGTTCGCCGCCGGAACACAGCTGTGTGCCTGGATCTACAACAACGGTAGTGCGTTCACTCTCAACCCGACCGTCAACAAGCCGGCCGAATTCATCGTGTGGAAAGTCGCGTGAGGAGAACACAATGCCTTGGGTTCCTGTGACACCGAAGCCGCGGCTCCTGACGTGGACTGGGAAAAACCTCGACGAGTGGCGGGCGCGTTGGCCGAACGCCGAAGTTTCCGCGAGCAACACGCTCGTGTACGGACCGGGGATCGTCGCCAACGTCGGCGACGGGATGGTGGAGGGCGGCGGCCTGAGTGTCTGGCTGATCACCGCCGCAGACATCGCCGCGCAGTTCGACCCCGTGCCAGGTGAGGGGTGAACGCCTGGACTGTCGGCGGCGGCGTAGTGGTCGCGCTGGCGAGCCTGATCACCGCCGGCGTCCTGGTGGTCAAGCTGCGCCCCGAGTCACGGAAGCTGAGGGCCGAGGCCACCGCGGCGCTGCTGACCGCCACCACCGCGACCACCACCGAACTCGCCGGGCAGGTGGCCAAGCTGCACGCCGAGACGAACCGGCTCTGGGAAGCGCAGCACGCGCAGGAACGGCGAATCACCGACCACGTCCGCTGGGACCGGCAAGTGGTCGACACCCTGCGCTCGCTCGGCGGCGAGATCTCCGACCCCCCACCCCTCTACCCCGAAGGGACCTCCTGATGCCCACCTCCCAGAACGGCTACACCGCCCCGATCACTCCGGTCGGCCGCGATCTGCCCGGCGGCAAGGTCCCGCTGCGCGCCGGCCCGACCGGCGACCTGCTCGCGTGGGTCGGCCGCCAGTTCCACGCGCTCGTCGAGCCGTTGATCTGGCCCGGCTGCTGGGGCTACGCCTACCGCGACATCCGCGGCGCCACGCAGCTGAGCAACCACAGCTCCGGCACAGCGCTGGACCTGAACGCGCCTGCGCACCCGCTCGGCACCAACCCGTCGGCGAGCTTCCGGCCCGACCAGATCACCGCCATCCGCGCCATCGTCGCACGCACCGAGGGGTGCGTGCGGTGGGGCGGGGACTACACGGGCAGGCGGGATCCCATGCACTTCGAGATCGTCGCCAGCGAGACGCGCTGCGCCGCAGTTCTCGCGAAGCTCACCGCCGCCGGCGGTGGGGCAGTAACCACAGGAGGAGGGTTCGACGACGTGAGCATGAACGACAAGCTGAAGCTGTGGAGCGGCGAAGAGGTGACCCTGGCAACGCTGCTGCGCGACGTTCAGGGCCGCGTGGCCGACATCCGGAGCGCGCACTACGGCGACCCGAAGCAGAAGACCGGCGACGGCGGGGACCCGTTCGGGGCCTACGTCTTCACCGACAACCCCGGCACGCCGCAGCAGCGATCGATCCGTGTGCGGGACTTCTTCGGCGAGCTGCGCACGCAGGCCGCCCGGATCGACGACATCGAGGGCAAGGTGGACCAGGTGCTCGCCCTGCTGCAGGGAAAGACGGCCGGGAAGTGAGCGAACGATTCCCACTGAAGGCCGCGGCCACCACCGCGGCGAAGATCTGGACCACCGTCGGCGGCGTCGTCACCGGCCTGGCCGGTGTCGGCATCATCACCGCCGACCAGAACACCGCCCTGCAGGCCCTACTCGCCGGCGTCGCCACGCTTGCCGCGGCGGGCACCAGCGCGCTTGCCGCGTTCGGCGTCCAAAAGCGAGCCGAACCGCTCGTCACTCCGGTGGCCGAGCCGCGCGACGACGACGGGACCACGCTCGTTCCGATCCCCGGCGCGTAGCTGCAGACGACAACGGGCCCCGCCCCTCGCTCCGAGGGCGGGGCCCGTTGTGCGCCGGGCGGCGGTGCATCCGGCAAGTGACCGTGGCCACGCACCGCCCCCCGACTTCCGCGCGTGCGGCCCGGAACCACGCGGCGGACTGGAACCCGGCCGGTGCGTCCGCTCGAGGGGGAAGAGCAGACACGCCAGCCGGGAGCCAGTGATCTATGCGCACACTTTCATGCATCGCTTACCTGCGGGAAATCGTTATCCGGCGAATGGGCTATTCGCCTTGTTCGGAGTTGCGGGGAACTGTGCGGCAGCCGGGAGATCAGGAAGGCGGTTCTGTTCCGTTCGGATCCAGTCCGGGGCCGGTGCGCCCGGCAAGGCCGGCCATGGGCCGCGCACCAGCCCCGACTCCGCCGCGTACGGCCCAGGGCACGCGGCGGCTGGGACCCGGCCGCCGCGCCCGCCCCGGAGAGTGGGGTTGGGCAGACACGTCGGCCGGGAGTTCATCTCCGGGCAGGATCGCCGCGGCTGCACCAAAAGGTTCGTCGCGTACAGCGCGCCGGACCGAGCGCTCATCTCACCGGCGATGTCCCGATAGGCAGGCGTGAGCACGTCCAAGGCATCGGCGAACGCCAGCTCCCCGATCTCGTCGGACTCCGCGCGCTCGATGAACTCGGCGGTGCGCTCCGCGATCCGACGCAGCGTCTTGATCAGCTCACGGTCACGATCCTGCACGGCGCGCCTCCGGCTGCTCGTCATCGGCCAGCAGCTCGGCCGGGTCGAGCACCCGGCCATCAAGTTCTCCGGCGCGTGCGGCCAGCTGGGCGCCGATGCGTACCAAGTCCGCGCCGAGCTTGCGAAGCCCGGCCGCGTACTCGGCGTCGTCGACCTGGGCGGTGAGCAGCCGGATCGTGGCGTTGCCGATCTCGGTGTTGACCCGTGCGAGCCCGGCGAGCAGCTGGCGGTCACGCGCGTGCATCGCGGGTCACCACCTCGAACAGGTCACCGAAGAACTCGCCGACGGCCGGCGTCCCGATGCGGGGGTGCGGGATGCAGGCCCAGGCGTGCGCCGCGCACGCCTGGCACGTCCCTCCCCGTGCAGGGATCATGACGCGCGGATCGATGCTCGGCCGGTCGTGCTCAAGCGGGAACGGTGCACGGAGCAGGCACCACGGCAACAGCAGATCCAGCCGCGGGTTCGCCAGATCAGCGACGCGGTACAGGTGCGCCCACCCGTCAGCCTCGAACAGGTGCCACTCCCACCGGTTGCGCGCCGGAAGGACCAGGGTGCGCGTCGGCGGCCGGTCGTCGAGCGCCGTCACCGCTGACCCGCATCGAACGCACGCAGCGCGGCCGCAGCCTGCTCCCAATCGTCGTCCGTCATGTCGGCGATCGACTTCGGCGCTTGGTAGCTGTCCAGGTCGAGCTCGTTCAGACGCTGACCACCGGTGTTGAACACAGAGGCGCCACTGAACGTCGGTCGGTCGCTGCTCTCCTCGCGCGTCGTCACAAAGTTGACGTTAGGAGCGATAATGCCTGGTAAGAGGAGCCGGAAGGGGTGGCCATTCACAGGGGGTGGCCAGAACCGGGGGCCAGAGCCATGATGGCCACCTGTCACGGCGCGAACCACGAGGAGTACGAGTGGAGCAGCAAGGGGTCGGTGCACTGCTCCGAACCGAGCGCAAGCGCGCCGGCCGCTCGCAAGCCGATCAGGCCGAGGTGCTTTCCGCGATTGCGGGGCGAGCCGTCACCCGCAACGAGGTGTCGAGGTGGGAGTCCGAGCGACGATTGCCCACCCCGTTCTGGCAGAAGCAAATCGCCGCGAGCTTCGAAATCAACGTGCAGGACATTCGGCAAGCGGTCATCACAACGCGAACGGAACAGCGGACGGCGAGGACGGGAGAGGTAGTGCAGCGGCGCGAGTTCATCGGAGCAATGGCCTCCCTGGCGATTCCGCTGGCTCGCACTGAACAACCGACCGCGCGCCGGATCGGGCAATCCGACATCGACGAGCTGCGCCGCCGCACCGCCCGGCTCCGCCGCCTCGACAACATCATGGGCGGCGCCGAAACCTTTCCGGTGTACTCCGCCGAGGTCGACTTCACGCAGCGGCTGCTCCGCGAATCCAGCCACGCGATCGACATCGGGCAGCAGCTGCGCGCCCTGCTGGCAGAGCAGCAGCAGCAAGCCGGGTGGGCCGCGTTCGACCACGGCCAGCACGCACTCGCCCAGCGGCTCTACAGCGACAGCCGGAAAGCCGCGGAGGAGGCCGGCGCGCTCGACCTCGCCGGGAACGCCCTGGCCTACGCCGCCTACCAGCAGACCACGACGGCGCAGAGCGGGACCGCGCTGGCCACCGACTCGTACGAGATCGCCCAACCGATGGCCACGCCGAAGGTGAGCGCTCTACTGCTCGAGCGGAAGGCGTGGGCGCACGCGACGGCACGCGAACCGCAGGAGGCCGACCGGGCGCTGAACCTGGCCCGTGAGGCTCTGGAGGTTCGAGACGACCGGCCGGATCCGGACTGGGTGTTCTGGGTGAACGAAGCCGAGATCGACATCATGGCTGGCCGGTGCTGGACCGAGCTGCGCCGGCCGCTGCGGGCGGTGCCGGTGCTGGAGCGCGTGCTGTCCGGGTTCGACGACACGCACGCGCGGGACAAGGCGCTGTACCTGACGTGGCTCGCCACGTCCTACCTGCACGCCCACGAAGTCGAGCAGGCCGCCGCGACCCTGACGCGCGCTGTGGACTTGGCCGCCGGGGTGAGCTCGGTGCGCCCGGCCGCCCGGATTGAGTCCGTGGCACGCCAGCTGAAGCGGTACGGGTCGACCCCGGCGGTCGGTGAGCTGCTCGCGCGGTTGGAGGTCTAGCAGAGCCGGGTGGACTCCTCGGCCCACGCCAGGTAGTCAGCCGAGCCGCGCACCAGTTCGACGGCCGTGACCTCGGGCTTGTTCCACGGGTGGTTGGCGATGATGTGCGCCTCCAGTTCGGCGTAGCGCGCGTCCGTGGTCTTGAACGTCACGTTGAACTCTTCCCCTTTGCCGCTTTCGTCGAGGTGCCAGAAGAACGACGTGACCGGGCCGATGACCTGTGCCGTCCCGGCGAGGCGGGCAGCGACGGCCGAGCCCGCCAGCTTCTCGCCGGACTCACGATCGGGGGTAGCTGTCGTCACGACAAGATGAACGGTCATGACGCGAGCGTAGGGGGCACCCCGCGGTGTGGTCAGCTGGCGGTCCATCGTCCGCCAGCCGTAACAGCGAGCCGCCGGCGGGCGACATGGACGGCGGACCATGCTTTGGAGCGGGGTCGTCGACCAGGGAGGTGCCGTGTTCGGCCGGAAGAAGCGTCGCAACATCGCCAAGCAGACCGAGATCCAACGCCGACAGGCCGAAGCGCAGGGCCTCGTGGTGAGCAAGTACCCCGAAGGATCGCTGGGGGACCGGCTGCACAAGCGCAAGGCGAAGAAGGCCGCGGAACAACAGCAGCAATAACCCCGTAAACGCAAGAAAGCCCCCTACCCGGCCGTCGTGCTAAGTAGGGGGCTTTCGTCGTCTCGGGACGTATTACGCACTCGCCGCGGAAATCTGCTCGAGCAGCGCGGCGAGTGCCGCGGCACGGCTGGCGTGGTTGAGGTCGGTGTTCCAACGCGCCGCGATGTCTCCGTCCTCCCGCCAGCACGCCCACCACTGGCGGGCGCCGTAGCGCCAGCCGCGCCACTCCCGACCGTCGCCGACCCAACCGACCCACCGGCTGCCGAGGTACACGCGGTAGTCCGTCGTGCCGCCGATGTACATCGGCTCGTCACGCTGCATCCGCTGCAGTCGCACCTCCGGCGCGCTCATCGGCCGGCCGCCGCGAGCGTGCGGCCGACGCGCCACTCGACGCCGAACCGGCCCAGCTCGGCGAGCCGCCCGGCGACGAGCGCGCCGCGGTCACAGGCCGGCGCCGCGGCGGCGGGCGCGGGCGCCAGGCCGACAACCAGGCTGGCGACGGCCAGCAGTGCGGCGAAGAGAGCGAGCAAACGGGGCGCGAGGGGGTGCCTCTGGGAGCACATGAGTGCCTCTCGGAGTAGGCACTCCGTCCCACGTTTGTCCCATGATCTTGCTTCCTGGCCTGTTCAGACCGGGTCTAGGGGAACATCCCTGAGGTTTCCCGGGGACGGGATCGGCGAGACCTGGTGCCGGATCAGGGGTTTCCCCGATGGAAGCCCGCCCGTACGCGTGTGACCATGGAGCACGTGCAGGACTCCCTCGACCACGTCACCGCCGAGCCGGTGACCCCGGCCACCACGGACCAGGCCGCGCCGAAGATGTTCCGGCGCCGGTCCGGGCGGGCGATCGCCGGTGTCGCCGGTGGTCTCGCCGATCACCTCGGCGTGCCGGTCGTCTGGGTGCGGACGGCGTTCGCGCTGCTGGCCGCGCTGAACGGCGCCGGGCTGCTCGCGTACGGCCTCCTTTGGGTGTTCGTCCAGCAGCAGTCCGAAGAAGCCGCCGACGCGCCGAGCCCCAAGGAGCGCCAGCAGGCGTTCGGCCTGATCGCGCTGGGTGTCGGCCTCGCCGTCGCCAGCGGGACGCTGACCGGGTTCATCAGCGGCTGGGTCGCGGTGCCACTGGCCGTCGCGATGATCGGTGCCGCCGTCGTCTGGCGGGAGGCCGACGAGTCGCAGCGCCGTCGCTGGAAGGTCGGCGCGAAGGACGGCTTCGCGGGCGCCTTCCTCGGCGGGGGCGGCTGGTCGGCGGCGATCCGGATCGTCGCCGGCGTCGCGCTGGTGATCACCGGCATCGGCGTCGTCGTGCTCCGCAGCGGCAGCCTCGACCAGGTCCAGTTCGCGCTGATCGCCGTCATCGCGACGCTGATCGGCGTCGCCGTGCTGACCGTGCCCTTCTGGCTGCGGCTGGTCCGGGACCTTTCCGACGAGCGCAAGGCCCGCATCCGCACCGACGAACGCGCCGAGATCGCCGCCCACCTGCACGACTCCGTGCTGCAGACCCTGGCGCTGATCCAGAAGCAGAGCGAACAGCCGCGCGAGGTCGCGCGGCTGGCCCGCAGCCAGGAACGCGAGCTGCGCGGCTGGCTCTACGGCGCAGGCGGCTACGGCAAGCCCGTCGGGAAGGGCGAGGAAACCGAGGCCGCCGGGCAGCTGTCCGAAGCGCTCGCCACGGCGTGCGGCGAGGTCGAGGACACGTTCGCGATCTCCGTCGGGCAGGTCGTCGTCGGCGACGCCGAGCTGGACGACTCGCTGGTGGCGCTCGTCCAGGCCGCCCGCGAGGCGATCGTCAACGCCGCGAAGCACGCCGGGGTCGACGAGGTCAGCGTCTACGCCGAGGTCGAGCCGACGTCGGTCAACGTGTTCGTGCGCGACCGCGGCAAGGGCTTCGACCCCGACGTCGTCCCGGCCGACCGCCACGGGCTCGCCGACTCGATCCGCGGCCGGATGACCCGGCACGGCGGCACGTGCAAGGTGCGCACCGCGCCGGGGGAGGGCACCGAAGTCCAGCTCGCCATGCCGGTGAAAGCGGGCAAGGGGGCCGCGTGAGGCGGCTATGCTCGGGGTTCAGGGCTAGCGAGGGAGAGTCGTGACTGACAGCCAGCGGGAACCGGTCAAGGTGTTCCTCGTCGACGACCACGCGCTGTTCCGCGCCGGGGTGCGCACCGAACTCGACTCGATCACCGACGAGGTCCGCGTCGTGGGCGAGGCCGGTTCGGTCGCCGAAGCGGTCGCCGGCATCGCCCGGACGAAGCCGCAGGTGGTGCTGCTCGACGTGCACATGCCCGACGGCGGCGGCGCCGAGGTGCTGCGCCGCGTCCGCCCGGAGCTGCCGGACATCGTGTTCCTGGCGCTTTCGGTCTCCGACGCCGCCGAGGACGTCATCGCGGTCATCCGCGCCGGCGCCCGCGGGTACGTCACGAAGACGATCTCGTCGAAGGAGCTGGTCCGCGCGGTGGTCCGGGTCGCGGACGGCGACGCGGTGTTCTCGCCGCGGCTGGCCGGGTTCGTCCTGGACGCGTTCGCCGACCGGCCGGGTTCGGCGCCGATCAACGACCCCGAGCTGGACCTGCTGACGCCTCGCGAGCGCGACGTCCTGCGGCTGCTGGCCCGGGGGTACGCGTACAAGGAGATCGCGTCGGAGCTGTTCATCTCGGTGAAGACGGTCGAGACGCACGTGTCGAGCGTCCTGCGGAAGACCCAGCTCTCGAACCGCTACGAGCTCTCCCGCTGGGCCTCCGACCGCCGTCTCGTCTAGACGCGTTCCTCCACCAGCGGCGCGGCCCGTGGCGTGACCGCCGGCTTCTGGACGCGGGTCAGCGCGACCCCGCCGAGCACGACGACCATGCCCGCGATCACCCGCAGGTTGAGCTGCTCGGCCAGGAACACCGAACCGAGCAGCACCGAGACCACCGGCAGCAGGTACCCGACGACGGACGCGGCGACCGCGCCTTCGCTCGCCAGCAGCTGGTAGTTCAGCGCGAACGCGAAGCCCGTCGACCCGACGCCGAGCACCAGGATCGCGTGCAACGGCCCCGGGGAAACGTGCACCGGCGTGAAGCCGCCCGCCGGCAGCGCAAGCACCAGCATCCCGCTCGCCAGCAGCATCTGGCCCGCCGAAGTCGCGTATGGCGACACGGAAGGATCCGACAGGTACTTGCCCTCGTAGACGAACGCGAAGCCGTAGCTCGCGGCCGCCGCGAGGCAGCCCAGGGCGCCCCAGCTCAGCAGGCCCGACGCCTGCCACGGCGCGAAGATCAGCAGGATCCCGCCGAGGCCCACCAGCAGCCCGGCCAGCCGCGCGCCCGCCATGCGCGAAGACGTCCCCATCAGCGGCGCCGCGAGCAGGACCCACAGCGGCGTCGTCGAGTTCAGCACCCCGGTGATCCCCGAGTCGACCGTCGTCTCGCCGACGGCGAACAGCAGGAACGGCAGCGCGTTGTGGAAGAACGCCGCGACCGCCAGGTGCTTCCAGGTCCGCCGGTCGCGCGGGAGCCGCGCCCGCCGCAGCCGGCACAGCACCAGCAGCATGGCCGCGCCGAGCACGAGCCGCGCCAGCACCAGCTGCACCGGCGAGAACATCCCCAGTCCCAGCTTGATCCAGAAGAAACTCGAGCCCCACATCAGCGCCAGCGCGGCGATCCTGAGCAGGGTCTTCGTCTCGCCCACCCCAGTCCTCCTTCGACGATCAGCGCCAGCTTCACCTGAACCAGACGTAAGGACAAGCGAAATTAGCTGCAGGAACACTTAAGCCGAGCTGTACGATCCGGGCATGCTCGACGTCCGCCGCATGCAGGTCCTCCGCGCCGTGATCACCAGTGGGTCGATCACCGCCGCGGCCCGCAACCTCGGCTACACGCCGTCCGCGATCAGCCAGCAGCTGTCCGCGCTGGAACGGGAAGCCGGGACCGCGCTGCTCGAACGCGTCGGCCGCGGCGTCCGGCCGACCCCGGCCGGCGCGCTGCTGTCCGAGCACGCCGAGACGCTGAGCACCGAGCTCGCCAAGGCCGAGGCAGCGCTGACCGAGCTCAAGGAGGGCCGCATCGGCCACTTCTCCATCCGGTACTTCGCCACGGCCGGTGCGTCGCTGATGCCGCCCGCCATCGCCGCGGTCCGCCGCGAGCACCCCGGTGTGCGCCTCGACCTCAAGCTCGTCGAACCCGACGACCCGATGGTCGACGTCGAGACGGGCCACGCCGACGTCGCGATCACCGTCTTCCCGCGCAAGACGCCGCCCGCGAAGGGCGTCGAGCTGGTGCACCTGCTCGACGACCCGTACCGGGCCGTGCTGCCGAAGACCCACCCGCTGGCCCGCAAGCGCGTGCTCGACCTGACGGAGTTCGCCGAGGAGCCGTGGGTCGGCGTCGACGGCATGCCCGGCGTCTGCCGCGACATCCTGTTCGGCGCCTGCGCGTCCGCCGGCTTCGCGCCGAACGTCGTGGTCGAGTCCGAGGACTACCAGACGGCGCAGGGGTTCATTGCCGCCGGCATCGGCGTCGGCCTGATCCCGGAACTGGGGCTCGGCGGGCAGCATCCCGGCGTCGTCGTCCGCAAGGTCCGCCACCCGGAGCCCGTCCGCGCGATCCACGCCGCGGTCGCGTCCCGGGCCTGGGGCCACCCGGCCGTCCGCACCCTGCTGGACGCCATGCGCGCGGCGACCGCCAAGGTGGCCTAGACCAAGAACAGCTCCGAGAAGAGGATGCCGACCAGCACCGCCACCAGGATCGCGGCCACGGTGATCAGCGTCTTCTTCGACACCGGCAGGTTCCACTCGTCGGCCTGCTGCGGTCGCGGCTGGGGGTGGGGAACCGGCGGTGGCGCGTACTGGGTCGCCTGTGGCACCGGCTGCATCCGTTGCGTCTCCTCCGCCGAGGAGTAGCCGGGCGCGGGCGGAGCGAGCGGGATCTGCTGCTGGAACTGCGGTCCCGACGGGGGCATCGGCTGACCGGCGGGTGCCAGGCCCGGGTTGAAGGGTGGCGTCGGCGGGGCCGGCGGCGGCGGGATCCCCGGCGCGGTCGGCGGGATGAACGCCGTCTCGCGGCCTTCGGTGATCGCGCTCAGCGAACGGACGGTGTCCGCCATCGTCGGCCGGGTCGTCGGGTCGGTGCGCAGCATCTTGCGCAGCGCCTCGGTGAGGACGCCCGCGTTATGCGGCGGCCGCTCGGACGACTGCCCGTCCTCCCCGAACGGCGGCACGCCTTCCACGGAGGTGTAGAGCGTCGCGCCGAGGGAGAAGACGTCCGCGGCCGGCGTCGGTGGCAGCCCCCGCGCGACCTCGGGCGCCACGTACGCCGGGCTCGGCCCGCCGCCGCTGATGCCGATGTCGGTGAGCTTCACGCCGCCGTCGTCGGCCAGCAGCACCGTGCCCGGCTCGAGGGTCCGGTGCACGAACCCGGCCGTGTGGATCGCGGTCAGCGCGTTTCCGAGCTGGATGCCCAGCAACGCCGCCTGGTCGGGGCTGAGCCTGCCGTGCTCGGCGAGGAAGGTCGCCATGCTGCGGGACGGGATGTACTCCATCACCAGCCAGACGTCCTGGCCCTCCGGCAGCACGTCGAACACCTTGATCGCGCTCGGGTGCTCGATCCGGGCCGCGTCCTTGCCCTCCTGCATCGCGGCCGCGCGCGCCTGCTCGGCGCGCTCACCGGCCCCGACCGGGAGGTACATCCGCTTCATCGCGACGGTGCGGAACAGCCGCGTGTCGAACGCCAGCCACACGATGCCCGCGCGGCCGCGGCCGATCGGCTGGTCCAGGCGGAAGCGGCCGCCGACGATGGTGCCTTCAGAACTCAAGACAAACCTCGATCATCCGCCGGCTGGAGGTGCGGTCGACGTGTTGCCAGTCTCTGGCGGGGTGGTAGGTGTCGTCGGCGTCGTGGGAGTCGTCGGCGTCGGCGTCGTCGTCTTCGGGGTCGTCGTCGTTTCCGTTCGGGTGGCCCGCGTCGTCGTGCGCTTCGACGACGTCGTCGGGGTGTCCGAGGGGGACGGCAGCTCGACCGTGGTGGTCGGCTCCTCCGAGGTCGACGGCAGCGACTCCGACGTCGCGGCGGGCTTCGGCTTGCTGCTCGACACCGGGGACGCCGGCGCCTCCGGGTTGTTCGGGCTCAGCAGCCAGACGACGAGCGCGACCAGGCCCACGACGACGATCCCGCCGATGATCGCCGGGCGCTTCCAGGCGCCGGGGTTCTCGTCGTTCTCGTCAGCCGGGCTGGTCTGGGGGCGCGGCCGGGGCGGGGGCGGCGGGGCCGGCTCGTCGTCGTAGTCGTCGTACTGGTCGTCCGCGTACGGGCCGTGGCCGGACGGCGGCACCGGCACCGCGCGGGTCGCGGCCAGCCCGGGCGGCACGTTCCCGGCCGCGTGCTGGTTGTCCTCGGGGTAGTGGTGGTCGTACCCGTCGTAGTCGTTCTCCGGGTAGCCGGCGCCCTGCGGGTAGTCATCGTCGTCGTAGTACGGCACGGCCTGGGTCGGGGCCGCGCCACCGAGCAGCGTGCCCGAGTGGCCCGCGGGGACCTCGTCGAACATCTGGGTCGCGTTCGGGTCCGCGAGGGCGGCCGCGCCGAGGACGCCGGCGGACGGCGCCAGCATCGTGTCCTCCGCCGGGCCGCCGAGCGGCGTCTCGCCCCGGGCGACGGCGGCGAGCAGTTCCTCGCACTCTTCGGCGGTCGGCCGGTGCTCGATCTCCGGGTGCAGCAGCACGGCCAGCACGCTGGCCAGCGGCCCGGACTGGCGCGGCGGGTTGATCTGCCCGGCCGCGACCGCGTGCAGCAGGCTGAGCGTGTTCTCGGACAGCCCGAACGGCGGCTGGCCTTCGCACGCCGCGTAGAGCGTGGAACCGAGGGAGAAGACGTCGGACTCCGGCCCGGGCTCGCCGCCGATGGCGACTTCGGGGGCCAGGTAGGCGGGGGTGCCGGCGATCATCCCGGTCTTGGTGACCGTGACGTCGTCCTTGGCGCGAGAGATGCCGAAGTCGGTGATCTTCACGACGCCGTTGCCGCCGAGCAGGATGTTGCCCGGCTTGATGTCGCGGTGCACGATGCCGACCGCGTGCGCCTCGCGCAGCGCCGCGGCGACCTGGGCGCCGATGCGCGCCACCTCGGTCGGCGGCAGCGTGCGGCGTTCCTGCAGCACGGCGGCCAGGCTGGTGGAGTTGAGGTACTCCATGATCAGGCACGGCTGGCCGTTGTCGTCGGTGACGACGTCGAAGACGGAGATCGCGTTCGGGTGGTGCAGCCGCGCCGCGATCCGGCCCTCGCGCATGGTCCGCTGCCGGGCGTCCTCGGCGTCGTGCTCGTCCAGGTGGGGCTGGAGCAGGAGTTGCTTGATGGCCACGGTGCGGCCCAGGACCTCGTCGTGCGCCTGCCAGACGGCCCCCATCGCGCCCGTGCCGATCCGGCCGTCGATGCGGTATCGACCGGCGACCAGGCGACCCTCGTCGCTCACGCGACCTCCCTTTGGGCTCCGACTTCACCAGGGCGTGAGGATGGGTTCCTGGTGACGCGGCCACGCGCACGCCGCTTCGCTGGAGCGTATGCACATGTCGTGGGCTGTGCGTCGGCTGTTCTGAGACCGACGCGTGACAAGGCTAGGCGCTCACTCTGCGCACACGAATCCGGTACGGAAACTTGAGCCACGGGTGAACGGGTGATCGCCCTGGGCTACATGTACTGGGCGGAGACGAGCTGGGCTTCGGTGATCAACCCACCCGTGTCGGCGACCCGGAACAGCTGGGTGACGCGCACCAGCGCGCCGTCCGGGCGGTGCAGCGTCGCGACCGCGAGGATCGAACCGTCCGGGTTGATCTGCGTGTCGGCCTCCTGGACGTCGATGGCGTCCATCGAGCTCCAGGTGCGGACCAGCTCACCGGCGGCACCGTCGACCAGTGCCGGGCTCAGCAGCGCCAGCGCGCCCGCCGAGTTCCGCGCGATGGCGGCGTAGAAGTCCTTGACCGCCTGGATCTTGCGGCTCGCGCTGCGCGCGTCAGCCGCCTTGTCCGGCACCCGGCTCGGTTCGCTCGGCGCCGCCTGGGCCGGTGGGCGGTCGGTCGGCTTGGCGGCCGGCCGGGTGTCACCGGCGTGCGTGCCCTCGGTGGCCGGCCCGCGCTGCGCCGGCGCGCCGCCGCCGGCCTGGTGCTGCGGGACGGCGAGGCCGCCGAGCTCCGCGGCTCCGCTGAAGCCGGCGGGCGCGGCCTGGCCGCCGCCGCCGGACGCGGCGCGGTGCGAGTTGGCCAGCATCGGCGCGGCGACCACCGCGCCGGCGACGAGCGCGCCCGCGGCGACGAGCCCGGCCAGCTTGGCGCGGCGGGCGAACGGGCTCTCCGGCTCACCGCCGTCATCGGCCTGCTCCGGCTCGCGGGCCGGCTCGGGCCGCGGCGGCAGGAACCGCTGCGGGTCACGGAAGACCTGCTCGAGATAGTCGCGGTCGGCGTCGCCGACGTCGCCGAGGATCTCGGCCGGGATCACGTCCTCGACGCGGACGGGGTGAGGTGGCTCACGCCGTGTGCGCTGCCGATCAAGCACGAAGTCCTCGCTCTGGGTTCCGGGGACGTCCGCTCGGTCGTTCGGTCGAGCGTCCGTTGGTCCGGTTGGTCGGCTCGTGGCCGATTCCGGATCCGCTGTCGTCAGGTAACCCTGTGCGGACGGCGATCACCAGGCTCTGTCGCCGGAACGCCGTCGCGATACGACGAGCGGCAGCTTATGTCACCCACCCGGACCAGGCATAACCACTCGGCGCACCGCACGTGCATCGGAACGAGCGAACCGCACGTGCAGGTTTGACTACCGGCCGTCAGCGGTGATTTTGTCGCCGTCCCCGAACGTCAGCGTGCGCTCCTCGATCGTCCTGGTCCCATCGGTGTGGATGGCCTCGACGGTGTTCACCGTGACGCCGCGCTGCTGGTCGATGCTGACCCTCTTGACCTCGAAGTAGGCGATGCCGGCGTACCGCTCGGCGAGCGCCTGCGGTCCCAGGTCGCGCAGCTCGCCCGTGGTCACCGACGACGCCGCGGAGGGGTCGGTGGTGACCGTGTTGAAGAACTTCTCCGAGTGGTCTCCCATGGTCTCGGCGTCCGGCGGGAAGGCGTACCACCACGGTGGCTTGACCGGGGTTTCGCGCTGGGCGGGGCTGACCGGCGGCTTCTGCGGCGGACCGCTCGGCGTGGCCGTGCCGGTGGCCGTCTGCGGCTCGGCGCCGCTGTCGGCGCGGGGGTGGGCACCGCCGTCGGCCGGACCCGCGCCACCACCTCTGGTGGTCTTCGCGGCGGCGTTGTCCGGCCGGGTGGCGGTCTGCGGCCCCGCGCCGGAGCCGCCTTCCGACGGCGACTGGCGGTCACCGGTCGCGTCGGCGATCGCCGGTGCGCCCTGGTGACCCGGCCACGCGCCCTGCGCTGCCTGGTCCAGCCGCGGCTTCTCGACCAGGAACGATCCGGCGCACAGCAGCCCGACGACCACGGCGACGGACGCGCCGGTGGCGAACCAGGCCGCCAGCCGCCACGTCTTCGGCGGGGTCACCGACGCGGGCACCCGCCCGATGGTGAAGCCGCCGAGCCCGTCCAGCGGGGACGCGGCGTACACGCGGGCGTCTTCTTCGTCCAGGTCCGTGCCGCGTGGTTGCGGGGTGGCCAGCGAGACGCGGGTGCGCCGGGCGGCCTGCTCGGCGCGGGACTCGGTGCGCGGGCCGGGCTCTTCGGCAAGGGGGAGGCCGCGCCGCGTGGCGGGGAACAGCGGCGGCGCGGGCCGCCGGTCACGGGGCTGGGGCAGGGCGGGAGAGGTCGACGGGAGCGATCCGGACGCCGGCGAGCCGGCCGCGTGGTGCCGCACGGGACGGTGCCGGGGCAGTGGTGGCGTCCAGCTCTCCGCGCCGCCGCGCCGGTGCCGTCCGGGGTGCGCGGGCGCGGTGCCGCGGCCGGGGAAGTCCGTGCCGTAGGTCATGTGAGCTCGACCACCCGCCGGTCCGGTCCTGACGCCGTCCGGCGGTGGAACGACCCGATCGGAGCATCCTCACGCGCGGAATACTGTTCGGAATCCTGCGCAGATGCACGCGCATGCGAGACGGGGCGCGCGGGGCCGGTGCCCCCGCGCGTCCTTCGGGCCTCGCCCGACCCAGACGCAAGGGTCCTCACGACGTCAACCCTAGAAGCCTCCGGCGGAGAAAGCCGCCCCCAAACCTGCAAGTTGCAGAGGTTTCACTCGGTCGGGCGCGACCGAACGGGCGTAAGTGACGCTGCGAAGTTTCACGCAGCGCCATCAAGCCTGCTCAGCGGGACTCAGCCCCCGGTGCGGTAACGGTTCCGCGTGGATTGAAGGGCCTTCGTCGCCACCACGCCGCTACCCGCCGCGACGATGATCGCGAAGACGTCGAGCGTGGGGCCCCCGACCGTGAGCAACCAGGCGAACAGCGAGGCCGCGGTGGTACCGCCGGCGACGGCCCACCGGCTGCGGACGTACTGCGCGACCGGAGCGCCTCCGGCGCGCTTACCCGCCGCATTGTTGAGCATTGCCAGATACCCCACATGGCCCAGCGCGGCCAGCACGCTCGCGAGCGCGACGATGACGGCGATGAGGTTCACGACCCAGTCCATGGCCCCAGTCTGCCTGGCGGCGGGGCGCCGGTGCCTCCGGGAAGTCCCGGAGTTGGGGCAACCGTTACCGGCCGAGTCTGCCCCGGCCGAGGTTGAGCAGCGCCATGGCCAGCTGCCGGCCTTCCGGGCCGAGCTCGCGGTAGCGGGCGAGCACGTCCATTTCGCGGTTGTAGACGATGCGCGTGCCGCCGGCGGCCATCCGCGCGGCGCCGATCGTCTTGGACACCTCGACCCGGCGTTTCACGAGCCGCAGGATCTCCTTGTCCAGCCAGTCGATCTCCTGCCGGAGCGACGCGATGTCGTCACCGGCGGGGGTGTGCTCGGCGGGCTGGCCGTCGGCGTTCGTCGCTTGTGCGTTCATCGGGACCTCTTCCTTGCGGCCCGGACCCGGCCCCAGGGACGGCGACAGCCCCGGGTCCGTGGACTCCGGGGCTGGCGTGATGGCGGTTCGGGCACTACGCGATCACGGGAGCCGGAGTCCGGTCCCGTAGAAAAATCGCTCTGCGTGGTGCCGCATGGGATCAGTATGGCACAGCGGTGCGGGGCCGCTCCCGGAACGAGCGCACCCGAGCATGGACGAAGAGGCTGACCACGAGCCAGAACATCGGGAAGGCCGGCCAGAAGAACCCGGCGCCCAGCACCGCCCAGCGGACGATCACCAGCACCGAGATCGCGACCACCACGGCGAGGTGGACGCGCAGGGCGGGATGCCGCCGCAGCGCCGACCGGGTCAGCGGGAAGCCGGGCGGGGACGCCGCCGGCCGCGGCAGGTCGGCGGTGAGCGCGGTCAACTCGTCGGTGAACCGCGCGGCGTAGACGGCGGTGAGGCGCTCTTCGACCTCGTCGAGGGTGAGCCGGCCTTCGGAACCGGCGGTCTGGACAGCGGTGGCGACGCGTTCGCGATCGGCGTCGGCGGCCCGGATGCGGGCGGGGTGGGTGTCTTCCATGTCGTCGATGCTCCGCGCGGCGGCCTCGCGGCGCGTCGGACGCCAGGCGACACCTTTCGCTACGCCTGCGGCGGTAGCGCGGCTCCGCCACGGCGTCCGCGGCCACGACCCGGACCCCGCCATCGCCGACTCGCCGTGCCCGTCCCGAATTCGTCACCGGCGTCCCGGGGTAGCGTGGACAGACGATGGACACCCTCTTCGATCTCCCCGCCGAGACCCCCGCGCGCAAGCCCGCTTCCGGCGGGCAGGCCGACCTGCTCGACGACCTGAACCCCGCCCAGCGCGAAGCCGTCACCCACGCCGGTGGCCCGTTGCTGGTGGTCGCGGGTGCGGGATCGGGCAAGACCCGGGTGCTGACCCGCCGGATCGCCTACCTGCTCGGGCAACGCCGGGTGCACCCCGGCGAAGTCATGGCGATCACCTTCACCAACAAGGCCGCGGCCGAGATGCGTGAGCGCGTCGCCGCGCTCGTCGGGCGCCGCGCCAACGCGATGTGGGTGTCCACCTTCCACTCGATGTGCGTGCGGATCCTGCGCCGGGAAGCCAAGACCCTCGGCATGTCGTCGAGTTTCTCCATCTACGACTCGGACGACACCAAGCGGCTGATCACGTTGGTGGCGCGGGATCTCGACATCGACCCGAAGCGCTACGCCGCCCGTACGCTCGCGATCCACATCTCGAACCTGAAGAACGAGCTCGTCGACCCGGACGAGGCGGCGGCGAACGCGGCCAACGACCTCGAGCGCCGCGTCGCCGAGGTCTACGTCGAGTACCAGCGAAGGCTGAACCAGGCCAACGCCTTCGACTTCGACGACCTCATCATGCGCACGGTCTCGCTGCTGCAGGCGTTCCCGGACGTCGCCGAGTACTACCGGCGGCGCTTCCGCCACGTGCTGGTCGACGAGTACCAGGACACGAACCACGCGCAGTACACCCTGGTCCGAGAGCTGGCCGGGACCGCGCCGAACGACTCGGGCGTCGAGCCGGCCGAGCTGGTCGTCGTCGGTGACGCGGACCAGTCGATCTACGCCTTCCGCGGCGCGACGATCCGCAACATCGAGGAGTTCGAGCGGGACTTCCCGAACGCGCACACCATCCTGCTGGAGCAGAATTACCGCTCCACGCAGACGATCCTGTCCGCGGCGAACGCCGTCATCGAGCGGAACCCCAACCGGCGCGCGAAGCGGCTGTGGACCGACTCGGGCGACGGCGAGAAGATCGTCGGCTACGTCGCGGACAACGACCACGACGAAGCCGCGTTCGTCGCGGGCGAGATCGACGCGCTGGCCGAGAAGGGCGAAGCCGACTACTCCGACGTCGCCGTCTTCTACCGCACCAACAACCAGTCCCGCGTCTTCGAAGAGATCTTCATCCGGCTGGGTCTGCCGTACAAGGTCGTCGGCGGCGTGCGGTTCTACGAGCGCCGCGAGGTCCGCGACATGATCGCGTACCTGCGGGTGCTGGCGAACCCGGAGGACACGGTCAGCCTGCGGCGCGTGCTGAACGTGCCCAAGCGCGGCATCGGCGACCGCGCGGAAGCCGTCGTGGCGACGCACGCCGAGCGGGAGCGCGTCTCCTTCGCGCAGGCGCTGCGGGACGCCGTCGACGGCAAGGTGCCGCTGCTGAACCCGCGCTCGGTCAAGGCGATCGGCGGGTTCGTCGCGATGCTCGACGAGCTGGGTTCGTTGATCGCGGACGGTGCGGAGGTGCACGACGTCCTCGAAGCGGTGCTGGAGAAGACCGGCTACCGCATCGAGCTCGAGGAGTCCGAGGACCCGCAGGACCACACGCGCGTGGAGAACCTGGACGAGCTCGTCACGGTGGCGCGGGAGTTCACCGAGATCACCGCCGAGGTCGTCGCGGACGAGAACGCCGAGCTGGTCGTGGAGCCCGGGGTGCCGGCGCCGGGTTCGCTGCCCGCGTTCCTCGAGCGCGTGTCGCTGGTCGCGGACGCCGACTCGGTGCCGTCGCCCGACGGCGGCGAAGAAGGCGACGGCGGCGCCGGCGTGGTCACGCTGATGACCGTGCACACCGCGAAGGGCCTGGAGTACCCGGTGGTGTTCTGCACCGGCTGGGAGGACGGCGTCTTCCCGCACATGCGGGCGTTGGGTGACCCGACCGAGCTGGCCGAAGAACGGCGGCTCGCGTACGTCGCGATCACGCGGGCCAGGAAGCGGCTGTACGTCTCGCGCGCGATCACGCGTTCGGCGTGGGGCCAGCCGTCGATGAACCCGGCCTCGCGGTTCCTCGACGAGCTGCCGCCGGACCTCGTCGACTGGCGGCGGCTGGAGCCGTCCAGCAACGGCTTCGGTTCCTTCGGCAGCGGCTCGCGCGGGACCCCGCGGGCGGCGACCACCTGGGGCGGCCGCCGGGCTTCTTCGCCGTCTTCTTCGGGCACGCCGTCGTTCGGCAAGGGCTGGAAGGACACGGTGGCGCTGAAGCTGGACGTCGGCGACCGGGTCAGTCACGACAAGTACGGCCTGGGCACGGTGATCTCCTGCGACGGTGTCGGTCCGCGCGCCACGGCGACGATCGACTTCGGCGCGGCGGGCAAGGTCCGCCTGATGCTGATCGGCAGCGTGCCGATGGTGAAGCTCTAGTCCGGCCAACCCCGAACGGGTGAATCCGGCGGCGATCCTCCCGATCGCCGCCGGAATCGTCGTACCCACCCGGTAGAACGGACCCCGTGATCGAACACAAGTTCGACAGAGGGGGTAGGTGTGGTGTGGACGCGGTGCTGTTTGGGCTGCTGGCCGAAGGGGTACAAAAATACCTGCGAGGAGTCCTGGGGTCGACGGTTCCGGATCGGGGTCGGGAGCCTTCGGGGGCTTCAGGAATTTCTTCGCGTGCGGGAGCGGAGGCGTGCCGGCTGGCCGCCGCCTGGCGAGCGCTGCTCAGGCAGCATGAGCTCGGCGCGGACGGGCGCTGTGTCACCTGCGGCCGGGGACGCCGCTGGACGACCAGGGCCCGGAGGGCCGCGCGTGTCCGCTCCGCGGAAGGCCGGGTGGCCTGGGGCTGGCTGCCGGTGCGCGCGTCCGCGGAGCTGTGCACGGTGTGGCAGGTCGCGGTGGCCTTCTTCATCCGCCGTTTGCCGGGCGGGCAGCGTTAGCCGCTTCCGGGCGCTGAGGGCGTGGTGGGCGGTTTTTCCCGGCCGCGCGGCGCTTCGGGTTGGTCGGCGAGTGTCGGAGCGCTCTGGCGGGATTTCGGCGGCCAGGTTCAGTCCGCGGGCTCATCGCCGTGGGTTTCCGGCAGGATCGTGCGCGTGGGGTATTGCTGGGTTCGCAGTCGAAGCGGGTATTCGCGCGGCGGCCGAGAGGCGTGAGCGGCCCTCGGCGGCGACTGATCGGCCGGCGGCCGGATCCGGTGTGCGGCCCCATCGCCGTGGGGCGGCCGGTGTTCGCCGTCTGGTTCCGGCGGTGGAGCGCGATCCTGAGGTGGCGTTCGCGGCCGGAGCGGGTGTTCGCGCGGCCGAGGAACGTCATCGGCCCTCAGCGGCGGAACATGGCTCTACGGCTGGATTTCCTGCCTCGGCGCAGCCGCCCGCACACCGGCAGGCGATCGATGCGGTGACCGTGTGGTGCGTGGTGAACGGATCAGACGACGACGCCGCGCGCGGCCAGCCACGGCCGGGGGTCGATCTTCTTGGTGCCGTTCTGCCACACCTCGAAGTGCAGGTGCGCTCCGGTGCTCTGGCCGCGGTTGCCGATCTCGGCGATCTGCTGACCGCACTTGACCTTCTGCCCCTCCTTGACGGAGAAGGTGTTCATGTGGCCGTAGACCTGGATCGTGCCGTCGTCGAGCTGGATCCGGACCCAGAGGCCGAAACCGCTGGCCGGGCCGGCCTCGATCACGGTGCCGTCGGAAGCGGCGTAGATCGGGGTGCCGATCGAGTTGGCGATGTCGATGCCGAGGTGGCTCGTGCCCCACCGGGCGCCGAAGCCCGAGGTGAACGTGCCGTGCGCGGGCAGGCAGGTCTTGGGACGGGCGGCTTCTTCGGCGGCGCGCTTGGCGGCGTCGGCTTCGCGCTGCTCGCGGGCCTGCGTGATCGAAGCGCTGTCGGCGAGCTTCGCGGCCTCGGCGGAGGCGTCGACGGTGTGGCTGGCCGGCAGGAGCTCCGGGGCGCCCCCGGTGCCCGCACCTCCCGCGGTCAGCGAAGCGCTGGCGTCCTGGCTGTTGGCCAGCGGCGTCACGGCCGCGTCGGAGTCGGTGACTGTCTTGAGGGTCGAGCCCGCAGCGGCGGCGGCGAACGCACCAGCCGCGACAGCGGCAACCACGACACGGCCACGAAGGGCTGAGGAGGGCGGGGCGATGCGGTGCGCACCCCGGACACGAACGACCGCACCTTCCAGTGCGTCCTTCAATGCCGGGGAAGGAGCTTGGCCGCCGGGGGAGCGGTGTGAAGCCAAGACAGGGCCTTCCATCGTCGGGGAGCCGGGTCGAGGACTGCGGGCGGGGGAACCCGGTGAGCCAACCTCGGGGGTGGTTCGCTCGGTGTCCTACTTCGTGACCTGACTGTAATGGGGACCCCGGGACAGTAACGAAGGGGCACCACTATCGGCAAGACGTGCCCCCCGTGTCGGCCGATCGGGTGGAACCGGTGCGGCGCTCACCTGTGGGAATTACCTAAAGTTAGAGGGGGTTTACGGCGTCCGATGTGAGTTGCCTTACAGGTCTTGAGGCCGTGGGAAGGTCCCCAACGGGGTCCTAGGGGGCCCGAGGGGGCGGAATAAGGGTTTGCGGGGCGATGTTGAAGCGCTCTCGACGACTCGCGCCCCGGCAACGGCCCCACGACGGCCCGGGCTTGCTAGCGTCGCGGGCAATATGCCCCCACGCTCAGAGCCCCCCACCGGGAGCACCCCCGGCACCCCCGGCCCGACCGGTTCCGAACAGAAGGCCGCGGACGCGACCGGCGCCGCGCGGCAGCCCGGCGAACCGCTCGGGTCCGAACGGTCTTCGGCCAGTGCCGCCGGTTCCGGCCCGCTGCCGGGTGAACCAGCCCGGTCCGAGTCGTCCACCGGCGCGATCGGTTCCGCGCGGCAGCCCGGCGGACCGGCCCGGTCCGGGTCCGCTGCCGACGCAGCTGGATCTGGCCGGGAGCCGGGTGAACCGCCCCGGTCCGAGTCCGCTGCCGACACCCGAGCTTCCGCACAAAGCCCCGGCCCGAGCAGCCCCGAACCCCCCACCCCGCCCTGGTCCGACGACACCGATGGCACCGACGACCGGCCCCCGCGCCTCCTGGCGGTAGCCCTCGGGCTCGCCGCACTCGGCGCCGTCGCGCTCACCGCTGCCTCCGTGGTTCCCGTCTCGCCCGCCGCCGGGCCCGGGTTCACCAGCTGGCCCTGGCTGGCCTTGCTCGCACTGGCCCCCGTCGTGGCCGCGGTCTGGGCCGCGGTCGCCGGGAAGCCCGGTCTCGGCGCCGGGCTCGTTCTCGGGCTCGCGGCCCTTGTCCCCGGCAGGCTGGTTCTCGACCTGCAGTTCGCCGTCAACGGCCCGCTCACCATCCGGCCCGAGCTCTACCTGCCCGACCGGTTCGTGGGCGGCTCGGCCGTCGGCGCCGGGTTCTGGCTGCTCGTCGCCGGGCACGTCCTCACCGGGGCCGCCGGCGTGCTGGCCTGGCGAGCGCAGCGGCGGGGCGAAGAACCCGAACGACGGCGCTGGCGGCTGCTCGTGCCGCTGCTGGCCGTCGTCGCCGCCGTCGGGCTGCTGACCGCTCCTGTCCTGTCCGACAACGGTTTCCTGCTCGCCCGCGCCGCGTTCGAAGGTCCCTGGCCCGCCCTCGGCGGCTACCTTCTGCTCGCCGCCGCGCTGCCGCTCGCCGCTGTCGTCGCGCTCGCGGCTCCGTCGGACCACGTCGCCCGCGGGGCGCTCACCGGGCTGACCGCCGCCGCCTTCGGGGTGGCCGTGCCGCCCGTGCTGGCCGGCCTCCTCCGGCCTGACCTGCACGTCGCCTGGGGACCGGTCGTCGTGCTCCTGGCGACGACCGTCACCGCCGGCCTCGCCTTCACCCGGCTCACCGAAAAAACGGCGGACACCGAAGCGGACTTGAAGCTGCCCGGGCTCTTCTGGTGGCGGCTCACCACCGGCCTGCTCGGCCTGGTCACCGCGTTCGCCGCCGTGATCGGCACCTTCGCGCCCCAGGTCGCGGTCACCGCGCTGAACCCGGGCGCCGCCCCCGTCAACGCCTCCGCCGAGAGCCCCGCGCGCTGGTTCCTGCTCACCGCCGCGGTCGTGCTCGCCGTTCCCGCGCTGGGGGTCCTCATCCCGAAGATGGCCGCCGTCGCGCGGCCGGTGCTCGGGCTCGCCTGGGCGGGCATCGTCCTGGCCGGCACGGCCGTGCTGAACACGGCGCTCACCGCCGCCGAGGCCGGCAACCTCGCCGGGTTCGGCGGCGCCGCCCCGGGCGCCGCGGCCCCCGCGTTCACCTACGACCTCGGCGCCGGCGCCGGCTGGACGTTCGCCGCGCTCGTCCTCGCCGTGCTGGCCGCGCTCGCCGCCGTCGGGACCGGCGTCGTCGAACGCGAGGACGCCGGGAACGGCGCCGAGCAGGCCAAGAGCCTGCTCGCCCCGTTCGTGGCCGGCGGGGTGCTGGCCGTCGCCGCGTTCGGGCTGCCCGTCTTCAGCGTGCCCGGCTACGTCGCGCCCGGGCTCTGGTCGAACTTCGACACGCCTTCGTGGGGGCTGCTGACCGCCCTCGTCGTGGTTGTCGGCGCGGCCGCGCTGGCGCTGCGGTCCCGGCCGAAGCCCGCGGCCGCCCTGCTGTTCGCCGCCGCCCTGCTCACCGCGCTCCACGCCGCGGAGCTGCCGCTCGTCGGCGGCGCGCTCGGCGACGCGAGCCCGGCCCCCGGGTTCTGGCTCGCGCTCGCCACCGTGGGGGTGCTGCTGGGCGCGGCGGGGATGTCGGCCGGCCGGCGGACGTCGTGAGCCGTGAGCGCCTCCGGGTGCTGCTCGTCGAGTTCACCCGCCCCGACCCGGCCGCCGCCGCGCTGGGCCGCGTCCTGCGGGACGCGGGCATGGAGGTCGTCCACGCCGGGCCCCTGGCCACCGCCGAGCAGGTCCTCCGCACCGCCGAGCAGGAGGACCCCGACGCGATCGGCGTGCTCGGGAGCGCGCCGTCGCCGAAGCTGACGGAGGCGCTGAATGACGTCCGCGTGTTCGCGGCCGCCGACTTCGAAACTCCCGGAGACGCCGCGAAATGGCTCACCGGTGGGCGGTCTCACACTTCTGACGCACCGTCTGACCGCGCACGGTGACCGACTTCACCAGGTGCGGAGTCCCCTGCGTCTGCGCAGGTCGCTAACCTCGACTGGTCCGACAGCGCGGTCCGGAAACGGATCACCACAGTGGCGTGTCGTCAGGAGACTGGAGTAGTGGACCTCTACGAGTACCAGGCGAGGGATCTCTTCGCCGCCCACGGAGTACCGGTTCTGCCGGGCTCGGTGGCTAGCACCCCCGAAGAAGCCAAGGCCGCCGCGGAGCAGATCGGTAACCAGGTCGTCGTCAAGGCGCAGGTGAAGGTCGGCGGCCGTGGGAAGGCGGGCGGCGTCAAGCTGGCCCAGACCCCGGACGAGGCGAAGGAGAAGGCGGAAGCCATCCTCGGCCTCGACATCAAGGGCCACATCACGCGTCGCGTGCTCGTGGCCGAAGCCTCGGACATCTCGTCCGAGTACTACTTCTCCTTCCTGCTGGACCGGTCGAACCGGACCTTCCTGGCGATGGCGTCCTCCGAGGGCGGCATGGAGATCGAGCAGCTCGCGGTCGAGCGCCCCGAGGCGCTCGCGAAGATCCCCGTCGACTCGATCGCCGGCGTGGACAAGGCGAAGGCGCTCGAGATCCTGAAGGCCGGCAACTTCCCGGCCGACATCATCGACGAGGCCGCCGACGTCGTCGTGAAGCTCTGGGAGACCTTCGTCTCCGAGGATGCCACCCTCGTCGAGGTCAACCCGCTGGTCCGTGACCCGCAGGACAAGATCATCGCCCTCGATGGCAAGGTCACCCTCGACGAGAACGCCTCCTTCCGCCAGCCGGGCCACGAGGCCCTGGTCGACAAGGACGCCGAGAACCCCCTCGAGGCCAAGGCGAAGGCCAAGGACCTCAACTACGTCAAGCTCGACGGCGAGGTCGGCATCATCGGCAACGGCGCGGGCCTCGTGATGTCCACTTTGGACGTCGTGGCGTACGCGGGCGAGAAGCACGGCGGCGTCAAGCCCGCCAACTTCCTCGACATCGGCGGCGGCGCCTCGGCCGAGGTCATGGCGGCCGGGCTGGACGTCATCCTCCACGACCCCGACGTGAAGAGCGTGTTCGTCAACGTCTTCGGCGGCATCACCGCCTGTGACGCGGTCGCGACCGGCATCGTCGAGGCGCTGAAGATCGTCGGCGACGAGGCCTCCAAGCCGCTGGTCGTCCGGCTCGACGGCAACAACGTCGTCGAGGGCCGCCGGATCCTGGCCGACGCGAACCACCCGCTGGTCACCGTGGTGGACACAATGGACAACGCGGCCGACAAGGCCGCCGAGCTCGCCGCGGCAGGTGCGTGAGATGTCGATCTTCCTGAACGAGAACAGCAAGGTCATCGTGCAGGGCCTCACCGGCTCCGAGGGCATGAAGCACGCGACCAAGATGCTGAAGTCCGGCACGAACATCGTGGGCGGCGTCAACGCCCGCAAGGCCGGCCAGACGGTCACCATCGAGGGCAAGGACCTCACCGTGTTCGGCACGGTCGAGGAGGCCATGAAGGAGACCGGCGCCGACGTGTCGGTCATCTTCGTGCCGCCGAAGTTCGCCAAGGACGCGGTCCTCGAGGCGATCGACGCCGAGATCCCGCTCGCCGTGGTGATCACCGAGGGCATCCCGGTGCACGACTCGGCCTACTTCTGGGCCCACGCGGGCGCCAAGGGTGGCAAGACCCGCATCATCGGGCCGAACTGCCCCGGCGTCATCAGCCCCGGCAAGTCCAACGCGGGCATCATCCCGGCGGACATCTCCGGCGCCGGCCCGATCGGCCTGGTGTCGAAGTCCGGCACGCTGACCTACCAGATGATGTACGAGCTGCGCGACATCGGCTTCTCCACCGCGGTCGGCATCGGCGGTGACCCCATCATCGGCACCACGCACATCGACGCCCTCGAGGCGTTCGAGGCCGACCCCGAGACCAAGGTCATCGTGATGATCGGCGAAATCGGCGGCGACGCCGAGGAGCGGGCCGCCGACTACATCAAGGCCAACGTCACCAAGCCGGTCGTCGGCTACGTCGCGGGCTTCACCGCGCCCGAGGGCAAGACGATGGGCCACGCCGGCGCCATCGTCTCCGGCTCCTCCGGCACGGCCGCCGCGAAGAAGGAGGCCCTCGAGGCCGCCGGCGTCAAGGTCGGCAAGACCCCGAGCGAGACCGCCGTCCTCGCGCGTGAGCTGTACAACAGCCTCGGCTGATTCCGGGGAGTAACACGAGGTGGGGCCGGGTACCGGGTAGGTGCCCGGCCCTTCTCGCGTCCGGGGGACGAAACCTCCCGAGGTATTCACCCGTCTGATGGGCTGGCGGCCTTGGAGTGCGCTAGCGTTCTGCGCACACAAGCCGCCTCGTCTTTCCCCGGGCGCCCGTGCGTCCGGAGTGCCGGTCGAACCGACAGGAGTGCATCCGATGACCTTCCCCAGCGGTGGGCCTGGCTACCCCCAGCAGGGTGGCGGCCAGCAGCCCCCCGGACAGCCGCCCACCGGCGGCTTCCCGCAGCAACAACAGCCGCACCCGGCGCCCTCGGGCGCCGCCGGCCTGCCGCAGAACCTGCCGCTGCTGCTCGCCCTGGTGGTCGCGGTCTTCGGCGTGGTGCAGTACTTCCTGGGCTTCTCCGACAACGCCCAGGTCGGCCTCGGCACGATGTTGCTGCTGGCCGGTGGCCTGCTCGCCGGGATGCACGCGCTGCCCAAGGGCCCGAAGACCCTGCCGTTCGCGGCGCTGCTCAGCGTGCTCGGCGCCCTCGACGTCCTCGACTCGCTGGTCGCGCTGCCGACGACGCCGGGCATCGTCACCGTCATCCTGATCCTGGCGATCCTGCAGATGGTGGCCGCGGTCGGCGCGCTGCTGATCGAGCACGACGTGATCAAGCCGCCGGCGCCGAAGCCGGCCGCGCCCCAGTACGGCGGCCAGTACGGTGGCCAGCAACAGCAACAGCAGCAGTACGGGCAGCACGGTGGTCAGCACGGGCAGCAGTTCGGCCAGCCGGGCCACGGGCCCGGGCCGGTGACCCCGACCGGGGAGTCGTCGGCGCCGTTCTCGCAGCAGGGCCAGTACGGCTCGCCGAACCCGCCGTCGACCACCCCGCCGCCGGGGCCGCAGGCCACGACGTACGCCCCGCAGCAGGGCCAGTTCTTCCAGCAGCCGCCGTCGGACAACCCGGGCACGCCGCCCGGAGGCTTCGGCAAGTCGAGCTGACGTAGCCCGGAACCACACCCGCTGTGACGCACCGTGTCACAGCGGGTGTGGTGCGTTCAGGGGCTACCCGACCGAGTGAGCAACGCCGTTCGGCGGCGGCGTGTCTCACCCAGTCGGAGCAGTCCGGATGTCAGGGTGCGGATCATGGAGCTGCTCACCGACGACCAACGCCCGCCGGGCGAAGCGGCGGGCGGCCCCGGTGGGAGACTCTCCCCGGCGGCGCGGGCGCGGGTGCTGCTCGCCGCCGCCGTCGGTCCGCTGGTCACCGGCTACGCCGCCGTCGCGACCGTGCTGGCCCTGGTCACCCTCACCGCGGCCCACGCCGTCTTCTCCGGCACCAGTGTGCTGCTGGCCGCCGGGCCCGGCTGGCTCGCCGCCCACCAAGTGCCCCTCGGCATCGGCGGCCACCCCCTCGGCGTCCTGCCGCTGCTGCCGACGCTGGGCGCGGTCGCGCTGGCCGCGCGGACGGCCTTCGGCGCCGCCCAGCGCCTCGGCTGCCGGTCACCTCGCGAAGCGCTGCCGGTCCTGGCCACGATCACCGGCGCGCACGCCGGGTTCGGGCTCCTCGTCGCGCTCTGTGCGCAGGGTTCGCCGGTGACGGTCGACCCGCTGCTCGCGTTCGCCGTGCCGGGGCTGCTCGCCGCGGCGGCCTCGGGCGTGGGCATCACCTGGTACCGCGGGCTGCCGGACGTCGTCGCGGAGCGCCTCGACCCCCTCGCCCTGCGCGGGGTCCGGGCCGGCGCGCTGAGCCTCGCGGTGCTCGTGGCCTGCGGTGCGGCGGTGTTCACGGTCGCGACCGCGCTGTCGTGGTCGACCGTGTCGGACATGTACGAGCCCGCGTTCGGCAACAGCTTCGGGATGCTCCTGCTTTCCGTGCTGTACCTGCCGAACGCCGTGACGGCCGCGCTGTCCTTCGTCACCGGGCCCGGTTTCTCGATCGGCTCGCTGACCGTCGGGATGTTCGGCTACCGCGGCGGCGCGGTGCCCGGCCTCCCGTTGCTCGGCGGCCTGCCCGGGCACCACGCGGGGTGGTGGCCGGCGCTGCTGGTGCTGCCCGCGGCGACCGGCGCGCTGGCCGGCTGGTCGCTGCGCAAGATCGACCCCGACCCGGCGCAGCGCCTCCGCACGGTCGCGGTGGCCGGCGCGGTGGTCGCGCTCGGCTGTGTCGTGCTGGGCACGCTGTCCGGCGGGCGGCTCGGCGACGGCCCGTTCGACCCGGTGAGCGTGCCGGTGGGCGTCGCCTCGATCGTCGCCTTCTGCTGGATCGTCATCCCGGGTTCGTTGGTCGCGTTCTTCGCGGGCGAGCACGAGCCTCAGGCGGCGCCGCCTGAGGCGCTGGAGGACAACCAGGCCTTCGAAGACGCCGACGAGGTCGACGCCGAGGAAGCGTCCGAAGCGGTCGAGGAGATCGAGGCGGAAGCCGACGCCGAGCTCGGCCTCGAAGAACCCGCGGAAGCCGCCCCCGAACCGGACGACGCTGTGACCGGAGGCACCGAGACCTGCGGCGACGTCGAGCCGGACGAGGCCGACCGTTAGGGTTGACGCGACCTGGTGAAGCGCCGTGCGCCCGGCTGCGCACCGCCCGCGGCAAGGAGCCCGCTCTGTCTCAACGGTTGGACCTGCCCACTCCGGTGAAGCTCGTCGTGCTCGCGTCGGGTTCCGGCACCCTCCTGCAGGCGGTGCTGGACGCCACCGGGCGGTCCGGCTTCCCGGCCAAGGTCGTCGCCGTCGGCGCCGACCGCACCGGTGTCGAGGCCCTCACCCGCGCGGAACGCCGGAGCATCCCGTCGTTCACCGTCCGCGTCGCCGACCACCCCGACCGCGCCGCCTGGGACAAGGCGCTGACCGAGGCCGTCGCGGCGTACCAGCCCGACCTGGTCGTCTCGGCCGGCTTCATGAAGATCCTCGGGAGTGAGTTCCTCGGCCGCTTCACGGTGATCAACACGCACCCGGCGCTGCTCCCGTCGTTCCCCGGGATGCACGCGGTCCGCGACGCCCTCGCGGCCGGCGTCAAGGTCACCGGCTCGACCGTGCACTTCGCGGACGCCGGGGTCGACACCGGGCCGATCATCGCCCAGGAGGCGGTCGTCGTGGAGAGCGACGACGACGAAAACGTCCTGCACGAACGGATCAAGGCCGTCGAACGCAGGCTGCTGGTGGAAACGATCGAGCGACTCGGCCGCGGTGGCTGCACCGTGGACGGACGAAAGGTGACATTTCGTGAGCACTGACCTGGGACGGCGCCCGGTCCGCCGGGCGCTGATCGGCGTCTCGGACAAGGCGGGCCTCCTGGACCTCGCGACCGGCCTGCACGCGGCCGGCGTCGAGATCGTCTCCACCGGTGGCACGGCGAAGGCCATCGCCGACGCGGGCATCCCGGTCACGCCGGTCGAGCAGGTCACCGGCTTCCCGGAGTCGTTGGACGGCCGCGTGAAGACGCTCCACCCGAGCGTGCACGCCGGCCTGCTGGCCGACCAGGGCAACCCCGGCCACGTCGAGCAGCTGCGCGAGCTGGAGATCGCGGCGTTCGACCTGCTCGTGGTCAACCTGTACCCGTTCGCGCAGACCGTCGCCTCCGGCGCGAGCCCCGAGGACTGCGTCGAGAACATCGACATCGGCGGCCCGGCCATGGTCCGCGCGGCGGCGAAAAACCACGGCAGCGTCGCGGTCGTCGTCGACCCGGCCCGCTACGGCTGGGTGCTCGAGCGCGTCGCCGACGGCGGCTTCGACTTCGAGGACCGCAAGCGGCTCGCGGCGCAGGCGTACGCGCACACAGCGGCGTACGACACCGCCGTCGCCTCGTGGTTCGCCAGCGCCTACGCCCCCGACAAGGACACTGTCGACGCCGGCTTCCCGGACTTCCTCGGCGGCACCTGGGAACGCGCCGACGTCCTGCGCTACGGCGAAAACCCGCACCAGAAGGCCGCCCTGTACAAGAGCGACCGGCCCGGCCTGGCGCACGCCGAGCAGCTGCACGGCAAGGCCATGTCCTACAACAACTACGTCGACACCGACGCCGCGCGCCGCGCCGCGTACGACTTCGCCGAGCCGGCCGTCGCGATCATCAAGCATGCCAACCCGTGCGGTCTCGCGATCGGCGTCGACGTCGCCGAAGCGCACCGCAAGGCGCACGCGTGCGACCCGGTTTCGGCCTACGGCGGCGTCATCGCGGCGAACCGGCCGGTCAGCCGCGAGGCCGCCGAGCAGATCGCCGAGGTCTTCACCGAGGTCGTGCTGGCGCCGGACTTCGACGCCGAGGCCCTGGAAATCCTGCGGCGCAAGAAGAACATCCGGCTGCTGAAGCTGCCGGCCGCCCCGGCGTTCCCGGTCGAGTTCCGCCCGATCTCCGGTGGCCTCCTGCTGCAGACGGTCGACGCGATCGACGCTTCCGGCGACGACCCCGCCAACTGGAAGCTCGCCACCGGCAACCCGGCCGACGAGCAGACCCTGCGCGACCTCGAGTTCGCGTGGCGCTCGCTGCGCGCGGTCAAGTCGAACGCGATCCTGCTGGCGACCGGCGGCGCGACCGTCGGCGTCGGCATGGGCCAGGTCAACCGGGTCGACTCGTCGCGGCTCGCGGTGGCCCGGGCGGGCGACCGGGCCAAGGGTTCGGTCGGCGCGTCGGACGCGTTCTTCCCGTTCCCGGACGGCCTCGAGGTGCTGACCGAGGCGGGCGTGCGCGCGATCGTGCAGCCCGGCGGCTCGGTCCACGACCCCGAGGTCATCGCGGCCGCGGAAAAGGCGGGCGTCACCATGTACCTGACGGGGACGCGCCACTTCGCGCACTGACCGCTTTCGGGGCTCCGGGTGGCGGAGCCCCCGGCCCCGGGGCGAAGCCCCGGATGTCACGGACCGCTTTCGGGGGCTCCGGGGCGAAGCCCCGGTTGTCACTGACCCGCGCTTCGAGAGGGAGGGCTCGATGCAGCAGCCGCCGCAGTACGGCCAAGGTCAGTACGGCCAAGGACAGCAGAGGTACCCGGGCCACCCGCGGCAGCCCGGGTACCCCCAGCAGCCGGGGTATCCGCCGCCCGGCCACCCGCCGCAGGGGTACGCCCCGCCGGGCTACGGTGCGCCGGCGCAGCCGCCGAAGAAGAAGCGGACCGGGCTGATCCTCGGCATCGTCGTCGGCGTCGTCGTGCTGCTCGGCGCGGGCATCCCGCTCGCGATCTTCGCGGGCGACTACTTCGCGAGCACCGGCGCGGCGCCGTCGTCGTCGCCGGTGCCCGCCGAGTGCCAGGTGCCGGCGCAGGTGCTGGAGAAGGCGGGTTTCCCGAGCTTCACCCTGGGCGGCCAGGGCGACCAGAACCTGCCCGGTATCAAGCAGGTGGGCTGCACCTGGAAGCCGGGGCCGGACGAGAACGTCCGCGACGCCACCCTGCACGTCCAGATCACGCGGTACTCCGGGGAGAACGCGCGCGAGCAGGCGGACGACAGGTTCATGCCGGTCCGGCCGGGCATCGCCCCGACGACCGTCCGCGGCATCGGCGACAAGGCGGCGCTGGTCCGGCTGGCCACCGAGAGCGCGTTCAGCGGAGCCGAACTGCACGTCCTGACGGGCACGACCGTCGTCACCGTCGAGGTGTCCGGCTGGGACAAGGGGTTCTTCTCGAAGTCGCCGATCCCGCAGCAGGAGGCCGACGACGCGGTGAAGACCGTCGCGACGGAGATCGTCAAGAAGCTGCCGCGTTAGGCGGGCGCGGGCAGCGTCTTGCAGAGCGCGACGGGGAACTTCGGCTCGGCTGCCCGGATCTCCGCGCAGCCGGCCGACTTGACCTGCGCGAACGACGTCCAGCCCGCGTCACCCCAGCGGAAGACGGTGCGGGACGGCGGTTCGGCCTGGCGCAGCAGCAGGTCGAGGACCAGCCAGCCCGGGTCGCAGGCCCGGGTGGTGCCGGCGCTTTCGGCGCCCGCCGCGGACGCCGCCGCGCCGACCCACGCGGCGTCGCAGTGGTCGGCGGGCGGGGCGCAGGCGCCCTGGCGGTCGCAGTGACCCCAGCCGGCGCCGAGCTTGTGCCAGGCGCTGCCGGTGTCGGCGTTGAGGACCACCGTCCGGTCCGCGATCGGGCCCGACGTGGTCAGCCGCAGTTCCGCGGGCACCTTGTCCTGGCAACCGCCCGCCGCGGGCCGGGTCGAGTAGACGACGTCGGCGCGGATGTCGGTCTTCGCCTCCACGAGCTGCTCGATCCGCGGCTCCCGGACGCAGCCCGGGTCCTTGCCGGGCAGCGCGACCTGCACGATCAGGCTGAACTCGTCCGGTCCGGGGCGGATGCCGGTGACGTCGGCGCGGAACGAGCGCCATTCCACGCCCATGGTCGTCGGACCCGGGGCGGCCGTGGCGCCGGGCACCCCGCCGCCGGAGGTGAGCACGACGGCGATCACCGCGCCCGCGGCCGCCAGCGCGCCCGCGACCCACAGAGCCTGCTGTCTCATCGCCACCCCCAGAAGTCCACCGGGGAATCTAGCCGACGCCGCAGCGTCAGGCGGGCGGACCGGCCTTTTACCCATCCGGCCAAAAAGGAGGCCGACCCCCGCGTGGCACGCAACCGTTGCTACGAAGCCATTCGGCCGTGACTATGGTCGGATCAGTGACGATCGGCGCAGTAGCGCTGAGTGACGTCCTTCTCGAGGTACACCGCGATGCGGATGTGGCCGCCGGCTTCGGGGGCGTCGGTGAGCCGGTAGCCGGCCCGCTCGTACAGCGCGATGTTGCGGGCGCTGCGGGCCCCGGTGAACAGGGCGAACCGGCGGGCTTCGGCGGGCGCCTGCGCTTCGGCGTGCGCGAGCAGCCGGCGGCCCAGCCCGCGTCCGGCGAGGTCCGGCGCGACCATCAGCCTGCCGACCTCCCAGCGGTCCCCTTCGAGCCGGGCGCGCACCGCGCCGACGAGCCGGTGCTCCTGCCGCAGCACCCACACCGACCACGTCTTGGTCCAGTCGCGCACGTCTTCGAGCGTTTCGTGCAGGGCGGGGATGTCGAGGGTGTCGTTGAGGACGGCCTCCTGGACCCAGCAACAGCGTTGCAGGACCAGCAGTTCCGGGCAGTCTTCGGGCCGGGCGTCGGTGAGCTCCACGCCGGTCTGTCTAGCTCGGGGCCCGGTTCGCGGGCAACTTCATTACGGTGGCGGGGTGACCCGATGTTGGCCACTACCGGGTGACTTGACACGTCAGGCGGTTCACGGTTGACTTGACCACGTCGAACAGGTGTTCGACGTGGAACCGCCGCCTTCCCCGCGGCGAACCAGTGCCGTCGGTCGAGTTTTGGGAGAGGCGCGACCGCCGGCCTAGTCCGTGGTGGGGAGGTGTGCGCGGTGACCGCTGTCCGGGAAGTGGCTGCCGGCGACCACCGGCCGCATGACCGGGTAACCGGGGTGGTGGAGCCGCCGGTGGCGCGACTGGCGGCCCTGCCGGGGGTCAGTACGGCGAGCCGGGTGGCGGTCCAGGCCGAGCGGGCCAGGGCGACGGGAAGGGTGCTCCCGGTCGCCCCGGCGCTGGCCGGGCTGCTGCCCGCCGCCGGGCTCCGGCGCGGGAGCACGGTGGCGGTCCACGGGGGGACGTCGCTGCTGCTCGCGCTGCTCGCCGAGGCCACGTCCGCCGGATCGTGGGCGGCGGTGGTCGGCATGCCGTCCGTGGGGCTCGCGGCGGCGGCCGAGTACGGCGTGGACCTCGGCCGGGTCGCACTGGTCCCGCGCCCGGGAGCGGAGCTTCCGGCGGTGGTCGCGGCGCTGCTCGACGGGGTGGACCTGGTGGCGGTCCACTCGGAGACGGTGCAGGCGGCCGTGGCGCGGCGGCTGTCGGCACGGGCCCGGCACCGCGGGGCGGTGCTGCTGGCGTCCGGCGCCTGGCCGGGCGCGGACGTCGAGCTGTCCTGCCGCCCGGAGTCCTGGACGGGGCCCGAGGAGGGCTACGGCCACCTCCGGGAACGCCGGACGCTGGTCCGGGCCCGCGGCCGCGGCGCGGCGGCCCGCCCGGTCTCGGCGGAGCTCTGCCTCCCGGGCCCAGGCGGCGAAGTCACCCCCGCGACCCCCAGCCGCACCCTCGACGCGGAGGCCACGGCATGAGCGCCCCCTCACGTCCAAAAGGGACAGTTCCCGCCCGCCTCGGCCCAGCACCCACCCAACGCGCAAACTGCCATCCCCACAGCCCCACGTGCCATCCGGCTGGGCACCCGAGTCGCCCCTCCAACCACGCGAGCCGACCGTTCGGGTATGTGAGCCGACCTTCCGGGTGCGCGAGCCGACTCTCGGGGTGCGTGAGCCGACCGTCTGGGTGCGTGAGCCGACTCTCGGGGTGCGTGAGCCGACCCTCCGGGTACGCCGGACGACCCTTCGCGCACCGGCGTCGGCCTCTCCGTCTCCTCGCCCCAAGCTGGTCTCGCGGCCGGGTCCGGGAGGCGGCGTGACCGTCCCGGCCCAGCGCGGCACCGCCGACATCCCCACCCGGATGCTGGTCCTGTGGTGCCCGGACTGGCCCGTGGTCGCCGCGGCGGCAGTGGCCGGGGTCCCCGTCACCCAGCCCGCCGCCGTCTTCTTCGCGAACCGGGTCGTCGTGGGCAACGCCGTGGCTCGCCGGGACGGTGTCCGGCGGGGGATGCGGCGGCGGGAGGCGCAGTCGCGCTGTCCGGACATCGCCGTCTTCGACGCGGACGACGGCCGGGACGCGCGGCTGTTCGAAGCCGTCGCGCGGGCGGTCGAGGCGCTCGTTGTCGGTGTCGAGGTCGTGCGGCCGGGGCTCGTCGCCGTTCCCGTGGCCGGCGCCGCCGCCTACTTCGGTGGCGAACACGCGCTCG
>NZ_JBFBBN010000072.1:0-40546 GCF_040682715.1 Amycolatopsis sp. NPDC051128 | reverse complement strand
CCTACGCACGCACACGCAGGTCTCGTACCTGCGCGACATCTCGCCGGTCAGCTTCGCCGCCTACGACGGCACCTCGGTCGACATGCGCTCGGCCGCCGGCGTTCTCAGCTCCCGGCCGTCCGGCCGGGGTGACCAACTGGTCCGGGCGCGCAACCGTGCCCTTCCGAAGAAGAGGTGAACACGTTGAGCAAGACCCTCGCGCCCGAGGCCAAGGAAACGAAGGCCCGGGACACCACCACCGACGCCGAGCTGTCCACCGTGGACGAGTTCATGGCGGCCATGGACGAGCTCATCGCGTCCGCCGACGCCGAGGGCCGCAACCTCACCGACGAGGAGATCGGCCGCTACGAGCAGCTGGAGACCCGCATGAAGGGCCTGCAGCGGCACGACGAGATCGCGAAGCGGCACGCGGCGTACAAGATGGACGTCACCGCGCCGCTGGTCAACGTCACCACCGCGAAGACCGACGACACGCTCGACCGCGCGTTCAACCACTACCTGCGGACCGGCAAGGAGAACGACGACCTCGTCGAGCTCCGCGCGCAGAGCGAGGGCACCGGCAGCGAGGGCGGCTACCTCGTGCCGGAGGGCTTCCGCAACAAGCTCGTCGAGCGGATCAAGGCCTTCGGCGGGATCGCCAACGCCGTCGAGAACCTCGAAACCACGGACGGCCGCAACCTGCCGTGGCCGACCGTCGACGACACGGGCAACGTCGGCGAGGTCGTCGACGAGGGCGGTACCTTCACCTCCGGCGCGGACATCGTGTTCGGCACCGCGGGCCTGGGCGCCTACTCGTACATGGCCGGCGGCGGCAGCTCCCTGCCACTGCGCGTGTCGCTCGAGCTGATCCAGGACGCCGCGTTCGACGTCGAGGGGCTGGTCTCGCGGAAGCTCGGCGAGCGCATCGCCCGCATGCAGGCGACGCACCTGGTCACCGGCACCGGCGTCAAGCAGCCGCTCGGCATCGCGACTGGCCTCACCGGCATCGAGCTCCTGGCGGACACGGCGGGCGTCACCTACGACGACCTGATCAACTTCATCCACTCGGTCGACCCGGCCTACCGCGCGAACGCGCGGTGGGCGTTCAACGACACCTCGCTGGCCACGATCGAGAAGATCAAGGACAGCCACGGCGACCCGATCTTCCGGCCGGCCGACGCGAACATGGGCACCAGCGCGCAGGGCGGCTCCGTCGGCGTCCTGCTGAACTACCCGGTCACCATCGACCAGGCGTTCCCGAACATCTCCGCGGCCGACAACACGGTCAACTGGGGCGTGTTCGGCGACCTCGTCGAGGGCTACGTCCGGCGCACCGTCAAGCAGTACGAGGTCCTCGTCAACCCGTACAACCGGATGTCCAACCGGCAGGTCGAGTACACCGCCTGGGCGCGGATGGACGCGACGCAGCAGAACACCAACGCCTACGTCGCGCTCACCGGCGAGGCGTGATGGCGGCCGCTGCCCGCCGCGGCTCGACGGCCAAGCCGGCCGCCGAGCACGCGGCCGCCGTCGAGGAGGAGTCGGTCGCCCCCGCCGAGCTGGCCGGGGCGGCGCTGGGCCGCATCGCCTACGAGGCGTACTGCGAGGCCGTCGACGGCCAGTCCGTCGGCGGCGACGAGCTGCCGGCCTGGGACGCCCTGGCCGCCGAGAAGACGGACGTGGCCGCCGCCTGGTGTGCCGCGGCTCAGGCCGTGCTGACGGCCACGTTCGAGAGGAAGCAGGCATGACGGTTCGGGACCTCATCACCGAAGCGCGGGTGATCGCGAAGGCGAAGGTCACCATCAACTCGGCGACCACGACCGCGTTCGACTTCGGCACGCCGAACGACATCAAGCTGGGCGCCGCGGCCGGCGCGCCGGGCAACGGCTACCGCGCCGGTGACCGGCTGCTCGTCGTCTTCGACGCGTCCACCGCGGGCACCACGGACACGGTGTCCTTCAGCGTCCAGGACGCGCCGGACAGCGCCGGGAGCATCGGCACGCCGGCGACCGCGGTCACCTCCGGCACGCTCACCGGCGGCACCGGCGACCAGTACGCCGTCGCCGGCGTCCGGGTGCAGGCGGGCCGGCCGTGGCTCCGCTGCCGCGTCACCAGCACTGGCGCCACGGACACCTTCGTCGCCCAGGCGACCGTCCTGGCGCTTCCGCGCGCCGTCTGACCGCGGAGAGGAGGAAGCCGTGACCTGGGCGCCGGACTACTGCACTGCCGAGGAGCTGAAGAACTACGTCCACATCGGCGACACCGACGACGACGTGGAAGTGGCGCTCGCGGTCACGGCTTCCTCCCGCGCGGTCGACCTGGCGTGCAACCGGCAGTTCGGCCAGTCCGCCGCGCCGGAGGATCGGTTCTACACCGCGGAATGGGACCGCAAGCGGAGCCGCTGGATCATCCGGATCGACGACCTCATGACGACCGCGGACCTCACGGTCAAGTACGACTCGGCCGGCGACGACACCTTCAGCTCGACGATCACGGCCTACCGGAAGCTGCCGCGCAACGCGGCGGCCGAGGGCAAGCCGTGGACCGAGCTCGAGGTGCTGTCGTCGTCGGCGGTGACTCCCGGCGGCGCCGACGGGGCGATCCAGGTGCACGGAACCTTCGGCTGGTCCGCCGTGCCCGCCACGATCAAGCAGGCGACGCTGCTGCAGGGCTCGCGCCTGCTCGCACGTCGCAACTCTCCGTTCGGCGTCGCCGGGTCCCCGGACACCGGATCCGAGCTCCGGCTGCTGGCCAAGCTCGACCCGGACGTTCAGAAGATGGTCAGTTCTTACCGACGTTGGTGGGGAGCGGTCTGATGCACCAGCAGGCTTACGAGTGGGTCGACCGGCATGCCGATGCGGATGCCGCCCGCGTGCTCGACATCGGCGGCCGGAACATCAACGGCACCATCCGGGACCGGTTCCCCGGGGCCACCGAGTACGTCGTGCTGGACATCGTCGAGGACGCCGGCGTGGACATCGTGGCCGACGCGGCTACGTGGCGTCCGGACGAACGGTTCGACGCCGTGGTGTGCGCGGAGGTGTTCGAGCACACGCCGGTCTGGCGCGAGATCTGCCTGACAGTCGCCGTGGTGCTGGAGCCAGGCGGCCAGTTCATTGCCACGATGGCGGGTCCCGGACGGGCGCCGCACTCCGCAATGGACGGTGGGCCCGAGCTGCGCCCCGGCGAGCACTACGGCAACATCGATCCGGACGAACTCGAAGACGAGCTGGTGGCGCTGGGGTTCGAGGACGTCACGGTAGACCAGCTCGGCGAAGACGTGCGCTGCGTGGCCTTTGCGCCGGCGGTGGACCGTGGCTGACATCGAGACGGTGTTCGCGGGGCTGGGGGCCCGGCTGGAGACGATCGACGGCCTGCGCGTGCGTGAGGAGCTGCCGGGCACGATCCAGCCGCCAGCCGCGGTGCTGTCGCTCGAGGAGCTGACCTACGACACGGCGATGGCCCGCGGGTCGGACGATCTCGAAGTGCACGTGCACGTGTTCACGTCGCTCTCGTCGGAGCGCGCCGGCCAGCGGGCGCTGTGGGCCTACCTCGCCGGGTCCGGACCGAAGAGCGTCAAGGCCGCCGTCGAAGCGGACCCGACGCTGGGCGGGGCGGCGATGTTCGCCGAGGTCGCGTCCGTCGGAGACGTGGGCATCGCGAAGATCGGCGACGTCTCCTACTACGCGGCGCGGTTCGTGGTCAATGTGGCGGTGGCCGGATGAAGATCCTTGCCGCGCACCCAGGGCCGAACTTCTCCGTGCACGACGTCTACGTCGGCTGGGTCGAGGCGCTGCGCGAGCTCGGCCAGCAGGTAATCGAGTTCAACCTCGCCGAGCGGCTCACCTTCTACGACGCCGCGCTGCTGGAGACACACGACAAGCAGATCCTCAAGGCGGTGTCCACCGAACAGGCGCAGCAGCTCGCGGTGAACGGCCTGTACGCCGCGCTGTACAAGACGCGGCCGGACGTGCTGTTCGCGGTCAGTGCGTTCTTCTACACGCCCGAGCTGCTCGACTTGGCCCGTTCCTACGGCACGAAGGTGGTGCTGCTGCACACCGAGTCGCCGTACGAGGACGGCAGGCAGCTCACGATCGCGGCGCACGCTGACCTGAACCTGATCAACGACCCGACGAACATCGACGACTTCCGCCGGGTCGCGCCGACGGTGTACGTGCCGCACAGCTACCGGCCCACGATCCACCACCCCGGGCCGGGAGCCCCCGACCTCGCCGCGGACCTCGCGTTCGTCGGCACCGGCTACGCCTCCCGGATCGCGTTCCTCGAGGAGATGGACCTGTCCGGGTTGGACGTGCTGCTGGCCGGCAACTGGCAGCAGCTCGACGAGGACTCGCCGCTGCGGGCCGCGGTGGCACACGAGCCGGACGAGTGCCTGGACAACGAGCAGACTGCCCAGGTGTACCGCTCCGCCGCGGTCGGCCTGAACCTGTACCGGCGGGAAGCCGAGGCCGCGCACCTCGCGGCCGGGTGGGCGATGGGGCCGCGCGAAGTCGAGATGGCCGCGTGCGGCATGTTCTTCCTCCGCGATCCCCGACCTGAGGGGGACGACGTTCTTCCGATGCTGCCCACCTTCACAACCGTTGAGGGAGCGTCGGAGCAGCTCCACTACTGGCTCGGCCACCCGGCCGAGCGGCAGGAGCTGGCGGCGCAAGCCCGCATGGCCATCGCCGATCGCACTTTCGTCAACCGAGCAGCCGAGCTGATGCAGCTGCTGTCCACAAAGGAGTAAGCCATGTCCCGTATCGCCGGGCGTCGCGGCCGCATCTACCTCGGCATCGCCGACGACACCGCGACCGCCGAGCCGCTGCCGTTCGTCGCGAAGTGGTCGATCAACTTCGCGACCGACAAGATCGAAGTGACGGCGCTGGAGGACAAGAACAAGACCTACCTTGGCGGCCTGCCGGACGCCTCGGGAGACTTCTCCGGCTTCTACGACGACGCCACCAACCAGACGTACACCGCGGCCACCGACGGCCTGCCGCGGAAGTTCTACCTGTACCCGAACCTCGCGACGCCGGCGCAGTACTTCTTCGGCACCATCCTGCCGGACCTGAAGATCGACGCGGACGTGAGCGGCGCGGTGGCCATGTCCGCGTCGTGGTCGGCAGCGTCAGCGATCAAGAAGTTGCCGTGAGTGCTGAGGAAGGTGCGGAGAAGCTCGCTGCGCTGGCCAAGCGTCTCAAAGGGGCGCCGAAGGAACTGCGCAGCGAGCTGACCAAGGCGGTCACCAAGGCGGTGGCCCCGCTGAAGAAGTCGGCCAAGAAGTCCGCACGCGACCGGCTACCCCAGCAGGGCGGGCTGGCCAAGCAGGTGTCGAAAACGACGTTGCGGCACAAGCGAAAGAACACCGGCAGGGACGTCGGGATCCGCATCGAAGCGCAGACGAACGCGGTGAAGGACCCGCTGCGCATCGACCGCGGTCGGGTCCGGCACCTGACCTACGGACACAAGCCGTGGGTGCTGCAGGACGTGCGCAAGGGATGGTTCACGGATCCGCTGGAGGCCGGGGCGCCGGAGGTCCGCAAGGACCTCACGGCGGCGATGGACACGGTCGCGAGGAAAATCGAGGAGAGCTGAAATGGCACGCATGAAGGTGAATGTCACCTACTCCGATGGGCGCGTCGTCCAATCGTCGGTGAGCCCGAAAGCCGAGGTGGAATTCGAACGGCAGTTCGGCACCTCGATCAACCGCGCTGGCGCGGACATGCACCAGCAGTACTACTACTACCTGGCGTGGGCCGGGCTGCACTTCGCCGGCAAGGAGCCTGCCGACTTCGACACGTTCCTGGGCATGATCGACGAGGTCGAGAACGTCCAGGATCCGGAGGCACAGCTGCCCGAGGACCCTACGAAGCGGGTACCGCAACCCGAACCTTCGTCGAGCTGAGCATCGTCACCGGTCTGTCCTTTTTCGACTTTCTCGAAATGGACGAACGCACCATCGCTACTTACCAAGACGTACTTGAGGAACGCGCACAGAATCGCTAGGGAGGCGGGCCGATGGGCAGCACGCTGTCGTTCGACATCTTCGCCCGCGACCGCGCGTCCGAGACGTTCAACAAGGTCGGTGAGTCGGCGGGCAAGGCCGGCGGGAAGATCTCCGAGTTCGGGACGCAGGCGACCGCGCTGGCTGCCGGCGCGGGCCTGGCGGTCGGCGCGACGTTCGCCGCCGAGTTCGCGCAGGCGCTGTCGCTGGACTCGGCGCAGGCGAAACTGTCGGCCCAGCTCGGGCTGACCGAGTCGGAATCCCAGCGCATCGGCGGGGTGGCCGGCAAGCTCTACGCGGGTGCGTACGGCGAGAGCATCGGCGAGGTGTCCGATGCGGTGGATGCGGTGGTGTCGTCGATCGACGGCATGCGGGGCGCCAGCGCGGAAGCTGTGGAGTCGCTGACGGCGAAGACGCTCAACCTCGCGACAGCGTTCGGTGTCGACACCGCGCGAGCGGCACAGGTCGCCGGCCAGCTCATCACAACCGGGCTGGCCAAGGACGGCACGGAAGCCATGGACCTGCTCACGGCTTCCATGCAACGGGTGCCGACTGCGGTTCGTGAAGACCTGCTGGACGCCTTCGACGAGTACGGCCCGTTCCTGCACGCCGTCGGGCTGAACGGCGCGCAGGCGATGGAGCTGCTCGTCAAGGGCGCCGAAAAGGGCATGTACGGCATCGACAAAACCGGTGACGCGATCAAGGAATTCACGATCCGCGCCACGGACATGTCGACGACCACCGAAGCTGCGTACGACACGCTAGGACTGTCCACTCAGGACATGACGAAGCGGCTGCTGGCCGGTGGCGACACCGCACGCGACGCGTTCACCACCATCATCAGCGGGCTGCAGAACATCAAGGACCCGGCGAAGCAATCGCAGGCTGCGCTGGCTCTGTTCGGCACGCCGCTGGAAGACTTGAGCACTCAGGAAATCCCCAAGTTCATTGCTCAGCTCGCCAGCTCGAAGGGTGCGCTGGGCGACGTGGCCGGTGCGGCTGACCGGTTTGGGCAGACGCTGAACGACAACGCCGAAACCAAGCTGACGACGTTCAAGCGCACGTTGGAAGCCAACATCGTCGGTTTCCTTGGCGGTGTCGTCGTGCCGGCGCTCACGGCTACCGGTGATGCCGCCGGGTTCCTCGCGTCGGGATTTTCGTTGCTGCCTGGTCCTTCTCAGGATGCCGTGACCGCCATCGGCGCGATCGCGCTGGGCGTTCCGGTCGCTATCGCGGCATTCGGGAAGCTCAAGGACGGCGTCCAGTCGGTGATCGGCTCGTACAAGAACATGTCGGCGGTGGGCCGGACGTCGGTGAAGGCGTTGGGCATCACGGCGTTGGTAGTGGCGGCGGACTCGCTGATCAGCAAGATGAGCGAGCTCAACCCACAGGTGGACGCGCTCGGCATCGGGCTGTCGAAGTGGGCGGGTGGGGCAAACCTGTCAGGCGAGGCGGCGCGCGTCCTCGGCGGCGATGTCGACTTGCTGAAGACGGCGTTCGAGCAGGCAAACGCCGGCGGCGTCGCGAAGTTCCTGGGCGGCATTGCGGAGCTCGTGCCCGGCACGCAGTCCCTGGACACGTCGTTCGCCAAGGGCGCCCAGCGCGTCCAAGCGATCGACCAGGCGCTGTCGGACATGGTGCGCAACGGCCACGCCGACCAGGCTGCACAGATCTTCCAGACGCTGGCCGACAAGGGTGTTGCGTCCGTCGAAGACCTGAAGCGTGCGCTTCCTGGATACGCTGCGGCGCAGGAGGTCGCGTCGGCGTCGACCGGCAACGCCGCTGATGCGCAGGGGAAGTCGGCGGATGCCACGCGCGACAACACGTCAGCCATCGGGCAGCAGGTGGCCAGCCTGGACAAGCTGGTCGAGGCGGCGGACAAGGCTGCCGGCGCGCTGCTGGGCGACCGGGATGCGCAGCGGCAGTTCCAGCAGGCCGTGGCCGACGCGGACGCGGCGTTCAAGGAGAACGGCCAGACGCTCGACATTCACACGCAGAAGGGGCGCGACAACCAGGCGGCACTCGACGGGATCGCGAAGGCGGCGCTCTCCGAGGCCGAGGCGATGGTGCAGAACGGTGCCACGCAGAGCCAGGTGGCTGGCAAGGTCGACGAAGCTCGAAACGCCTTCATCCGCGTGGCGACGCAGATGGGCCTGACGAAGGGCGACGCGACGCGGCTCGCCGATTCGCTGCGCTTGATCCCGGGGATCTACGACGCCACCATCCGCACGAACGCGAACCAGGAAGCCGACAAGGTGGCCGGGCTGCAGCGCTCGATCGACCTGCTGCACGGCAAGACGGTGACAGTGACAACGTCGTTCCGGGACGTCACGAGCCCCACCAACCTGACCGGACGCCGGCAGGCGTTCGCCGATGGTGGTCTGGCGGGGTTCCCCGCCGGCGGCCAGATCCAGGGGGCGGGCGGTCCGCGCACGGACTCGATCCTGGCTCGGGTGTCCAACGGCGAGTTCATCGTCAACGCCAAGTCGACCGCACAAAACCTCGATCTACTGCACGCGATCAACAGCGGCAAGCCAGTCGCCCCTCGGCAGCCCCTGAGCGCGGCCGCAGCGGCCGGCGGGGTGCCGTCGGTGGGAGCGCAGATCGTGCAGCTCTCGCTTGACCTGAGCGGTGCCGACCGGCGGATCCTGGACTGGCTGAAGGACCGGATCCGGGTTGATGGTGGCGGCAACGTCCAGGTCGCGTTAGGACAGAGGTGATCCGGCGATGACGTTCCCTGCTGTCCCCGAGGACGTGGCGGCCGAAATCTTCGTGACCACAGCGGCCACCGGCGTCACCGCGTGGACGAGCATTTCGAAGGATATCCGGCTGGCTCAAGGCTCAGCCATCACGGTATCCGGCGGGTACTCGTCGGTGACCCGGTCGCCGACGCCCGCTCCATCGCAGTGCGAATTCACGATCAACAATCGGTCGGGTAACTACAGCCCGAAGAACCCGCTCGGCGCCTTCTATGGCTCGATCGGGCAGAACACCCCGATACGCCTGGCATCCCGGGTGGCGAAGTCGAGCTTTTCGGGCACTGCCTCGAACGGGTGGGCCCTACCCGAGCGGGGCGGCGCGTGGACCGTGACCGGGACGGCGAGCCGGTACTCCGAAGGCAGCGGCGCTGGCTCAATGTCCTTCACCGCGGCAGCGCAGACCCTCATGGCCTACCAGGCGGGACAGCTGTACCGGGATATCGAAGTGGCCGCGTCGTTTACCTACCCCTTCAGCAACATCACCGGCGGCAACCTGGCGTGCGGCATCGTGCTCAACGGGATCTCGACCACCGACTATTTCGTGGCCCGCCTGAACATCGACACCTCCGAAGCGATGACGCTCGACGTCGTGCACGTCACTGCCAGCACGATCGACAACGTCGTTCCGGCCGTCGCCGTGAGCAGCTTCGCCTACACCGGACAGAAGATTCGGATCAAGGCGCAGCTGTCTGGGCAGCAGCTGCGTGCCAAGGTATGGCCGGCCGCCAGCCCAGAGCCGTACGCGTGGCTGGTCGACGGGTCCTATGTGGAGGGCACGACCGAGGGCACGCCGTACGCCGACCGCGGCAAGGGGTGGGTCGGCATCTACGCCGCCACCGGGACCGGGCAGACCAACGTGACATTCGCCCTTGCCGTGGACGACTTCGAGGCCAGGATCAACCAGTTCCACGGCGAAGCAACTTCATGGCCGACCGAGTGGGACGTCTCCGGCAGGGATGTCTACGGCCGGGTCGAAGCGGCCGGGCTACGGCGTCGGCTGTCTCAGGGGGCGGCCATCCTGCCGTCCACCTACACACGCGCCAACGTCAACACGAGCCCTGCGCACCTGCTGTACTACCCGGTTGAGGACGGCACTCAGGCAGGGTCGATAGCGTCCGGTTTCCCTGACGCGGCACCGATGACTATCTATGGGTCACCGCAGTACTCGTCCAATTCGGACTTCGCCCCCGGTTCTGCGCCGATTGCCAGGGTGAACAACTCCTCGTGGGTCACGCCGGATATCTCGGTAGCGGCCACCGGGTTTATGCAGGCGATTTTCCTGCTGTCGGTCCCCTCGGGCGGGGAGACCGACCAGGTCGCGTTCGTGCAGCTGCGGTGCACAGGCACGGCGGAAATCATTGACTGCTACTGGGATGCGGCAGCAGGAAGCGGTAACGGGGGACTGCGTCTCAAGTTCTACGATCGGGTCGGCACGCTGGTCCACACCAGTGTGGCCTTCGGCACCGGACTGGCCGCCGGACCGCTCAAGGGAACGCCACTTCAGGTTTCGCTGGAGTTCACGCAAAGCGGATCGGACATCGCTTACGCACTGGCGTTCATCAAGCCGGGCGACAGCGGCGGTGTTGTCACCGGCGGTACCGTCACGGGGTACACCTTCGGCTCCCCGTACCGGCTGTACATCTCTCCGCACAGCGACGTGACCAACACAGCCATCGGCCACGTTGCCCTGCGTAACAACATCATCAGCGTCTTCACCAACTTCGGTGCGCTGAACGCCTACAACGGCGAAGGGCTCCGTGTGCGGATGAGTCGGCTGTGCTCTGAGAACGACGGCGTCAACTTCTGCCGCACCCGGTCGACGATCAACGATCAGGTAGTGCTGGGCAAGCAGCAGCAGGCCACATTCCTCACTCTGATGGACGAAGCGGCCAAGGCTGATATGGGATTCCTGCTGGAATCCCGGGACATCGTCGGCTTGGTGATGTTCACCATGCGAGCGCTGTACAACCGGGATGCCTTCCTCACGCTCGACTACGCGGCGGGCCAGGTGCAGCCGCCGTTCAAGGCGGCTGACGACGATCAGCTGATCATCAACGACTTCACTGCATCCCGTGTGGACGGTGGCTCGGCTCGGGTCACGCGCACCACTGGGCCGCTGGCGCTCACATCGCCGACGTCAGGCCGCGGCGTGGGCCGGTACAACGATTCCGAGTCCTACACCCTGCCCAGCGATATCTACTTACCGGACATGGCCAGCTGGGTCGTACACGTCGGCACCATCAACGAGTCCCGGTACCCCAGCCTCAATGCCGATGTGTCGAAGCTGGCGCGCGTGAGCACACAGCTGTATCTGGATCTGCTCGGTGTGTGGGCCGGCGACCGGGTGGAGATCGCCCACCCGAAGGCAACGCACATCGCCAGCACGATTTCCCAGATCGTCTACGGCTACCGGCGCACCTTCGGAGGAAAGCACCACACTCTTGAGCTCGTCTGCGCTCCGGCGCTGCCCTACACCGTGGCCGAGATGGCGGCCGACACTGGCGACACCAACCCGTGGCTGATGCGAGCCGACACCGATGGAAGCACGGTGAACACGCTGGCCAACGCCGGAGCCACGAGCCTGTCCGTGGCAACGCCGTCAGGTCCCTTGTGGACAACTACGGCCGATGACTACCCGTTGTACCTCGACGTCGGCGGAATCCAGGTGCGTGCCACCGCGTGCACTGGGTCCAGCTCGCCCCAGACCTTCACCGTTGACGCGCTGCCCGTGGCGCGCGCGGCCGGCCTGTCCGTGTCCGTCTGGCACCTGCCGGTGCTCGCGCAGTAGGAGAAGATCATGAGCGTATTTACTGCGGGACAGAAGATCCGGGCCTCCGATCTCAACCGCGCTTGCCCGACCGAGCTGGAACAGGGGTCCACAAGCGACTACACCCTGACTACCTCCTATGCGGACATTCCTGGTGCGTCGATCACGTTTACCACTGTCGTTCCTAATGCTGTCGTGGTGATTTATGCGCACTTCGACCTGAGGATTGTCGCAAACAACACGGGTTACTGCTACGGGGCGGTGGCGATCGACGGGACCCGGCACGCTGACCAGAGTGTGCAGGTGAAGCAGTCTGTTGAGGACCGCGGCGGAGATATGTTACGCATCAGGACGACTCTTGCTGTGGCGGGTTCGCACACGATCAAGCTTCAGGCCCGAAAGGACAACCTCGGTACGGCGCTTTTCGCGGCCCCGACAACCAAGTTGGGGCTTACTGTCTACGGCATGTGAGCTAGGAAAGGGAAATCGATGAAGTACTGCTACCAGAAGGCGGCATACGTCCAGTGGACCGGCAGCAACTTGTCCGAGTTCGAGGATACGTACGCCTCGTCCATGGGCGAGAACTTCACCTTCACCGTCGTGGGAGGCGAGCTGCACGTCAACCGGTTCGGTACGCCGCTCGTGCTCAGTCCAGGGGATGTTCTGGTCGGCACCGGATGGCCGAGCTTGTGCACCGCTGAGGAGTTCGCTGCACAGTACAACCCCGTTCCGGGGCCGAACTGACGATTGGCTGGGTCTTCGACCAGCCTCGGCACAGCAGTCGGACTGTCCACTTAGTACACGAAAGGGGTGACGGTGGGTGACTTTGCCTCCCTGCTTCCGTCCGCTGGCCCGTCGACCGTCTTCCTCATCGTCCTCATCGTCCTGTTGCGACTGTGGGTCAAGGCGGAGCGCCGCGCCGATGCGCTCGCGACGCAGCTGCACACCGAACGCACCCGACTGGACGAGGAGACCGCGAAACGGCGTGCCGCGGAGGAGAAGCTCGCTCAGCTCAGGCGCAGGAAGGGCGGTGACGTAGATGCGTAGCCGGATCGCGATCATCGCGTTCATCCTGTCCGCGGTCGCGCTCGCCGCGTCGGTGTGGGCGACCGTCGGCCCGATCGTCGTCAAGCAGGACGCCGCCGCCGTCCAGTCGCAGGCGAAGAGCCTGGCCGACCAGGTCAGCGAGGCGTGCGCGAAAGGCGGCCCAGTCGCGCAGCAGCTCGGCCCGGCGTGCGCGAAGGCCGCGGAGGTCAACGACCAGCCGCCGGTCGCGCAGGCGACACCTCAGCCCGATCCAGCCGCACTTCGGCAGGCCGCACGCGCCGAGGTTGCGGCCTACTGCGCCATCCGCAACGGCTGCCGCGGGACCGACGGGCAGAGCCCGAACTTCGACCTGATTGTCGACGCGGTCGTCGCGAAGATCCCGGCACCGCGCGATGGCCGCGACGCGCCGACACCGAACTACGCGGCGCTGGTCGCGGCGTACTGCGGGCAGGCCGACGAGCCGTGCCGCGGCGCCAAGGGCGAGAAAGGCGACCCGCCGGAGTGCGTGGCCGAGCCGGGCCAGTGCCGCGGTGCGGACGGCCAGCCACCCGCCGGGTGGACGACCTCCTACGCGGACGGCTCGACCGGGACGTGCTCCCGTGCGCCGGACTTCGACCCGGCCGCACCCCGCTACACGTGCACCCGCTCGGCGCCGCCGAGCACCGACCCGCCACTACCCCTCGGAGGCTGACCGTGCCCACAAGCCAGAACGGCTACCCGGCCAACGACCCGCGCCTGGTGTCGAGCCGCCGCGTCCCCGGCACCACGCGCAACCTGACCGTCCGCATCGGGCCGTCGGGTGACCTATTGCTCTGGGTGGCCGGCCAGTTCGACGACCTGGTGGAGGACATCGAGCAGGGGATCCTCGACGACTGGGGCTACGCGCCGCGAACCATCCGCGGCAGTACGACGACGCTCTCGAACCATGCGAGTGGCACGGCCGTCGACCTGAACGCGACCGCGCACCCGCTGGGGACCGACCCGCACCGCAACTTCACGCAGCAGGAGATCGACCGGATCCACGCCATCCTCGCGCGCACCGAAGGGTGCGTGCGGTGGGGCGGGGATTACACGGGCCGCCGGGACGGCATGCACTTCGAGATCAACGACGGCGTCTCGGAAGCCCGCTGCGCCGCTGTGCTCAAAAAGATCAACTCACAAGGAGATTGGATCGACATGGCCACCAAGGACGAAGTGACCGCCGCCGTCCACGACGGCAACCTCCAGGCGCTCAAGGACTTTTTCTGGTTCCCCTACACCGATCCGGCGACCGGTAAGCCGGGCCGCTCGTCGGTCAACGACTGGCAGCAGCAGACCGGCAGCCAGATCGACATGCAGACGAAGCTCGAGGCGACGAACAAGAAGCTGGACGCGCTGAACAACAAGTTCGACGACCTGATCAGCGCCGTCAAGGCGCTCAAGGCCTGACCTCAGCCGTCCAGAAAGGACGGGGCCAGGAACGAACCCAGGAAGGAAGAACATGGCACTGCGAGCAAAGCTCGTCCCGCACTCGAAGACCGAGACCGGGGCGGCAGACAACCGACAGGTACAGGTCCAGTTCAACGCCGTCGGCGGACCCGAGAACGAGGCGTGGGCCCGCTACACGCCGGCGGCCAGCCTCAGCATCTCGCTGAAGGGCGACCTGGCCGACCGGTTCGAGATCGGCAGGGCGTACTTCGTGGACATCACGGAGGCGACCGATGCCTGAAGACACCCCGCTCGGCGACCGGCTCGTTTCGTGGCTGCGCACGATCGTGCCCAGCCTCTGGGCCGCGGCGATCGCGTGGCTCGCCGGCCTTGGCCTGCCGGAGAGCGTCACGTCTGCCGTCGACGGGCTCGGCCAGCTGGTGCTGCTGCCGGCCGCGCTCGCCACGGTGTACCCGCTGCTGCGCGCGGTCGAAGCGAAGTTGCCGGCGTGGGCGACGAGACTGCTGCTGGGCTCGAACCGGCCGCCGAGCTACGGCACCAGTCGCGACGGCACGCCGGTCGTGACGAGCCTGCCGGAGTTGCCGGGCCTCGACGGCTGACGGTGCGTTGCGCTCAGTCGAACGGGTGTTCTATCGTGTGGGAGTCGGGTCGGGCGAGGCGGGGAAGGCCCCGCCCGACCCGACACAGCATGCCGCACCGGCCACGCAACCCAGAGCGTCGAACACTCCAGAGGAGAGCGCGGCCGGGCGGCATGCTCCACCTTGCCGTCTGGGAGGACCACCGCCATGCCGTGCGTCGCCCACCATCAGGTCACCCGCGAACGCCGCGTCTGGGCCACGAGGACGGCGTGCGACCGCTGGTTCCGCCACGGCGGCGAACCCGGCCTCGACCAGTCCGAATGGGACATCGTCGACGACGAGCCGATCCCGTACTGGGGCTCCGGGATGCCACATCCCGGCCCGAACGGGCGGGACCCGCTCGGCCCGTTCTACGACACCCCCGACGGTGAACCCGCGGACGCCAGCGTTCAAGACGGCTGACCGCGTCGGCGCAGCGTCACCCCGGCGGCGAGGAGCATGTTGCGGGTCTGGTTGTAGGAATGGCCGTACCGGACGGCGAGCTGCCGGATGGAGGCATCGCCGTCCTCGTACGCGCGCACCATGCCTGGCGGGCACGGCGGCACCGGAATCTTCGGCGGCCGCAGGGTCACTCCGGCGGCCAGAAGCGCCTTACGAATGGCCCGATAGCTGAACGGAGTGACGTCGACCAGCGCTTCGATGGTGGAACCGTCCTCGTACCAGCGACGCAGGTTGGCGGTGTCCTCCGGCGTCACAATGCGCCTCCCTGGCTACTCGTCCCACCAGTCCGTCCGCGGCTTCGGTGGCCGACCACGGCCCCGGATCGGGACTCCCGCGTCCTCCAGCATCCGTTTCGCCTGATCCCGCTTGATTCCCCACGGCTCTCCGACGGTCGCCAGGGGCTTCCGCTGGAGGACATAGGCCTCGACCATGCCCGGCGGCGCCGGCGGCATCCGCGGCTTCGGCTCGCGCATCACCGTGCCTGCCTGCCGCAATGCGGCCAGCATCCGGCGGTGGTTCAAGCCGGTCTCGGCTTCCAGTTCTGCAGTCGACGCTCCGGCCTCATAGCGTTTCCGCAGCTCTTCCGGCGTCACGACGAGCTCCTTGTGAACGGGCCCGGCCCCCGCTGCAGACGGGGGCCGGGGCGGCGCGCCGGTGTGCGGGACCGGTGCGCGGGGTGCCGCCGCTGCCCGGGGAACACCGCCGCGGGGGCTGGCGGGGTGTCGGCGCGGCCGGCGTGAAGTTGTAGACCGGACCCCCGGCGGAGGGGCCGAGGGTCCGGCTCCGCGCCCGCCCGTGCGCGACGGGGCGCGGTCTGGTCCGCCCGCCCCCGGTGCGAGACCCCGGCCATGGTCGGGAGGGCCTCTCGGGGGAGGGGACGGGCGGAGCTTGGAGTGCTGCCGGGCCCTCGAGGGGCGCGAGCCCGGCAGCGTGCCGCGCCCGCCGCGGGGCGCGACACCCGGCCGACGCGCACGAGGGGGGAGGGCGCGCCGACCGGGCTGATCAGGGGGAGTCTGCGACCACCACGGCCACGGCCAGGAGCTCGTCGACCAGCAGCTGACTGGGCGGCAACGGCCCGTTCGGCCACCACTCCCGCGCCAGCGTCACGCCCGGGGTCTCCAGCGTGAGCCCGGAGAACATGCGCTCGAGGTCGGCGCGACGTCGGAAGTACCCGCTGCCGATCTCGACGCCGAGGTGGTGCAGCACCTGCTCGATCGGCACCACGCTGTCCGGCAGCTCGGGGTCGAAGAAGTGCGTCGTCGCGACCAGCGACCCTGCCGCCAGCTCCCCGACAACCTGCGTGACCCAGGCTCGCGCGACGCCCTCGTCCGCCCAGGACAGCAGGTTGGGCACGATCACGGCGACGGGCTCCAGCCAGTCGATTCGGCCCCCGATCGCGTCGATGACCGCGGCCACGTCGAGAACGCCGAGCAGGCTGGGTGCGGAGCCATCTTCAGGGCTGGTGCTCACGACGTCGACGCTGTCCGTGGACATCCACACGCTGCCTTTGCGGTACAGCAGCTCGTCGCTCTCGACGTACACGACCCGGCCGGGATCGGGCAGCCGGAGGTGTGGCGGCATCTGCGCGGGCAGCGGCGCTCCGATGTGCACGAACTGCCGGATCCCACGATCGCCGGCAGCGAACCGCCAGAAACGCGTGACGAAGTCCCGTTCGTGCCGGGCGATCCAGTCGAAGCCGGGAACGGCCGCGGTTAGCCGGCTCAGCAGCCACCGGTCGTGCTCGTAGGCCTCGGCGCCGCCCAGCATCAGGTTCCAGAGCCGAGCGCGGGCCTGGACGGCGTCCGAGGTGGTATCCACGATCATCGGCCTGCCCGTCGCGCGGCCTTGCTGTCCTGCTCGGTCGACGCGATGTTGACCCGGAGCTGGCCGGCGGCCTGACCGAGCCTGAGCGTCGGGCCCCCCTCGACCGCGAAAACGTCGACCAGGCGTCCGTCATCCGAGTGCGGGTCCCGGGTGAGACCGGTGTAGACGGGTACCTCCTGGCCGGTGGCCAGGTCGATCAGCACCACGACGTGCTCCTTGCTCCAGCCGCGTCCTTCAAAGTCCATAGCCGCCCCCGCGGTAGAGTCGCTCCGCCGGTTGCGTCGTTCTGAACGTTCCGGCCGTTCTTGAAACATTGGAACGCACGAAACGATTCGCGCGCAAGGGCCTGATTGGGTGACCCCTGAGGGTGCCGATGTGTGTCCTATGCTCGTTGCATGCCCGAGAACGACAACGCGACAAGCTCGAAGGCGCTGCGCCTCGGCGCAGCAATCCGACAGGAACGCAGCGCCACGGGCGTGAGCTTGAGCGAGTTCGCGCGCACCATCGGCATGGCCAAGAGTCGGCTCTCGAACATCGAGAATGGCCACGCCGTCCCGAAGGAACACGAGCTCGGCACCATCCTGACTCGCCTCAACGTGACCGGCGCCCGCTACTCCGAGATCGTCGGCCTCCTTGACGGCGCTGACGCCGCCCAATGGGTCGCCACCAGCCTCGCCGACCAGGCACGCCAGCACGCGGCGTACGTCGACTTCGAGCAGAACGCCGCCCAGATCGTCGAGAACGGCCCGCTGCTGATCCCCGGCATCATGCGAACCGGCGACTACACCCGGGCGATCATGTCCTCCGGCGGCACCGTCCCGCCCGAGCAGATCAGCACGCGTGTCGCGACCCGGCTCGGTCGTCGCGCTGTCATCGACCCGGACGAACGCGCGGAGCCGGCGAGGCTTGTCGCCCTGATCGGGGAGCCGGCGATCCGCCGGGTGATTGGTGGCCGCGACGTCATGGTCAAGCAGCTGAGGCACCTGCTGAAGGTGGGCAAGTGGGAAAACGTCGACCTCCGGATCACGGCCAGCGAAGGCTGGGGACCGGATCTGGAGGGCGCCTTCACGCTGATCGAACCCCGGACCGCGGGGACACCCGCGATCGTATTCCTGGAGACCCGCCGGTCCGGCCTGATCCTGCACCGAGAAGAGGACGTGGCTGCGTACCGCGACGCGGTCGAGCTCGTCCTGCAGGAGGCGATGAGCCCGGAGGAATCGGCCGAGCTCATCGCCAGCGTCATCGACGGGCTAACGCCGCCCGTCGCAACGAGATGAGGACAGGATGATCATACCGGGAGGTAGCGAGACCTGGCGGATTTCCAGTTATAGCCAGGAAGGCAACAACTGCGTCGAGGTTGCCCTCGGCGAGCACGAAGTCGGCGTGCGCGACACCAAGGACCGCCGAGGCGGCCAGCTCGAAGTCGCGCCGACGGCCTGGCGCGCCGCGATCGCCCGGCTCCGCCAGGCGTAGCCGCACAGCACGACGCCCCCGGCATACCCGTGCGGTGCTGGGGGCGTCGTCGTGCTCGGAGACTGGCGACCAAGTGTCGTCGTCACCGCGGCTGTCGGCTGGTGCGGCGCCAGATCAGGAACGCGATGATGGCCAGCAGCACGATGATCGCGAGTGCCGGCGCTGCAGCTGCAGCACCGACCGCGATCCACAGCACCCCGCCGCCGACGATGAGGAGGAACAGGCCATTGCCTGCGATGCTGAGTGCGGCGCGCTGCTTGGGGGTCATGGGCATGACGGGGCTCTCCAGTGGTCGGTGGCGTCACCCGGTCAGGTCGTCACGATCAGCGCGCGCGTTACGTCCTCGGTTGCGGCGTGAGCGCCCGGCGGTCCGTGGCCCGGCGGTACCGCTCGTCCCAGTACAGGGTCTCGGCCTGGCGGCCGAGCCGGACCAGGACGCACAGGAGGTAGACCATGAAGATCAGGATCGGCGCGGCCAGAACCGAGCCGTTCAGGATCCCGGCGGCCACGGCCGCGACGATCAGCGCTTGGCGGGACAGCACCCGGAAGATGGCGAGGCGGTTCACCGGGCCACCGCCTGGACGCGTTCAGCGGCGAGGGCGGCGGCCATCTCGTCGAGGTCGATGTCGAGGTGGGAGCAGTGCACCATCACCTGCATCGCGGCGGCGGGGTAGCCGATGCTAGGGGTGTCGCCCTTCTCCGCGCAGGTCCCGCAGAGGGTGATGCAGAAGACGCCGACCGGGGTGACGGCGGTGCCGATGGCGAGGTCGTCTTCGGTGCTGCAGGTCGCGCAGCGGCGGCCGAGCGGGCAGCGGCTGGTGTCGTCGAGATCGGGCATGGGTGCTCCCCTTCGGTGGGAGCGGGGGACCGTCTGCCGTCCCGGCGATGGGCCCGCTGGCTACGATTGCCAGAAGGCCCAGGTCAGAGACTCTCCCGTGAGTGCCCTCTACGGGTACCTCTCGTTCGAGAAGCCTTCTTAGAGGTACCATACTCCGATGGAGCTCACCGGGGTAGACGTCGCCGCCTACGAGCGGGTCTCGAAAGACGAGTCCGGCGTCGAGAGATCGCCGGAAGAGCAACACGACGGGCACATCGAAACGTGCGAACGGTTCGGCTGGCGTCTCCAGACCCCGACCTACCGCGAGGTCGGCTCGGCGTCGAAGTACCAGCGGAAGGCGCGCGCCGCGTTCGACCGGCTGATCGCCGACCTCAAGGCTGGCCGGTTCACCGCCCGCGTGCTGCTGCTCTACGCCAGCAACCGCGGCAGCCGCCAGATGGAAGAGTGGCTGGAACTGATCAACCTCTGCACCAAGCGCGACGTCGTGTTCTGGGTCGAGCAGTACGACCGCATCCTGGACCCCCGCAAACCACGCGACCGCAAGCAGCTCATCGACGACGCCTCGAAGGCTGAGCTCGACGTCGCCGAGATGAGCCAGAACATCCGGCGCACGACGAAGGCGTCCGCGCGCAAGGGCCTGCCCCACGGCCGGATCCCGTTCGGGTACCGCCGGATCTACGACGAGCGGACCCGCAAGCTGCTCCGCCAGGAACCCGACCCCGTCGAGGCGCCGATCGTCCGCGAGATGTACGACCGTGTCCTGGCCGGCCACACCCTCAAGGCGATCGCGCGGGACCTCAACGCCCGCGGCCTCAAGCGGCGCGGCGGCGGCGACTGGGTCCCGCAGAACATCGCGCTGATGCTGCTCCGCGAGGTCTACACGGGCGTTCGCGTCCACGACCCGAACCGGAAGTCGGCATACCAGCCGATGACTCCGGAGGCGAAGGTGACCGAGGGCGTCTGGGAGCCGCTGGTGGCGAAGGCCACGTTCCTCGGGGTGAAGCGGATCCTCCGCGACCCGGGCCGCCGAACGAACGGCCGGCCGGGCGCCGTCGTGCACCTGCTCTCCGGGATCGCCGCGTGCGGGAAGTGCGGCGAGCTGCTGCGCGTCAACCTCAAGCAGAAGAAGTACTGGCGGTACGTGTGCATCACCAACGGCTGCGTCTCGATCGACAAGACCGAGCTGGAGGACTACGCCCACGAACGGGTGCAGCAGTACCTCGAGAAGCTGTCCGAACACCTGCTCGTCGACGAGGCCATAGACGGCGAGCTCGACGACGTCACCGCCCAGCTCGCCGACGCGCGCGCCGAACGCGACGAGACAGCGGCGCTGGTGCGGGAACGCCGGCAAGCAGGGAAGCGGACCGGGACGTTGGCGACGATGGTCGCTGACCTCGAGGACCGGATCGAGGAGCTTGAGCAGCGGGAGCAGAAGCTGCGGACGCCGTCTCGGCTGGCGGGGTTGATCACGCCGGGCCCGACGGTGCGGTCGGAGTACCCGGGTATCGGGTTCGACGCGCAGCGTGCGCTGGCGCGGATCGTGCTGACCCCGACACCGGTGGGGACGTTGGGGCTGGGGCAGCTGCAGGTGCTGCAGATCGGGCCGGGGCGGCGGCGAGAGCCGATTCAGGTGCGTGACAGGACTCGGTTTTTCCGGCCGGACAGTTGAGTTGGTCACGGCTTTGCTGCGGGTGCTGCGGAGCGGCGCGGCCGGGGGAGCGGCCGGCCCCGTTCAGCGTTCCTTGTCGATCATGTTGAGCCACACTTCGAGCCTGTCGACCTCGGAAAGCTGCTCGCGCTGCCTGTTCGTGAGGACCAACTCTTCGGATATCGACGAATTCGATTCCGGTGCGTCTGCGTTGGACTTGCGGGTGACAAAAACTACACCGGCGAGCCAAAACCCCAGGGTAATCAGCATGTGCAGGTTGGCGAGGGTAGACGGCCAATGCCACTTGAACGCCAAGATCGCGTGTGGCACCACGAAGACGGTGCTGATGGTGGCGGCTGCGAACATCCAGATATGGATCGTTTGCGGCACGGCTGGGGTTTGAACCTGCACCTGCGTCTGGTTGCTCACGGGCGGTTACCTCCTTTAGGGGCATCGGGATGACCCGGTTGCACGAGAGATATCTGCACCGCGTGACCGTTCGTTAGGCGACCTCAGCGATGTTTTCGGGATTTACCCCGGACGGCCGAAGATCCAGATCACGCCGAGGTTGCAGATCGGTACGGGGTTCACTTTGGGCATCACTTCTACTACGGTGACGCGCTTCGTTGCTCCTTTGGGGAATGTCCCTAAAGGACTGATGCAAATGCACTATACGGTTCCCCGAGCGCGAATCTTCTCCAGGCGCACGGCCAGCGCCTTCGTCAGGTAGCGGATCTGGGCCTCTTCGCCACTGAACTTCCCGATCATCCGACCCTCGGCCTGGATCTCCTCGACCGTCATCCCCTGTGCCCGTTTGACCTCTTCCGGCGTCCAGTCGTCGCCGTCCTCTTTGCTCTGCTCGGCCACGACCGGTTCGGTGGGGGCGGGCTCGGCCGTGTCGGCATGTGCTCCCCAAGGAGCGGGGCCGGTGCCGGCGATGTAGGCGGTGATGCTGCCGACGGGCCAGCCGAAGTGTGTCTCGATGGCTTCGTAGACCGGTCCGTCGCCGATGCGGTCACTGCCGCTTTCGGCGTTGGCGACGCTGCTCTCGCCGATCCCCAGCGCCTCCGCGAACGCACGCTGGCTCCGGAATTTGGCGAGTCGGCGGTGACTCTTGATCTGGCGGCCAACCTCTGCGCGTCGCGTGTCCACGACCCAAGAGTATCCAAGACTTTTGCAGGTAACCACCCGCCTACCAGCGGGAGCTCCCCCGCTCCACAGTCGATGCATGGCAAGAGTTTGACAGAGTTTCCAAGGCTTCAACAGGGCCATCCGAGGTAACGGGGTGGACACTCTACGAATTCCTTGTTGTCCACTCTTGCGAAGTCTGGCATTGTCTTGCATATGCCAGCCGTCAACCACGAACTCCTCCGCAGCAAGCGGGACGAGCTCGACCTCTCCAACGGGGACCTCGCGGCCAAGGCCGAAGTCTCCCCGAACTACCTCGTCAACATCGTGAGCGGCGTCAACAACCCGTCGATGCGGATCGTTCACCGCCTCTCCCGCGCCCTCGGCCTGGCCGTCGAGGACATCGTCATGGCCAAGCCCACCGGCGACCCCAGCGACCCGCCGACCCAGCCCGCTGGCGGCCCCAAGGCTCCGCCGACGCGGAAGGACACCGAGAAGCGCACCGCTCCCAAGCGGAACGAGGCGCCCGACCGGCTCCAGGCCGCGTCGTGATCATCCAGGCGCGGCCGGGGGAGCCCGACGACGAGTTCTTCGCTCGTCTGCTCGCCGCGTCTGGCCAGCCCACCCCCGAAGAGGCCGAGGAGCTCCGCCGGCTGCTGCCGCTCACCCGGCCAGCGCAGGCCGCCGCCGATCAGGCCGCCTGACCAGCCCAGAAGAAGAAATGCCCGCCCCTTCGCCGTGCAGGGCGTCGGAGCGGGCTTGACCAGAGAGAGGTACCTCTCATGATCGATCAGCAGTCTAGCGGGAGCCGGGCGCGGAACGCCGCGCTGCGGTTCCGGCCGGGCCAGACCGTCATCGGCCGCCGCTGGGGCGCCGAGGACCTCGTCATCGGCGCGTACATCGAGCACTGGGGGACCGGCGCGACCGCGGTCCTGCTCGAGCAGGCCGACGGCGAGCGCGTCTCGATCGTCGCCGACACCGCCCGGCCGATGGAGACCGGTGCCCGGCACCGCCTCCTCGGCGACGACCAGGCCGCGGTGCCCGAGCCGGTGAGGGTCGAGGTGCCGGCGGATCTGCTGCCGCTGCCGCCCGCGCGGGACGAGGCACCGACCGAGCTGATCGCGGCCGTGCCCGAGGTGGAGCAGGACGTCCCGGCTCGGCTCGCGCCGAGCTGGCCGGACTCCGGCGATCTCGTCGCGGTCGAGACGACCGAGGTCTTCGGCGCGGTCGACGTCGTCGACGAGATCGGTCCGGACTACGCGGCTGGCTTGGCCGACGCGATCGTGTTCGGCATCGACGGCGAGGACGCCGACCCGGCCTGGGTGCTCGATCGGCTCCGGCCGTCGCTGCGGGAGCGCCTGCTGACGCCCTGGTACTGGCTGGTGTCGTTCGTGACCTGGTTGGTCGACGAGGTCGCGATGACGGTCCGGTGGTCGGCGCGGTGGGAGCTGGAGCACGATCGCACGATCGCGCGGCTCGTTCTCGGCGGCCTGTCGTTCGTCGTGCTGGCCGGCACCGGCGTGGTCTTCCTGCTTTGGCAGGTGGGCCGGTGAGCGTCCTCTTCCGCCGCATCACCCGGCCGCTGGCGTCGACGCTCGCGGGGATCCCGGAGCCACGCGCGCTGCTCGCGCCCGTCGACGAGCGGATCGCACAGCTGGAGCTGGCCTTCCGCTTCGTGCACGTGTCGATCGACACGCACTTCGTGCCCGAGGACTGCGACTGCGGGCAGGGCACGACGTCGGTCCGCGTGTACGGCGACGAGACCGCGGTCCCGGACGTCGACGACGCGCTCGTCGAGAAAGAGGTCTGCCAGCGGTGCGCGCTGCACCCGTACGGACCGATCTGGAAGGCCGGACACCAGTCCCGCTCCGACCGGGACATCCGAGTCGAGGTGTGCGCCTGATGGGGATCGTCCGCAAGGTCATCGGCGGCCGTCGGGTAACGGAGATCGTCGAGGCCGTGCGCGCGCTCGACGAGGTCATGCCGCCCCTGCGCGATGCCGGGTCGAAGCCCGCCGCGCAGTCCAAGAACGACACTCCCGCGCTTCCCAGCGCAAACGACAAGAGGACTGGACGATGATGCAGAACTTCAAGCCCGGCACCAAGATCACCGGCAACAGCATGATGGTCGACGGCCTCGACCCGGTCGAAGTCACGGGCGTGTACGTCCGGCCGTTCGGCATGAGCAGCTCGACTGCGCTGCTCATCGAGGACACCGTCGGCACCCGCCACGTCGTCGACGGCGACACCGCGCGCTACGCCGAGCCGACCACCGCGATGCTCCTGCACCAGCTCGCCGAGCACATGGACGCATTCGAGGAGCTCGACAGCGTCGGCGACGTCGGACCGACCAGGGGCAAACTCCGCGTCCAGCTTTACGAGAGGGGCACGAGCGCGATCGGCGCGCTTCTCCCGTGGCTCGACAGCATCGGCGCCGCCACGGTCTCCGCGCGCCGGGTCAGGGACGACTGGCACATCCACGGGGCCGGCCAGGTCAACGGCGGCTCGCACATCGAGCTCGTCGTGATCACGGAGTCCGCCGAGACGGCCGCGATCGACGAGGCGTTCGCCGAGGACAAGAACCTCAGCGGCATCCCCGTCGAAGCCCTCGCGAAGTGCCAGCGGCCGCGGCCCGGCGGGATCACCGACGAGCAGCTGGCCGAGGCCGAGCACTGGTCGAAGACGCCGCACGCGCGCGAGGTCGCCGACGCGGGGGAGCCGGCGGTGTCGTCGTCGTGAGCCTCATCGAATTCCCGGACGTGATCCAGGGCTCCGACGAGTGGCTCGACCAGCGCCGAGGGATCGTCACCGCGTCCGTCGTCGGACAGCTCATCACGCCGAAGACCAAGAAACTCGCCGACAACGACACCAGCCGCGGTATCACCGCGCAGCTCGTCGCCGAGCGCATCACCGGCTACACCGACCCGACCTACATCGGGGACGACATGCTGCGCGGCATCGAGGACGAACCACGGGCGCGCGACCTGTACGCCGAGGTGTACGAGCGCCCCGTCCGCGAGGTCGGTTTCATGTTGCGCCAGGAGGAAACCTGGCAACTCGGCTACTCGCCCGACGGCCTCGTCGACCCGGACGGGTTGATCGAAGTGAAGTCGCGCCGCTCGAAGTTCCAGCTGCGCACGATCCTCACCGGCGAGGTGCCCGCGGAGTTCATGGCGCAGTGCCAGGCCGGGCTGCTCGTCACCGGCCGGAAGTGGCTCGACTTCATCTCGTTCAGCGGCGGAATGCCCATGTGGCACAAGCGATTGTTCCCGGACCCGGAGTGGCAGGAAGCGATCATCTCCGCCGTCAAGCAGTTCGAGACCACAGCCGCGGCGATGGTCGCCGAGTACGAGACCAAGACCGAAGGCCTGCCCGCCACCAAGCGGATCCCTTACATGGAGCTGAAAATCTGATGGACCTCTCCGGAACCATCGCCCCGAAGAGCGACCAGCTCGACGCGGTCGACCTGATCCCTGGGCCGCGCACGTTCACCATCACGAAGGTTAGCGAGGGCAACGACGAGCAGCCGGTGAACATCATGTTCGCCGAGTTCCCGCGCCCGTGGCGGCCGGGGAAGTCGATGCGGCGCGTGCTTGTCGCGTGCTGGGGGAGCGACGCCGCAACGTATGTCGGCCGCCGCGTCACCCTGTACTGCGACCCCGATGTTCGGTTCGGCGGGCAGGCAGTTGGCGGCACCCGCATCAGCCACCTCAGCCACCTGAAGAAGCGGAAGCAGGTGCCGCTCCTCATCGCGAAGGGCCGGAGCGCGATCTTCGTCGTGGAGCCGCTCGCCGAGACGACCGAGGGCCGCCCGGCGGAACAGGTCGACTGGGACGCAGAGCTCGCCAACGCGGCCGGCGACGTCGCCGCGTTGAAGGCTCTCTACAAGCGGGCGGGCCAGCTGGAGCCGAACAACCACGCGCTCGGCGAGCGGATTGCGAAGGCCGGCAAGGACGCGGCCGCCGCAGCGAGCACGCCCGACGACGGCGAGCCGAACGACTACCTCCCGAACGACCCCGACCTGACCGCGCCGTGATCGCGCACCAGGCAGCTACCGAAAAGGACTTTCACATGAAGCTCGAACTCGACCTGAACCAGCTGCTCGGCATGGAGTACGACGAGGACGGCGAGCCCGTCGGTCGCCGCCAGCTCCGCGACGAGGTCGTCGCGATCGCCGCCGCGACGCTCGTCAAGGAAGTCCGCGACGAGGCGAAGCGCAGCGTCCGCGAGACCGTCGATTCGACCGTCCGCGGCGAGGTCCGAGCGATCGTCCGCGAGGCGCTCTCCAAGCCGATCCAGCAGATGACCTCGTGGGGCGAGACGAAGGGCGAGCCGACCACGGTCCTGGAACTGGTTCGCACCCAGCTCGAAGCGTTCCTGTCCGGCACGACCGAGAGCCGAGACCGCTACGGCAACCAGCAGCCGGCGAACCTCCGTCAGCTCGTCGAGCAGGCCACGCGCGAAGTGATCTCCAAGGACATGCGCGAGGCCGTCATCGAAGCGAAGGCCGGCGTCACCAAGGAGGTCACGCAGCGGGCGCTCAAGGCAGCCGTCGAGACGCTGACGCAGGGGCTGAACGTCTGATGGGCTCGACGACCGGAGAGCGCGCCACCCGCGGCCAGCTGACCGTGCTGAACGCCGGCCTGACCGAGCACGGCGCGAAGAAGCGAGAGCACCGCGTCGCGATCGTCGCCGGGCTCGCCGGGCGCCCGAACCTGACCTCGACCCGGGAGCTCTCCCGCGAGCAGGCCAGTTCGATCCTCCGGCACCTCGACCTGGTCGAGCAGGCCGGCGAGATGCAGCTGCTCATCGAGCAGTACCGCCCGGCGGCGACCTCATGACCGGGCCGGAGGTGTTCACCCTCGCCGTGCTCGCGCTCCTCTGCGCGGGCGCGTGGACCGTCAACGCCCACCTCCGCCACCTGAACCGGAAGGCGGGCATCGAATGACCACCTTGGACACCGTCGCGCACGTCGCGGCGCACGCCCGCAACCAGCACCTCCCGAAGCGGATCAAGCAGCTCGTCGTGTCCGCTGTGCGGACCGGGCTGGCGCTCCCGGACGACGAGCTCGACCTCTTCGTCGACTGGTGCCGCTCCCTCGACGACGTCGTCCTCGCCGGGCACGCGCCCGGCCCGGCCGGCTACCTCGAGGCGTCCGGGCGGCTGCTCACCGGCGAGGTCGTCCAGATCACGGTCGAGACGTCCGGCGACGCGCTGCGCGCCTCCGGGCTCGCCGGCGTGCTGGTGCTCGGCGAGGTCGAGCAGTACGCCCGCAGGCGGACGGCGGTGCCGGCATGAGCTACGAAGTCCTGGCGCTCGCGTTCGCGCGTGGGCTGCTCCGCTTGGACGATGCGTCGTGACGGCGCCACGATCGGGCTCGCTGTTTACCGGCACGGCGGCGCTGGACATGGCCGCCGCCGAGATCTTCGGCGCCGAGCTGGCCTGGTGCGCCGACCTCGACGACGGCGCCGCGGCGCTGCTGGCGCACCACTTCCCGGACGTGCCGAACCTCGGCGACATCACGAAGGTCGACTGGGACCTGGTCGCCAAGCTCATTTGGGTCTACGTGCTCACCCTCGGCTGGCCGTGCCAGCCGTTCTCCCTTGCTGGCAAGCGGAAAGGCGCTGACGATGAGCGGGCGCTCTGGCCCGAGTGCGAGCGAGCCATTCGCGCACTTCGACCCCGATACCTGCTGCTGGAGAACGTCCCAGCTGTCGTTGCCGCTGGGGAACTCGAGCGAGTCGCGACCAGCCTGGCCACGTGCGGGTATCGCTTCGCGTGGTGTTGCCTCCCCGCTGCCGCCGTGGGCGCCCCGCATATCCGCGAGAGGATCTTCCTCCTCGCCGTTGCTGAAGACGCCGACAGCGCAGCTGGCGGTGAACGGCGGAGCGCAGCACCCCGACAAGCGGAAGGCCGGCGGTCACGGGCCGACGCTCGCCGACGAGGTCGAGTTCCTGCTGCCGACCCCGCTGGCGAGCATGAACGGCGCCTCGCAGCGGGAGATCGCCGAGGGGAACCCGAAGAACCGGCTCGAGACCGAGGTGCATCTACTGCCGACGCCGACAGCGACGGCATACGGCAACAACCAATCGCCGTCGCCAGGGGCGACGGTGCGCCCGTCCCTGAACAGCTTGGCGCCGACCCTGCTGCCAACGCCGATCGCGGCGGACGCAGACTCCTCGAGCGGAGCGAACCCGGCCTGGGGCCACGGGACGACGCTGACGGACGCGGCGCGCTCGATTGGGCCGGGTACGCATCGGCCATCCGCCGGTGGGAAGCCATCCTCGGACGACCCGCACCCGTCCCTACCGTTTTGGGAGCCCGAGGCGGGCGCGTTCTGAACCCCGCGCTTCCCGAGTGGATGATGGGTCTGCCCGACGGCTGGATCACCGCCGTTCCCGGGCTCACCCGCGCCCAGCAGCTCAAGCTCGCCGGCAACGGCGTGGTCAAGCACCAGGCCGTGGCCGCGTACCGGTACCTGCTCGACGTTCTCGAGCGAGACGCGAGGGAAGCCGCATGACCCGCGCGCAGTGGCGGCAGCTCGCGCATCGGCTCCGTGCCGCGATCGGCCGCCGCCCGGAACAGCCCGAGATCCCGCCGCGCCTGCAGCTCGACCTGTGGGCCGCCACCGAGCACCGCATCGCCGCCCAGAGGAGGCCGAAATGGCTGTAGACGCTGCCATCCCGCCCGCCGCAACGCCGACAGACCACGCGGCCGTGGCCGTGTACGTCGTCGCCAAGGACGCCGACCAGGCCGTCCGGGCGGCGCTGCACCGCGCCGCACTGGCCGTGCGCCTGGACCGCGTCGGACCGTCGGAGGTGCCCCGCTACGTCGTCAGCCCGCTGCTGACCGAGCGGGAGCTGCAGGTCCTCAACGGCATGGCGCACGGCCAGTCGAACGCCGATATCGGCCGGGCCCTGTACCTGGCTGAGGACACCGTGAAGTCGCACGCCCGGACGCTGTTCCGGAAGTTTGGGGTCGGCGACCGGGCGCACGCGGTGGCGGTCGGCTACGAACGCGGCATCCTCGGCGGTGACGCCTGATGTACGAGTCCCGCGCCTACGACAGGGCCAACGACGAAGGCTTCGGCCCCGACCCGGTCGTCGTGCTCGTCGTCACCGGCACGCACGACGTCTCCCGGATGCTGAACCTCCTCAACGGCGGCCAGGCGGTCATCGAGCAGCTCGACGTCGGGCAGAAGCTCGCCCGTCAGGTCGCCCGGCACAGCGGCGGCCAGGCCGCGCTCGAGCTGCTCGCCCAGCACGGCGGCCCCAACTTGCTGGAGAAGATCGGCGGTGAGCCGTGATGGACGGAGGACGCATGATCCCCGACGCCGACCTCGACCAGCTGCGGGAAATCTTCGAGCCGCTCGTCTGCGATGTCGACAGCGACGCGTTCCCGGTGATCACCGGCGAAACGCTGGCCGCGCGAGTGGAGGCCGCGGCCTGCACCACCGGCTCCCCGAAGACCAGGTCCTGACTGGCTTCCCCACGATTCAAACCGTCCAGAAAGGACACCGCTCTTGAGCATCCGAGTCGAAACGGCCGACCTGATCGACCTCCTGCAGCTGCTTGAGCACACCGCCAGCAGCGACCGTGAGGACGGCGTCACCGCCGGCATCCTGCTCCACACCGCACGCGGCGAACGCGGCTCCGAACCCGGCCGCCAGGACCTCCTCGTCGGCACGTCCACGGACCGGTTCGCGACCGGCCACACCAACGTCGTCGCCTACGGCCAACTCGCCCGCCCCACCTTGTGGGGCATCGACGACGTCAAGGCCGTCGTCGCCACCTTCAAGAGCAAGGCGAAGCGCAGCAAGGACGACGAGGGTCACCAGGTGCTCGTCGACGTCGACCTCGGGCAGGTCACCGTCTCCGAAGACCCGAACCTGTACGACGACGGCGTGCGCCTGAGTTTCCACGAGGCGCCCGTCGACGACTTCCCCCGCCGCCTCTGGCACGTCCTGGCCCACGTGGACGTCGACGCCTACCTCTCGACCGACGGCCGCCACATCCCCGCGGCCAACCGGACCGACCTCGGCGCCGCCCGACTCGCCCCGTTCACCAAGGTCGCCGCCAAGCTCGGCGCGCCGATCCAGCTGTTCCGCACCCACCAGAACAGGTACCTCCTCGTCCAGATCGGCGAGCACTACCGCGGCGCGATCGCGCCGGTCCGCTGGGACCTCGACGTCTCGCTCATCGAGGGCGAGGAACCGTCGGCCGACGTCAACGCCCCCGACCTGCCGCCGGCGCCGAACCGCACCATCAACCCTGCCCGGCTGTTCACCCCCGACGGCGTCAAGGACGCCACCGGCGTCATCACCGGATTCCCGGCGCTGCACCGCGACACCCGCGTCCTCGGTCGCGCCGCGGACATCGTGGTGTCCGGTCAGTCCGCGCTCCCGACGCTGCTGATGCGCGGGCTCCGGATCAACTCCAAGCGCGCGGAAGGCCTCCTCGAGGACCTGTCCCGGCTCGGTGTCGTCAGCCCTGCCAGCGGTGTCCTCCGCGGCCGCCAGGTCCTCGTCGGGCCCGAGCAGCTCGACGCGGTGCTCACCGCGATCGCCGGGCTGAAGTCGCCCGAGGACGCTCAGCTCGTCGACGAGGACGCCGAGGGCGAGACCGAGGGAGACGACAAGTGAGCGACGAAGTCACCCGCCTGCTCGACGCCGCCCGGCGAGCCGCGCCCGCCGCCACCGAGCACGAGGTCAAGACGGTCACGCGCGCCGTGCTCGCTGAGCTCGACGACCTCATCGGAGAGTCCGACATGGACAGCACCTGGCCGGACGCCGGCGATCTGGGCTTGCTCGCTGCCGACATCACCTGACCCGCGCGGGCCGACCACCAGGCCCGCACTCCGCCGCTCGCCCCGGCCGCCCGGTTCCCGCCACGGCGCCGGGCGAGCGGCACCCCGACCGCTCAGCCCCGGACCGTGTGCTCGCCAGCCCGGGGCGGAGCACCCAACGACGAGGAGGTGACCATGGCCATCCACATCGGACGCCCCGACACCGCGCCCCTCGCTCGGGCGCGGCTGATCGCGGCGTGCCGGCGCGGAGACGAACCTGCCGAGCTCCTCAGCGCGGCCGACCGCGCGCGCCTCGTGCGCTGGTTCTGGCGCCTCGGATGGACCGACGTCGAAATCGCGCAGCACACCTCCATGACCACCTACACGACCGGTCGCATCCGAGCCCGTCTCGGACTTGCGGCGCACCCCACAAGCACGAAAGGGGCTGCCTGATGCCCGACTTCCGAGTCGCCGACACGGCCGCCGAACACGCCAAGATGCGCGCCGCCGGGCCCGCCGCCCTGGGCGTCTGGGCGATGGGCGGGGCCTATTGCATGAACCCCGCGCACCTCACCGATGGATGGGTCCCGCTGCACTACGTGCAGAGCTGGCCGAACGGAAAAAGGCTCGCTTCTCGACTCGTCCAAGTGGGTCTTTGGCGCGAGGAGCACCGCCACGGGCTGCCCGGCTACCAGTTCCACGACTGGCTCGACAAACAACGGTCCGCGGCGTCCATTGAGGACGACAAACGCAAGGCCAAGGACAGGATGACCCGCATCCGGTCCGGCAGTGTTCGCCCGAACGAACGGCGAACGTCGGACCGAACGTCGTCCGAACCAACGGCGAACGTTCACGACTCCCTCACCCTCACCCACACCCTCACCCCCGGTGAGGAGTTGGGAGGGGGAGGTCACCAAGGCACCGCGCGGGCTCGCGAACGCCCCTCAAACCGATGCCCCGAACACGCGAACACCGAACAGCCGCCGCCGTGCGGCGCCTGCGCCGAGGCCCGCCGTGCCGGCGAGGCCTTCGACCGCGACCGCACCGCCGAAACCCGCACCTGCCAGCTGTGCGACGCCGACGGCCGACGCTGGGACCCAGCCGGCCGACACCGCGGCACCGTCGGCCCGTGCGACCACCGGCCGCTGCCCGAACAGCGAGCCGTCGGGTGACCCGCCACAAGGACCGGGCGAACCTCCGCCAAGGCCTCTGGCAGGACACCGCCGAGCAGCAGTACGTCCCCGCGCACGAGCTTCGGTTCGAGGAGGAAGCCAGCCCGCTGCTCCGCGCCTGCTCGGCATGCGGCGCCGCACCACGCCAGCCCTGCACCCGCCCCAGCCGACGCACAGGCACCGGTCGCACCGAACTCCGCGACCACAACCACAAGCCGAGCTACCACCCCAGCCGAAAGCAGGAAAACCCGTGACCCAGAGCCACTTCAGCCGAGCCACGGAGCTGCTCGCCAGTGCGCGAGTCGGGCTCAAGCAGACGTACGACCTCACGCCGGAGCAGGCCATCGGGCTCGACGCGACGATCGGCACCGGCTACGCGATGCTGGCCGTTGCCGAGGCGCTCGACGAGCTGCTGCACGAGGATCTGAGCCTCCAAGAGCAGGACCAGCTCCGTCAGCGGCGCGCGGCGGCCGAGGCCCCGCCGCACGATGACCGGCTGGTGCCGGTGCCGTGTCCGCGCTGCGAAGGCTGCGGGCAGCTCGCCGACACGGACGACCGCGAGCCTTGGACCGCCTGGGAGAACCTCCCGCCCGGGTCCGACCTTGCCGTCAAGGCCGGGCTCGTGAAGCCGGTCCCGTGCGACCAGTGCGACGGCGAGAAGACCGTCCTCCGCCGCCCCAGCGCGGACCCGGGGGACGACCGTGGCTGAGCTGATCTACCGCGTCCTCGAGGGCGCTCGCTGCGACGCCCGTGGGTGCGGCCAGATCATCGAGCTGCCGGAGCCGGTGAGCTACTTCGAAGGCACGAAGGCACTCGAAGGGCTCGCCCGACCGCTCGGCTGGTCGATGTGGGTCGGCCGCACGCGGCGAACCTACTGCCGCGACCACGGCCCGCGGCCGGGATCGAAGCTCCGGAAGGTCTGGTGAGCACCCGTGGCTGACCGACCGACGGCATACGGCGAGCTGGCCGAGCTGCTCGTCAAGCTCCCCAGTCTCGTCCGCGAAACCCGCGAACAGCGACGCCTCAGCCAGCGCGCCGTCGCCCGCGCGATCGGCGTCTGCCCCAGCACGATGTCCCGCTTCGAACGGACCGGCGCCCTCGACCTCGACCACCTCGTCGCCGTCCTCCGCTGGCTCGACCAACTCCCACCCAAGGAGGCCAGCCGTGGCTGAGCTGACCCGGTTCATCCCCGGATCCCCTGCACCCCAAGGCTCGAAGCGCGCACGCCCGATCTACCGCGGCAAGGGCGACACCCGCGAGTTCACCGGCAAAGTCGCCCAGACCGAGTCCTCGAAGGCCGTGAAGCCGTGGCGCAGCGACATCCGCGACGCCCTCACCGACCCGCACGGCCAGCCGATCGCCCGGTTCGACGGGCCCGTCGCGGTCGAGCTCGCCTTCGTCGTGAAGCGGCCGGTCGGCACGCCGAAGACCCGCGCCACCCCGGCCGCGATCAAGAAACCCGACCTCGACAAGCTCGTCCGCGCCGTCTTCGACGCCATCACCTCCGCCGGCGTCTGGACCGACGACTCCGCCGCCATCGACGTCCACGCCACCAAACGCATCGCCGAACTCGGCGAGCCGACCGGCTGCCGGATCACCATCCGCGACACCACCCCCATCCGCCCGGCCGACGTCGGACCGCTCACCCTGGAGATCCCGGCATGACCGAGCAGCAACCCACCAGCCCGCCCGTCCGCCGCTGGTCCGCACACCCGGACCTCGACAGCGTGATCCCGGCGGCCGAGCCCTGGCAACCTCGCCCGCGGACCCGCCCGGCCGCGGGCTGGCCGAAGACCGGCAACCTCCGCTCCATCGGCCAGCTCGCCGACGACGAGCAGCCGGTCAGCGTCCCCGCCCGCGCCTACGACGACGAGCGCGACGCCACCGTCGCCGCCGTGGCCGAGGCCTTCGACGTCCCCCGCGACCTCCTCACCCCGCCAGACCCGCCGGCCGTCGACGTCACCAAGCCCGGGTTCGGCATCGTCAGCATCGCCGAGGCCCGCAGCTGGGGCATCAAGATCCCGCCCGCCGTCGAGCTGATCGCCATGGCCGACGACCTCAACACCCACGGAGGCCTCGACGAAGAGTTCGTCGCCGCGCTGCTCCGAGCCGTCGTCAACGACACCCCGCCGCCGGAACAGCCGGCCGACCCGCTCACCTACCAGACGCTGATCGAGACCCTCGAACAACGCGGCCTGCTGCGCCCGACTCCGCGGCCGAACGTCGCCGACCTGACCGGCGACCAGCTCACGCAGCTCGCCGAGCAGCACGTCACCGCCGGACCGCGACCCGACGCGGTCGACGAAGCCCACGCCGAAAACCGCCGCCAGGCCCCGCTCGCCGACGCGATCAAGGGCCCGTGGATCTCGGCCGACGCCTGGGAACGCGCCACCCGGCCCGGACCGCCCCGGTGGCGGCGCGCCCTCGACCGCGTGCTCCGGAGACCGCGGTGACCGCAGCTGCGGAGCCCCCGCGTCGGAAGGACGCCGGCGTCGGGGTCCGGCTCCGTCAGCTGCGCAAGGAGCGCGGCCTCACCGTCGCCGAAGTCGCCAGACGCCTGCACGTCCACGAGTCCGTGGTCAGGCGCCTCGAACTCGGCATGCACGACCCCACCGTGGGGAAGGTCCGCCGCTACTGCGACGCCATCGGCGCCCGCATCCACATCGGACTCGACGGTCCCACCCGCCCGACTACCACGGCTAGGAGAAACCCCTGATGAGGCAATGGGCCCTGCTCGTCGAGTACGAGCTCCCCGACGACGTTGACCAGGCGACAGCCTTCCGCCCCCTGATCCACGCCATCCACGAACTCACGCCCCACGCACCCAGCAACGTCACCGCGTTCGTCGACGACGCTGCCGTGCGCGTGATCAACGCTGGCAAGCACCCGATCGTCCACACCGTGACCTTCAAGCACCCACAGTTCGAGCTGATCCGCGAATGGATCAAGTCCCACGGCGTCAACCCCAACGACGTCCTGATGCCCGCGCACATCAGGATCCACGAGGGCAACGCCACCTTCACCACGGTCGAGCGGGACGAGAACGGCGGGATCAAGCAGAAGCACGGCACGATCGCCGCGCGGGACACCACCGTGCCGATCACCTCACCCTGGCCAGGCCTGGGCTGACCGTGGGCGCCTGGGACAAGGGCAGCACGAGGGCCTGGCGCAGGATCCGAGCAGCCATCCTCGAAGCCAACCAACGCGACAACGACGGACGCTGCACCCTCGCCATCCCAGGCGTCTGCACCGGCACAGCCGACTGCGTCCACCACACCCAAGGCCGCGCCATCACCGGCGACGACCCCAAGCACATGGTCGCCGCATGCCGAGCCTGCAACCAGCACATCGGCAAACCCGGACAGCACGCCCAACCCAAGAAGCTCAGCAAGTGGTAGGCCCCAATCGTGGTGCCCGCCGGGTCGCGCTCGGCGGGCACCGCGGCCTACATTCGGGGCATGGCTGACCAGCACCAGGTGACGCGCACCGTCACCTACTTCGACGGCGAAGGCCACGAGCTGCCCGGCCCGGTCGACCCGCTGCTCGCGTTCTACTGGGCCAGGCTCGACGAACAGGCCGACTCCCCGGACGTCCATGCGAAGCGCGCGATCCTCGACGACTACGCGCGCCACTGCGCCGACCTCGACAACCCCGCCCGAAAGGTCATCTGCGAGGTGACGCGCACCGTGATCAAACACCTGGCGACCGTCTACGCCGACCACCCCGACTACACCGAGGACTTCCGGCCTTGAGCACAGGCCTGCCGCAGGGACACCCGATCGTGGCGTTCCTCGTCGCACGTGCCGCCGAGGTCAGCCGCGCCGACGCCGAGAAGCTCGAGGAGATCGCCATCCTCAAGCACTACGGCGTGCTGGACCAGCCGACCGGCACCTACTCGTGCGTCAGCGGGTGCCCTGGCACCTACCCGTGCGCGCCGATCCGCCAGGCCGCGGCCCGATTCGCCAACCACCCCAACTACGACGAGGCCTGGAGACCGTAGGAGGAGGGGGACCCGAAAAAGTTCGGGCTCCCCGGCGCTCCAGGACACCCCGGCCCTGTCTTTTTTTTGCGCGGCTGCTGGCGCAAGGCGGACCTGCGCTGACGCTCGGCCGTGTTCCGGCCGGGCCGCTCACACGGCCGTCAGCGGCGACTTCGGCGGCGGCAGGGTCCGGGCCAGGTGCACCGCGCCCGCGGCCGCGTAAGACCCGTCGATCGGTCCGGCGCCCTGCCGGCCGAACACCCACGCGTCGCCCCTCTTCAACTTCTGCGCGGACTTCAGGTGTGCCTGCAGCAGCTCGTCCTCGGGGTGCACGATCTCGCCGGCGTCGACCTGCTCGGCCAGGCCCATGCACACCGCGGTCGTCTCGGCGGTCAGCGGCTCCAGCACCACTCCGCGCGGCGGCCACCGCTCGGCCTGCGGGCCCTTCCGGGCGGCGAGCGCCGCGGCGACGCCGGCGGCCGGGCCCGCGGGGAACCAGCCGAGGACGCGCGGCTTCACCCGGCGCACGATCGTCGGCAGGTCGGCGCGCAGGGCCTTGAGGCACCCGGCCCCGCTCCAGGACTCGATTACCTCGAGGTGGACGCGCGCGCCGGTGACCTCGCCGTCGTCGTCGAGGTCGGGCAGCAGCGCGGCGCCGACGAGCGTGGCGTGGGTGCCGTCGAGGGAGACGTCGAGGCAGAGCGCGAGCCGGTTGCGGTGCTCGGCGAGGTCGACGGCCTCGTCGTCCGGGACGGCCAGGGCGTCCCAGCGGACCGGGTTGATCGCGGGGTTGAGCGCGGCGACGCGCATGCACATCGCTTCGGTCTGGTAGCCGGTGAGTTCCTCGCCGCCGGCCTCCGCCGCGCGCTGGCCGGCGGCGATCAGCGCGTCCCGGTCGAGGCGCCGGCCGAAGTTCGGGTTGGCCATGGCGAGCGCGCCGACGTCGGTCGGCTCGGATCCGGGCGGAGAGGACCACTCGAAGAGCCCGATCCGCGAGTCGCCCTCGCCGGTCTCGATGTAGGCCATGGCCGGGTCGCGGAGCGAGTCGATAAGGACCGAGGTCGCGTCGCCCTGGTTGCTGATGCCGACGATCTGTGCGTCGGCGACGGCGTTCATGGCGTTCGAGGCGGAGTTCCAGGCGTCGCGGGTGCGGTGCTCGCGGACCTCGTCGCACAGCCACCGGTGCAGGGTGGCTGAGCGGGCGGCACGCCCGTTGTTGGCGGCGAAGTAGTACTGGGCCCCGTCGAGCGTGGTGAGCGCTTCTTCGCCGATGGTGAGGCGCTGCGCGTCGGGGCCGAGCTTGCGCGCGAGGAAGGGGTTGGCCTTGACCTCCTCGCAGATCTTGGCCCAGGCCTTTTTCGCGTAGGACCGGTCGGTTGAGGTGCCGAGGACCAGCTCGGCGCGGTCGACGAAGAGCCAGTACTTGAGGAGGGCGTGTCCCCAGATGCTCTTGCCGTTTTGGCGCGCGACGAGCACGAGCAGGACCCGGAACCGCGGCCGGCCGTCCGGCAGGAGCTCGCCGGCGTGGATGGAGAGCCACTCCTGCCACGGGTCGAACGGCGTGTTGAGGACGTCGCGGGCGAAGGTGATGAGCTCGAAGCCGTAGGAGGTGTCGGGCGTCAGCTCACGCAGTGGTGGTGTCCACAGCCGCGGCTCGGTGCGCCCGAGTATCGCGGAGCTGTCGGAGCTCGTCGAGGGGATCAACGGGTTCGCCGGCTGGTCCGGTGCCGTCACGCTGGCCTCCCCTCAACGGCGGGGAAGCCGCTCGTCCCCTTGGGGTGAGACCGAGGGCGTCGAGGACGGCGAGCAGCTTGGGGCCGTAGGTGGCGAGCGGGTCGCGGACGCGCCCGTCGTTCTCGGCCGCGGCGGAGGCCTCGCTGGGCTCCTTCGCGGCGGCGTCGATGGCGGCTGCGTACTGCTGGGCGAGCGCGACGGCGGCGGCGTCGGCGGGGGCGAGCTGGACGCCGGCCAGCGCGGCCGCGACAGCTGCACACATGCTCATGTGCACAGGTTCGCATATTTCTGAGCTAGCATATGCCCGTGGCGGCATGGTGGTGGCGGAAACGCAAGGTCGAGGAGCGCGCAGCGTCGTACTCGATCGGCGACCCCGTGCTCGCGATGATGCTCGGCTACACCTCGACGACCGGCCTGGACGTCTCGCCGGCCACGGCGCTCACGCTGTCCTCGGTCTACCGCGCGGTGTCCATTGTGTCCGGTTCGATCGCGTCGCTGACGCTGCGCACCATCGAGCAGGCCCGGGACTCCGACCAGCGGGTCCCGGTGGCGTCCTTCCTGGACAACCCGGGCGGCGAGTACTACACGCCGTTCGAGTGGACCGAGATCGTCATGATCTCGCTGCTGATCCGCGGGGAGATCTTCCTTCAGCACATGCGCAACGCGGTCGGCCAGATCACGTGGCTGAATCCGGTACTGCCGGAGAACGTCTCGGTCTTCTGGGATGACACCCGCCCAGGCGGTAAGCGGTTCGAGGTCACGATCCCGGCCGCCGAGGGCCGGAAATCGCAGACCGCGACGCTCGATCCGTCCTCGATGACGCAGCTCATGGGCCTCACCCTCGACGGGCTCCGCGGCATCTCGGCGATCGGCGCCGCCCGACTGTCCCTCAGCACGGCTCTGGCCGGGGAGCGCTCAGCCAACCGGCAGTTCTCCAACGGCGCGATGATCGCCGGCATGGTCACGCCCGACGGTGACGAGGACATCGAAGAGGACGAGGCCAAGCAGGTCAAGGAGATGATCAACCGGAAGATGCTCGGCCCGGACAACGCGGGCGACATCCCGGTCATCAACCGGCGCCTGAAGTTCCAGGCCTGGCAGATGAACTCCAAGGACGCGCAGTTCCTGGAGTCCCGCACCTTCAGCGTCGACGAGGTCGGCCGCTGGTTCGGCGTGCCGCCGCACCTGCTCGGCCTGACCGAGAAGTCGACCAGCTGGGGCCAGGGCATCGCCGAGCAGAACCGCGGCCTGGCCCGGTACACGCTGCAGCCCTGGACGCAGCGCATCGAGCAGCGTCTCTCCCGGCTGGTCGCGAACCCGCGCCGCACCGCGAAGTTCGACTACAGCGACTTCATCGCGCCGTCCCCCGAGGACAACGTGAACCTGATCATCGCCCAGGTCAACGCCGGGCTGATCACCCCGAACGAAGGCCGGGCCCGGCTGAACCTCCCGAAGGTCGAGGGCGGCGACGTCCTGCGCATCCCGGCTGGCGCGGGGGCTCCGCCGCCGGCCACCGAACCGACCCCTGACTCGTTGGGAGTTGCCGCATGACGCGCACCCGTTACCAGCTCAGCGCCGCCGTGATGGAGCAGGTGACCGCCGCACTGGCCTCCCGGGCCCGGCGAGCCGACGCGGAGGACGACGGCTTCGAGGAAGACGCCACGGTCGAGACGGCGGAGAACGGCGACGAGCTGGAGCTGATTCTCTCCGGTCGCATCGGTGCATCGTTCTGGTTCGGCGGCGTCAGCGCGGCCATGGTCGCCGAAGCGATCGCCGGCCACACCGGCGACCTCCGGCTCCGGATCAACTCGCCGGGCGGCGACGCCTTCGAAGGGTTCGCGATCTACAACCTGCTCTCGCGCCACCCCGGCCAGATCACCGTCACGGTCGACGGGCTCGCCGCGTCGGCCGCGTCGATCATCAGCATGGTCGGCGACACCATCGAGATGAGCCCGGCCTCGCAGCTCATGATCCACGACGCCTGGACCGTGGCGATCGGCAACGCCGACGACCTGCGCGCGGAGGCCGACGTCATCGACTCGATCTCGCAGATCGGCGCCGAGCTGTACGCGGACAAGGCCGGCGGCACCGCCGAGGCGTGGCGCGGCAAGATGCGCGCCGAGTCCTGGTACGCGCCGAGCGAGGCGGTCGCGGCCGGGCTCGCCGACGTCGCGCTGCCCGGCCGCCACGGCAACGCCGCGGCCCCGTCCGAACAGGACCTCGAGGAACGCGCGGCCCGCGGCGAGTTCCGGTACGCCGGCCGCGCGAAGGCGCCGGCGCCGGTGATCAACCGCGCGGCCGCGCGCCCGGTGGTCACCGCTGGCAGGAAGCACGGGCGCAAGGTCACGGCGGCGTCCGTGGGCGGCCGGGCAGGGGCCCTGGTGTCCCGCGGCGCGCTGGCCTACCGCGCGCAGCCCGGTCTGCTGCAGCGCGCCATGGTGTCGCTGGAGTCCGAAATCCGGGGGAACACCTTCGAGGGCTACGCCGCGGTGTTCGGCCAGGTCAGCGACAAGACCGGCGAGAACTGGCGCGAGCAGTTCGCCGAGGGCAGCTTCGACGACGTCATCGCCGAGCAGCTGACGGCCGCGCTGTGGAACCACAACCCGGACCACCTGCTCGGCCGCCAGTCCTCCGGCACACTCCGCCTGTCCGCGGACTCCGGCGGCCTGTCCTACGAGCTCGACATCCCGAACACCAGCGTCGGCCGGGACCTGCGCGAGCTCCACGAGCGCGGCGACATCACCGGCGCCAGCGTCGGCTTCCTGCCCGGCCTCGACACCTGGGGCCTCACGGAGCAGGGCGACCGCCTACGCACGCACACGCAGGTCTCGTACCTGCGCGACATCTCGCCGGTCAGCTTCGCCGCCTACGACGGCACCTCGGTCGACATGCGCTCGGCCG
>NZ_JBFBBN010000071.1:0-44043 GCF_040682715.1 Amycolatopsis sp. NPDC051128 | reverse complement strand
ACTTCCTCACGAAGGCGCTGGCGGCCAAGGCGGGCGTGGGCACCGAGGACTATTGAGGGACTTCAAGTCCCTCAATGCGACATTCACGGCTTTTCCAGCGCCCGGAGGAACGCGAGGACCCCACCGCGTCCGGTCATCCCTTCACCGCCCCCGCGGTGAGGCCCTCGGTCAGGAACCGTTGCCCGAAGCCGTACATGAGCACGACCGGGATGCTGACCAGCAGCGAGGCCGCGGCCAGCTGCCCCTGCGGCACGACGTCACCGAAGATCATCGACTGCATGCCGAGGGGCAGCGTCTTGTTGTCGTCCTTGGTGATGAACACGAAGGCGAACAGGAACTCGTTCCACGCGTTGGTGAGCGTGAACAGCGCGACCGCGAGCAAGCCCGGCTTGGCCAGCGGCAGCACGATCCGGATGAACGCCCCGAACCGCGTGCAGCCGTCGACCAGCGCGGCCTCCTCGAGGTCGGCCGGGATCGACTTGAAGTAGCCGACGAGCAGCCAGGTCGCGAACGGCAGGGTGAACGTGGGGTAGGCGAGCACGAGCGACCACAACGAGTCGTTGAGTCCGATCCCGCTCATCAGCTGGTACAGCGGGATGAACAGCAGCGCGCCCGGCATCACGTAGGTGAGCAGGATCGTCACCGTGAAGCTCTCCGAACCCCGGAACTTCAGCCGTGCCAGCGCGTAACCGGCCAGCGCCGCGCAGACCAGGGCGATCACGGTGGACGCCACCGAAACCAGGATCGTGTTGACGTACCAGGTGCCGAACGTGCCGGTGAACAGGTTGGTGAACTGCTCGGTGGTCCACGGTGTCGGCCAGAGGTCGTCGGTACGCGCGACGATCTGGTCGTCGGACTTGAAGGCCGTGATCGTCATCCAGTAGAGCGGCGCCAGCACGAAGCCCAGCAGGCCCACGAGCGCGACGCCCGAGCCGGTGCCGGCGACCAGGCGTGCGGCCAGCCGCTTGCTCCTCGCTGCGAGCGCGGAGACGACCCGTCCGACGGCGGCCGCGAGCACCACGAACACGCCCAGCACGAGCGCGGCTTTCCACACGATGTGCGGCGACGCCCAGACCAGCACGAGCACCGAGGCCGCGACGATCACCCACGGCAGCGCCTTGCGCTGAACGGGAGTCAGTCGCCGGTGCCCCAGGTCGGCGGCGCCGGGCAGGTCGCTGCGCCGCATCATCCGCACGAGGATCACCACGAGGATGGCGATGATCGGCAGCATCACCAGCGTGACCGCGGCGCCCGCGCCCAGCTGCAGCTGCTGGATGGCCTTGGAGTAGGCCACCATCACGTACGGGGCGGTGGCGTCCCCCGGTCCGCCCTGGGTCATCAGCCAGATCAGGTCGAAGTTGTTGAACGTCCAGATCGACGACAGCAGCACCGTCACGATCATGACGGGGCGCAGGCCCGGCAGCGTGATGTGCACGAAGCGCTGCCACGGCGAGGCGCCGTCCATCATCGCCGCCTCGTGGAGGTTGCTGTCGATGGCCTTGAGCCCGGCGAGGAACGTCACCGTGAAGAACGGGATGCCCTTCCAGACATTGACCAGGATGACCGCCGGCATCGCGAGCGCGGGATCGGACAGCCACTCCGCGGGCCACTTGTCGACGAGCCCGATCGCGGCGAGGCCCGGCCCGATACCCGATTCGGTGAGCAGGACGTTGACGCTGCCGAAGATCGGGTCGAGCAAAGACCGCCAGGTGAAGGCCGTGACGACCGTCGGAATCACCCACGGCAGCAGGATCACCCCGGCGACGATCGCCCGGCCGCGGCGCATGTGGTGCAGCATCAACGCCGCGATGAGACCGAAGGTCACCTTGAAGATCTCGGCGTACGCGGTGAAGACGAACGAGTTGAGCACGCCCTTGTGGAACAGGGCGTCGTCGACGAGGGCGGTGTAGTTGTCCAGCCCGGCGAAGACCGTCTCCGCACCGTGGCGCTCCGTGACGCTGGTGAAGATCGAGCTGACGATCGGGACCAGGATCAGGCCGGCGACCAGCACCAGCGTCGGCCCGATGAACACCGCGGCGAGGCGCCAGTCGCGCCCGAGCCGCCGCTGTGTCAGGGTGAGTGAGGACGACGTACCCGGCGCCGGACGGGCCGGCGCCGACTGTGTCCTTTTAGGACGTGGACGCAGGACTGTCACTGCCGGTAGCCCTGCTGCTCGAAGATCTGGACGATCCGGGTGTGGGTCGCGGCAACGGCGTCGGCCGGGCGGGTGCCCTGGATGACCGACTGCATCATGTCGGTCAGCAGGTAGGCGGCGAGGGCGGCCTGCTCGCCGGGGCTCGGCGCCTGGGGGAACGCGTAGCCGGTCCTGGTCTTCATCGGGAGCGGCGCACGGGTCTGCTCGCGCAGCGCGGCGAAGGCCGGGTCACCGCTGGTGTAGTACGGGTCGGAGTCCCACACCTTGTCCCACGAGGGATTGACCAGGCACGGCGCTTCCTTCGCGACACCTAGCAGCGCGCTCCCGCTGACCATGAACTTCGCGACCAGCTTGGCGAGGTCGGGGTTCTTCGCCCCCTTGAACACGACGAACGAGTTGGACTCGCCATACGCGAGCGGCCGGTCGATCGCCGGTCCGGTGGCGCCGTTGAACGGGTGCGTGTTGGCGTAGACGGGGTTCTTCTTGGTCTTCGAGTCGGCGTAGACGCTGTACTGGTTCAGCGTGAGCCCCAGGATCTGGGCCAGCCAGTTCTCGTTGTTGCTCGAGTCGGTCCAGCTGCCGATCCCGGGTGGCAGCATCGGCTTGTACTTCGGGTTCGTGTAGATGTCGCCGATGAACGTGACGGCGGCGACGGTCTCCGGCGAGTTGAACACCACCTTCGTGCCGGTGTTGTCCGCGATCGCCCCGCCGTAGGTGTTGATGACGTTCTGGATGAAGCCGTTGGCGTCACCGGAGCGGTTCACCGTGAGGCCCCAGCCGAAGCGCCGCTTCGCCGGGTCGGAGACCGCCAATGCGTTGTCGCGCAACTCTTCCCAGGTGTAGTAGGGCTTGAGCGGAAGCCCCTTCTCCTGGTACCAGTCCTTGCGCAGGTACATTCCGGACGCGATGAAGTGGTACGGGATCGCGAACCAACGCCCGTCGAACACACAGAATTTGGCCGACGCCGTTGCGGGCTCCCCGTAAAGCGCTTTCATCTCGTTGACCACGTCGGTGACGTCGGTGAGGGCGCCGAGGTTGTGGAGCTGGCCGACGAACCGCCGGTCACTCATGAAGGCCAGATCGCGGTTGGTGCCCGCCTTCACCTCGGCGTCCATCTTCGCGACCATGTCGCCGGCGTCGCCGGAGACCAGGTCGTTGCGGACCGTGGTGCCGGTGGCCTGCGCGAACACCTGCAGCGACCGGTCCAGCGCCTTGTTGGCGGCCTCCGAGTACAGCTTCTGCGAGAGCATCCCCACCGACCCGCCGCGGAGCGCGGCAGCCTGGTCGAGCAGCGCCTTGGGCACCTGGACGTCGACCTGCGGCGCCTCGGCGGGGCCGCCTCCGCAGCCGGCGAGACCGAGCACGCCCAGCGCGCTCACCCCGAGGAACGTGCGCCTCGACAGATCCGTTTTCTCTTCCATGACAACTCCTCTCGCGTCCGATCGAGCGGACGCGTACCGACGGGCGACGGTGCAACCGGCGGGACAGCGAGGCGAGCGCCGCGCTGCGGGTCGTTCATGCGCCGAAGGACGCCGAACTGCTGATGCGTTGTCCGGACGACCCGTCGAACAGCGCGGTCGAGCCACGGGGCAGCCGCCGATAGCGCGGAAGGCCGCCGGATGAGTGGTGGCGCAGGAGTTGCCGCGCCGCGCCGATCAGCCCCAGCCGGAGCGGCGGGATCGCAGGTGCTGCCATGCCTCGTCCGTCCTCGTCATCGGTTCCGGATTTCGGTCGTGCAGTGTGCTAGCGCCGCCGGGCGGCCCGCTTGCTTCGCTGCTCCTTTTCCGCGAGGAGCGTGGAGTAGTTGTTGCTCAGGTGCCTGCGCATCGCCGCGCGGGCCCCGGCCGGATCGCGCGCCACGAGCGCCTCGTAGATCTCCGTGTGTTCGGCGGTGGCGCGGCGCAGCCCGGCCGGCGCCTCGTTGGTGAGGCGCCGGCTGGCCGTGCCGAGCCAGCGGGCGGAGTACATGATCCGGTCGAGGATGCGGTTGTCGGCCGCCCGGCAGATCTCCATGTGGAATTCTTGGTCGACCTCGAGGTAGGCGTCGGGGTCCGCCTCGAGTGCCGACATGCGGTCGATCTCGTCCCGGAGCCGCTCCAGCGTCTCGTCGGTGATGCTGACCGCGGCCATCGCGGCCAGTTCGGGCTCGAGCAGCACGCGCAGCTGGTGCAGCTCCTGCAGCAGCTCGTCGACGATCTCCGCCGGCAGCCACTCGATCAGCAACGGGCTCAGGTAGTCCCACTCCGCGCGGGGGCGCACGACGACGCGGCGACCCTGCGCGATTTCGACGATGTCGAGCGAGGCGAGCATCTTGAGCGTTTCCCGCGCCACCACGCGGGACACCCCGAACTCCTGGGAGATCTCGAGTTCCGACGGGGTCCGGCCGTCCTCGATGTCGCCGCTGACGATGCGCCGGGTCAGGCGCGCCGCCACCTGCACCGGCAGCGTCCGGACCTTGACAGCGTCCGGAGACTCTTGTCTCCTTTGCATGTCAGCAGCTTATCGGACAAGTTCGACATCGCATTAGTCCGTTCATACGCATGACTTGGGCAGTATGGAGCGCAATGCGGATCGTGAACGTCACGACGGCCGTGGTGGCCTACCACGGTCAGGCCACACTGGTCCGGATCGACACCGACGAGGGCCTCAGCGGGTTCGGCGAGGCCAATCCCGATGCCGGCGCGGGCGCCGTCGTCGGGATGATCGGCTTCCTGACGCCCCTCCTGATCGGCGAGGACCCGCGCAACGTCGAGCGGTGCTGGGAAAAGCTGCGCCGCGGCAAGGTCTTCGCCGGCGCCCAGGGCGGGGTGTTCGTGATCGCCCTGTCCGGGATCGAGCTCGCGCTGTGGGACCTCGCGGGCAAGGCCGCGGGCCAGCCGGTCCACCGGCTGCTCGGCGGGAAGTTCCGCGACCGGATCCGCCTCTACGCCGACTGCGGCGACGGCGACGACCCGGCGGGCTCGATCGCCGGGTGCGTCGACCGGGCCCAGCGGATGGTCGCCGAAGGCTTCACCGCCATCAAGTTCGACGTCGACGACCTGCGCCACCCCGCCAAGTTCGACGCCTTCAACCACACGATCAACGCCGCCGAGCTGCGATCGATGGTCGAGCGCGTGGCGGCCGTCCGGGAAGCGATCGGACCGGACGTCGATCTGGCCATCGACCTCCACGCCCGCTATGACCTGCCGAGCGCGTGCCGGATCTCGTGGGAGCTCGAGCCGTTCCACCTGATGTGGCTCGAGGAGCCGCTGCCGGCGGAGAACATCGACGCGCTCGTGCGGGTACGCGCCCAGACCCGCACACCGATCTGCGCCGGAGAAAACCTTTACCTGCGTTGGGGATTCCGCGAGCTGCTCGAACGCGGCGCCGTGGACGTCATCGAGCCGGACGTGCCGAAGTGCGGTGGCCTCGCCGAGGCCAAGAAGATCGCCAACCTCGCGGAGCTGCACTACATTCCCTTCGCACCGCACCTGGTGTCGACCCCGCTGGGCACGATGGCCACGTCGCACCAGTGCGGAGCGATCCCCAACTTCCTCGTCCAAGAATGGCACGCCCTCGAGGAGCGCGCGGTGTGGGACAGCTACGTCCACGCCCCCGACGGGAGCGGCTCGATCGTCAAGGACGGCTACATCACGCTCCCCGACACTCCGGGCATCGGCGTGGAACTCGACATGGACGGCGTCCGGGCACACGCCGTCGCGGGCTACGGAATTTTCGAGTAGCGGAGCCACTCGGCTTGGTGTCGCGAATGACCAAGGCCGGGCAGTTAGCTGCGGCAGCGAGCTGTCAAGCTGCCCGATTGGCCCGGTTTCAGGTGCTCGCCCACAGCCGTGAATGGCTCATTAAGGGACATAGAGTCCCTCAATGGGCCATTCACGGCCTTCCGTTGACCGCTTGCGCGGCAGAGGAACCCTTAACTACCCGGCCTTGCTTGAATGACTCATTCGGGACCAAGAAACGCCCTCGCAGCCACCGCCAAGAGACTTTGCCGGGCTACCGGGGGACGACGGTGGTGCCCCGCGCGTCCCCTTCGACGAGTTCCCGGTAGGCCTCGGCGACAACAGCCACGGACGTCCCGCCCGCGCCGTCTTCTCCCATGGCTTCAAGGGTTTCCCTGATCCAGCCGGGGCTGACGACGTTGATCCGCGGCCCGTGCGGCCGCTCGGCGCCGACGGACCGGACGAAGCTTTCGAGCCCGGCGTTGACGAGCGCGCCGAGGCCGCTGCCGGGGATCGGCTCGGTGAACGTCCCGCCGGTGAGGGTGATCGAGCCGCCCGCGGGCAGGCGCTCGGCCGAGAGGCGGGCCAGCTCGACCTGGCCGAGAAGCTTGCCGCGGAGGTCGTCGGCGACCTGCTCGGCGGTCAGGTCGCCGAGCGGCCGGAGCGGGACGTTCGCGGCGCAGCACACGACGGCGTCCGGCGCGGTCTCGAACAACCCGCCGAGCGAGGCGAGGTCGCGCAGGTCCGCGCGCACCGGCGACCTCCGCGAGACGGAGACGATTTCGTGGCGTGCTTCGAGAGCGGCGACGACGGCCCGGCCGACGAGCCCGGTGGCACCCACTACGACGATCTTCACGTCTCCGACGCTAGCGGACCCGGCAACCGGGTTCCCGGCTCAGAAGGGCCCGACGGCGCCTGGAAGCCGCCGATCTTCCGCTCGAGCAGTTCGGCCAGCCGCAGCGGGGTGCGGTCTTCGAACATCGGACCGATGAGCTGCACGCCGACCGGCAGGCCCTCGGGGGACCGGCCCGCGGGTATGGCGGTGGCGGGCAGGCCGGGCATGGTGGCCAGGCCGGCCCAGACGAGCTGGTCGAAGTACGGGTACTCGACGCCGTCGATGTCGATGCGCCGTTCCAGCGGATTGGGGTCGTGGTCGTGCGGGAACGCGGGGGTCGGCGTGATCGGGCACACCACGGCGTCGAACTCGGCGAACAGCCGCCGCCAGCCGTGGCGGTGGACCTCGCGGCGGTGGTTCGCCTCCATCCAGTCGCGGTGGCTGAACACCATGGCGCGCAGTCGCGTCGCGTCGAGACTCCGGTCGTCCGCGCCCAGTGCGGCGGCGCGGGTCCGCAGCCGCTCGTCCGATTCGACGGGAAAGCGTGCGACGGAGCCCGAAATCAGCAACTGCGTGTAGAGCGTCGCGGCTTCGGTCAGATCGGGCAGCAGCGGACTGCGCCGTTCGACGAGGGCGCCGCCGTCGACGAGCGCGGCGGCCACCCGGTTCACGCCCGCCCGCACGGCGGACCCGGTCGGAATGAGCGGATGCTCGTCGAGGACCAGGACCCGGAAATCGCCGAGCCGCTCGTGGCGGGCGGGCGGCAATGCCAACCGGTGCGCCACGCCGAGCGTCAGCGGGTCCGGTCCGGCCATGACGTCGAGCAGGAGCGTGAGGTCGCGGGCGGTGCGCGCCATCGGACCGACGACGGCGAGGTCCAGGTCGGCCGGCAACGCCGGCTCGGACGGCGGGACCATCCCGCGGGTGGCCGCCAGCCCGAGCGTCGGCTTGTGCGCGTAGACACCGCAGAAATGCGCGGGGGTGCGCAGCGAGCCGGCGATGTCGGAACCGATGGACAGCGCGCCGAACCCGCACGCCAGGGCCGCCGCCGACCCGCCGGAAGACCCGCCCGGCGTGCGACCGTGATCCCACGGGTTTCTGGTGGTGCCGTAGATCTCGTTGAAGCTCTGGATGTCCTGCAGTCCCAACGGCACATTGGTCTTGCCGAGCACCACCGCGCCGGCGGCCTTCAGCCGCGACACCTGTACCGCGTCCTCGGCCGGCACATGGTCCCGGTGCGGTGGCATGCCCCAGGTCGTCGGCAGCCCGGCGATGTCGTACGACTCCTTGACCGTCACCGGAACACCGAGTAGCGGCCGGTCCTCACCACGCGCGCGTGCCCGGTCGGCACGGCGTGCGGCGGCCCGCGCACGGTCGAAGTCCGGCACGCAGATCGCGTTGATCACCTCGTCGTCGCGCTCGATACGGGCGATCGCCTCGTCGGTCAATTCCACCGATGTCACCGCACCGGCACGCAACGCGGCAACGAGGTCTTCGGCCGCCTGAAAGCTCCATTCCATGAATCCGAAGCTATCGGCCCGCCACAGAGGACACGAAATTCCGGTTCGCGCAACAGGCGGCCGGACGGGCCACCTTCACCGGCGAAGTCGCGCACTCGTTCCGCCTTCGAAGCTGGCCCACCGCAGGTCACAGCGCCGGAAGCGGGCCGGCTCCATTGGCGCAGGCCATGAAATGCCGCGGCGTGCAACAGGACGGACGTCTCAATTCCTGGCCAATGACCGTTGATATTCCCGATCGCCCAGTGGACCTTGCCGAACAGGCCGCGGGGGCGCGCCAGGCGCGGCTTGGTGATGATGTCGTTGTCCCAGTCCAACCAGCTCCACCGCAGCGAAACACCGCCCAACCTGGAACAGAAGTTCCCAGTTGGGCGGTGTTTCGTGTACCCGCATCCTGAGCCGCCCAGTAGGTGAAGCGACGGCCCAACGGTTCAGGCGCGATCAGATCAGGTAGAGCCACCACTTCTGGCTCGCCGGGCTGTTGGAGTGCGGGCCGGTGCAGTCGTACCGGTACGCCTTACCGGACAGCACGTATTGCAACCCCCAGGTGTCGCACGCGGACTCCGTGGCGTACTTGGCGTACGGGTCCTGCGCGGACGCCGTCCCCGCGCCGGCCAGCAACATGCCGAACGCGGCCGAAGTGACCGCCGCTGTGGTCAGAACTCGCTTCACTGGTGCTCCCTCCAGTCGATGTCGATGATCATGATGCCATGCGGGCGTGGGGTGTGTCCGCTCGATCGCCGAGCCGGCGGATTTCGAACCCGGCTTCGCCGCGTTGATCAAGGAGTCGTTCCCCGACCTGCCACCGGCGGCTGTCGCGCTGGCGATGCGAGTATGGGGCCGCATGCATGGCCTGGTGGCCTTGGAGGTCTACGGCCACCTCCGACCCCAGGTGCGAGACCCGGCAAAGCTGTATCGCGCTGAATTGCGCGACCTGACCACAACGCTGGGACTTACGTCACCTCCGAACCGTCCAATGTGAACAACGAACAGCGCGCTTCGCTGCTCGAACATGATCACGAAACTGCGTCGTGCCGCCCTCGGCTGAGAATGGGCGCGTCCACAGTTGCCGTCCTGACCGAACCGGCCCAGCCACTGGCCCAGGGCAGGTGCCTGCCCGTCCGCATCGCCGCACTGCGCCACCTCGCCGACATGGCGATCGTCAACGATCACGTGTGGGCGGTGGCTCGCGCGATCACAGACAACCCGCACGGATCGCCTACTTCGGCGGCTGGCGCGTCTTCACCGAAGACGAAGAGATCAGGACCGCCGCATCCGCGCTGCTCGGTTGATCACCGACCAGCCCAACACAGCGCGGTCCCGGAACGTGCCCATCGCGGAATCGTGAGGGGCCGTTTCGGACCGGTCCACCGCACGACGTCATCGGCTCGTCCGCCGCTCACGTCGTCACCGACCTCGATCCGAGCCGATGCGCCAGCGCAAGTAGAATGCCGGCATCCGAGACACCGGCTGACAGCCACATCAGCGACCCTCCGGCCACGACGTGCACGACGCTGGTGACCGGGGTGTCCGGCAGCCGCGCCGCGACCGCCAGCACGGGCAACGCGACGAGGTAGGCCACCGCCGGGACGCGGGGGTGGATCCTGGCTCGCAGCATGGACACCCCGAACAACACCGCGCCGGTGGCGAAGACCAGCGCGCTGCCCAGCAGCGCGACCATGGTCGGGCCACGCAGCAGTTCCTCGACCACCGCGTCGTCGAGGAAGAACAGTGCCAGGTTCAGGGTGAACGCCGCGCCGCCGAACAGGCCGAGGCCGACGGCGTTCACCGTGTAGGCCACCGCGCCGAAGGCGCCGGCCGCGGTGGCCTGCCGCAGGTGGAGCACGGTGAGCAGCGGGACGGCGAACGCCGGGGACAGACCGAGCATGAAGCTCGTCGGCGCGCTCTCGCCGGTGAACGCCTCGATCAGGCCGGGCACGGCGATGGCCAGGCCGGCGAGCACGCCGCACCAGGCGCCCAGTCGGGTCAACATGGGGAATCTCCTTGGGACGTAAGAGTTTCCCTGAACGGTAGGAACCGCGACCGACACCCGGGAAGTGCCGGCCGGCCAGTGACCGCGTGGCCGACCGGCACGTGCCGGTCGGCCAAAGTCGGGTCCCGGCACCGGCGAATGGCCGTAGGCTCGGGTGATGGTGACGCGGATCGTGCCGTGGGTTTCCGGTGCCGTGTACGGGATCGTGCTGCTGGCCGGGCTGTACTACGTGTTCGCCGGCCTCAGCCCGGCGAACGGGGCACGACTCGCCGGCTTCGTCGCCGGGATCGGCGCGTTGTTCGTGCTGGAGGCCGTCGAGCGGCGAGTGGCCCGCGGGCCCGTCGCGTTCCTTGTCGCGCGGCTGGTGCTGTTCTTCGCGGTCGCCGCGCTTGACGAGTCGGGGCTGTCGCGGGTGCTGTTCGTGCTGGTCCCGTTCGCCGCGTACCTGACGCTCGGGCGCACGGTCGGGCTCGTGCTCGGCGGGCTCTGCCTCGCGTTGCTCGTCGGCGGGTTCGCGGTGTGGGTGCCCGGCTGGTACCGGGACACCAGCTACGTGTCCGACGTGCTCATGTTCACCATGGGACTGGTGCTGGCACTCGCGATGGCCGACGTCGCGGTCCAGGAGCGGCGGGCCGCCTCGCGCGTCGCGGAGCTCTCCGCCGCGACCGAACGCAACCGGCTGGCCCGCGACATCCACGACAGCCTCGGCCACCACCTGACCGCCGTCTCCATCCAGCTGGAGAAGGTGGCCGCGTTCGCCGACCGGGACCCGGACGTCGCCGGCCAGGCGCTGGCCGACGCGCGCCGCTCGGTGGGGCACGCGCTGGAGGACGTCCGGACCTCGGTCAGCACGTTGCGGGCCGGGGAGCGTTCCCTGGTCGACGCGCTCACCGAGCTGGGCGTGGCGCTCGATGTGCACGGCGAGGAACCCGACCTCGACCCCACGACGGTCACCACGCTCTACCGAGCCGCGCAGGAGGCGGTCACGAACGCCCGCCGGCACGGCCGGGCCAGCCAGGTGCTGGTTTCGGTGACCTTCGGCGCCGCCACCAGCCTGGTCGTCACCGACAACGGCCGCGGCTTCGACACCGGCGCGCCCCAGTCCGGGTTCGGCCTGCTCGGCCTGCGAGAACGCGCCGCGCTCGTCGGTGGCGCCGTGACGGTGGACAGCGAGCCGGGCACGGGCACCAGGGTCACGGTGACCGTGCCGTGAGTGTGCGGGTGCTCGTGGTCGACGACCAGCGGCTGGTGCGCGAGGGCATCGCGTCCCTGCTGGACATCCAGCCGGGAATCTCGGTGGTCGGCATGGCGGCCACCGGCCGGGAGGCGATCGAGCGGACCCTGGCGCTCGGCCCGGACGTGGTGCTGATGGACGTGCGGATGCCGGAGATGGACGGCGTCGAAGCGGTCGCCGTGCTGCGCCGCCGCGCCCCGGACTGCCGCGTGGTGATGCTGACGACGTTCGACGACGAGGAGTACGTCGTGCAGGCGCTGCGGGCCGGCGCGGCCGGCTACCTGCTGAAGGACCTTCCGGCCGCGGAGCTGGCCGAATCGGTCCGGCTGGCGCACGCCGGAGTCACCCAGCTCGATCGCACGGCGGCCCGGCACGTTGCCGCGGCGCTGTCAGGGCATCCGGCTCCCTCGGATGCCCTGACCAGCCGGGAGACGGAGGTGCTGCGCATGGTCGCGACCGGGGCGACGAACCGTGAGATCGCGGCGAAGCTGTTCCTCAGCGAGGGCACCGTGAAGAACCACATCTCTCGCGTCCTCGGCCGCCTCGGCCTGCGCGACCGCACGCAGGCGGCTGTCTACGCCCGCGACCGGGGTCTCATCTGACCGCCTCGACGAGGGCCCTGACGCGGACAGCCACCACCGACACGCCTGAACTGGACTCGGTGTCGGCTCGCCGAGCCGGTCAACGTGAAGCGGGACCGTGCGGCAAACCGGCGTGGTGTTCCAGGAACCGCGCGACGTCCGACGGATCCTCGAGCGGCAGCGGGTAGATCACCAGGCGGTCTACTCCGAGGTCGGCGTAGCGCTGCGAAGCACGAGGATCCACCATCACCGGATCGAGTGGCAGGTAATTGATCTCCAGCCTTCCCAGCCGTTCCGGGCGCTCGACCTCGCTCGCGGCCTGCCGCAGACCGGCGAGGTGCCGGGGCAGGTCGTCGAGCGTGCCGTTGCCGAACCATCCGTGGCCGCGGGTGACCGCGCGGCGGAAGGCAGCCCGGCTGTGACCGCCGATCACGATGCGCGGCCCGCCGTGCCGCGCCGGGCGAGGATGCGCGTCGATGTCACGGAACGCGACAAAACGGCCCTGATATGCGGGAGCCGGGGCGGTCCACAACGTTGTCATCGCATCGAGGTATTCATCAGTACGTCTGCCTCTTTCGGACATCGCGACGCCCACCGCGCGCATCTCGGGTTCGAGATATCCGGCGCCGACGCCGAGCAGCAAGCGGCCACCGCTGAGCACGTCCAGGCTCGCGGCCTGCTTGGCGAGGACAAGCGGGTTGCGTTGCGGCAGGATCACGATCCCGGTCCCGAGCTCGAGCCGCTGCGTGACGGCTGCGACATAGGACAGGTGGACCAGCGGGTCGAGAATCGGGTCGGTCGGCTCCATCGGCGAATCCGCCACCCGGGGGCTCGGCAGCACCACATGATCACCCGCCCACCACGACGAATAGCCGAGATCCTCGGCCAGCCGCGCCAGCTTGACCGTCTCGGCCGAGCCCAGCGTGGCTTTCGCGTTCAGCCCCGACACTCCCAGTTCCATGCCCGTGCCCTCCTGTCGATGATCACTTCCCATCGTCCGGCAGCTCGGGCACAGCCGTCCAAGACTTGCGGCTATAGCCTATGGCTATGGATGTTCACGTCCGGGACCTGCGTTACTTCGTCGCGGTGGCTGAAGAGCTGAGCTTCACCAGGGCAGCCCACCGGCTGTTCATCGCCCAGCCGTCATTGAGTAAGCAGATCCGCCGGCTGGAAACCTCGTTGCAGGCAGCGCTTTTCGAACGGGACCACCGCGCCGTCGCGTTGACCGCCGCGGGTGCGGCCCTGCTGCCGCAGGCCCAGCGGATCATCGAGCAGTGGGCGGTTGCGCAGAGCGCGGTCTTCAACGCGGTCACTGCGCGGAGAACAACCCTGACGGTCGGTTTCCACACCAGGATCGGCCGTGGTCTCATCCCCCACGTCACGGCCGGGATGGCGAAACTGCTGCCGGGCTGGAAACTGCTGTTTCGGCAGGTCCCATGGAGTGACCCCACCGTCGGACTCGCGAGCGGCGAGGTCGACGTAGCCGTCGCCTGGCTGCCGATCCCGGACGACGGCGAGTACTCCTGGAAGGTCGTCGCCACCGAGGAGCGTTGGGTGGCCCTGCCCGCCGGCCACCGGCTCGCACTCCGGACGGTCGTCCCGCTGGATGAACTGGCCGACGAGCCCTTCATCGCGCTGCCGCGCACAGCAGGACCGCTTCGCGAGTTTTGGCTGGGAAACGACCAGCGCCCGGCACCGGCCCGGATCGCCGCCGAGGCCGAAACCGCCGAGGAGTCCCTCGAAGCTGTCGGCTCTGGGCTCGGCGTGGCACTGCTGTCCGCGGGCAACGCCGAGATCTATCAGCGCGACGACGTCGTGTGCCGCCCGGTGACCGGGCTCGGCCCCTGCGAACTCACCGTGGCCTGGCGAGCGAGGGATGACCGTCGCGCAGTGCATGTAGTTGTCGAAGCGTGCACACGATGTCTGTGCGGCGGACCGGATACCACCTCCTCCTTCGGGTGACGAACCGACGTCCGGAAGATCGTGTACGGCCATGGCCGCGCAAGGGGATCTTCAACACTGAGCCGGTACGTCCGCGGCACTTGGAGGGCTCCGGGCTTGGTGGTCAGAGTGATCGACAGGCCCTGTCCATGGCGTGGAAGGATTGCTTGGGGGGGCGAGGCTGCCGTCGGGCATCAGCTTGCAGACCTCGCAGGAGGCCAGGTCGAGGTCGAAACGCGGGTCGGCGACCCTTCTCACGGTCGATGACCACAAGAATCGGCCTTCATCTTGGTGGAGTACCGCGCAGAAGGATGCTGCGGCCGGACACTCGTACAGACTCGACCGAATTTCGCCATGAAGGACGAGTTCTCGCGAACGTGACTGTCCGCTCTGAACGTCCGGCATGCCGCGAAGCCACCCGGCCGTTACCGGTCCGGGTGTGCCCAGCGTTTCCGGCAGTCTATGGGACCATGCGAGCATGAGCTACGACTTGGCGGTGTGGGACGGCGCCCGTCCCGCAGCCGATCGATGGGCCGAGAGGCTCTTTTCGCAACTGTATGACAAATACATCCTCACCGACGCCACCCAGCCACCGAGCCCAAGAATTCTGCGGTGCATCGCAACACTGGTCACAAAATGGCCAGACCTGAGCATCGACAACCTGGACACATGCCCATGGACATGCTCGCCATTAATCAGCAACGCGCGCGGACCGATGTTTTATTTCAGCATGAATTACGAGATGGCCGACGATGTAGTGGCATTTGTCATCGAAACCGCAAAACGACTTTCCCTGGTATGCTACGACCCTCAAACGCGTAAGCTTCGGTAATCAGTCTACCGGCGGGTGAACCACTCGCCGATCGACTTCCACTCGAATTTGTCTCGCCATGAGAAGTCGCCCTTCGCCCAACCGGCGAGGGCAGCTACCACATCATCACGAGAATCTGTTAATGTCTGGAAGTGTTCCGCCGCACTCCCCGATCGATATTCAAGCTGATAGCCGCCCTCCGGTCGAAGCCTGGCTTGGGCATAGTGAACGTCGATTTTCCCTTGCTCACCATCGTGTTCCAGAATTACGTGCTCGCCAGGCCGAAGGCCGACTACCGTTATCCGGATGTTCAGTTCGCTCGCCGGACGAACAGTCGCACCATTGAATTCTCGAATGACAACTTCCGCATCCACGACATCTCCCATGGGGCACCTTCGAACTTACACCACAGGCAGATCATACCAGAACAACCGAAAGCAGGGTTCAGACGTGGATCTTCCGCACACCGATGATTCTGAAATCTCGAGCCCGACCAGTGCCTTTGGCTATATTCCCACTTTCGACCCAGTGGTCGAACGCCCGCTGGGCGGCGTCCCGATCAGCCGTCCCACTCTTTACTTCGATGCCAACGTAGTCACCGTTCCCCAGATCGATGGCCCCATCGTAGACGCGCACCTGCTCACCGTTGCCAACGCAGTAAATTCGCCCTCGCACAATGTTCATTCCACGCGCCGAAAGGTCGTCCCACACCGCCTTTTCAGCGTCGACTCCGACATTCGCACCCAAAGTTCCGGCCCATTTACCGTCTGCGGTGCGAATAGATCCGTCGTCATATCGAAATATGCCGTCACCCAAGTCCTCGACGCAGCGGGCTCCGTTGTGTACGAGAACGGCAATCGTTCCCGCCATCACATAGAACGTGTGGACGTTGCTGATAGTCAGGTTGTACGTCCGGGCAACCGCCGTATGCCGATGGGTGCCGATTACCGTGGTGCGAACATCACCAGGGGCATCGAGTTGCTCACCGTGCACGAGGTCAGCGGCATACGTCCATTGTCGAGTGGTGTCATTCCAGAACAGGTGATGCGCGGTCGCAGTAATGATCCCAGTACCGCTGGAACCAGCGATGGCCAGGTCGACGAAGTCGGTGTCGTTGTCCGTGACGTGGACGGCTTGCACTGTGTGCGACTGGACTTTCCCGTCGTCTGGCGAAGCATTGAGGACCAGATCGCCTGGTTTGACGTCCTCGATGGACTTGGTGGTCCGGTCGGCCATCAGTACCTGCGTACCAGGGACGAAGCTGTTCGGCACGCAGGCGATCGGGTTTTCGGAGAGCTCACTGGCGATTTTGCTCAGCTGCCTCTGTTCTGCGGCCGCCTCGGCCGCGATTTCGGCGGCTTCGCCGAGTTCGGCGTCGATTTCGACGCCGAGAATCTCGAAAGCGCTCCTGCCTGTCGCCAAGGCTTCCGCGATCGCGGCCGATGTTTCGAGAGCGTCGACTGCTCCGAGTTCGGCACCGGCGCCTCCGAGCAGTGCGAGGATGTCGCAGATGCCTTCACAGGCGGCGGTAAGCAAGCTGATGCCGACGAACAGGAAGATGTCGTCGAGCGGGTCCCCTCCACTGTTGGACTGGAGAGGATCGGGATCCCGGGGCTTGAAGTCGGGATTGAACAAGTTGTGCGGGTCCAGACACGACTGAACCTTGAAGCTGCCGTAGGGGTTGAGCTGGCGGCAGAGGTCCTTCAGGTGCTGCAGGATACGGTCCTTGTCCGCCGGGGTTCCGGTGATCAGCAGGATGCAGTCTTCGGTGCTGTAACCGGCTGTTTCCGAGCCGGTTCGCATGGCGGGCTGACACGCTTGCCTGCGCTGTTCGATGACCTGTTGTTTCTCGGTCTCGACTTTCCTCGCGGCCGCTTCCCAGGCTGTGTGTGCGGCTTCAGCAGCTTGCGTGGCGCTTTTGCCGGCATCGAGGGCGTCGTTGTATGCATTGTGTGCATCGTTCGCCGCGTCACGCGCGAAACGCGCGGCGTCCGCCGCTGAGTGGGCGGCCCAGGCCGCGGAACGGCCGGCCCTGTCGGCGGCGGCGGTCGCGGAGGCCGCGGCCGAGGCGGCCGTGTGCGCCGACGCCTGCGCCTGCTGCGCGGACGTGGCGGCGCGGTTGGCAGCCTCCTGGGCTCGGTTGGCGGCCTCGGTCGCTTGAGCGGCGGCGGTAGTGGCTTGGTCGGCGTAACGCGTTGCGTCGTCGGCCGCGTTGCGGGCGCGTGCTGCGGCGGCCTGGGCTTCGTTGGCGTCGTGGGTGGCACTGGCCGCGGCACTGGTAGCTTGCAGGAGCAGGCTCTCGACGGCGTCGTTGTGCGCGGCGGTGTTCTGGTCGCGCCGGGCCGCGGTGAACTGGCCGACGGTCAGAAACTCGCGCGCCAACGTCGGCGGGCCGTCCAGCGCAGCCTGCGCACCGGCGACGACCTCACGAGCCCCGGCCGCCCGGGCAGCCGACTGAACCTGGGCGACCTTCACCTTGTCGTCGATCTGCAAGGATACGTACTGGTCGGTGTCGAGGAAGTCCCGCAACGCCTTGTCGGTCCCGACATCCAGCGCGGTTTGGCCGTGCTGCACGACCACGGTGCGACCGGCCGCCCTTGCCGCGGACATGATCTGGCTGACCTGCAGGGTGTCGTCCTGCAACCGGCCCGGGTAGTCGCGGCTGCGCAGGAAGTTCCGCACGTCGACGTCCGAGCCGGCGAGCGCGGCGGCCGCGGCGGTCTTGAAGCCGGGCGTCCCGTTGTCGGAAAGCTGCTTGAGGATGACACGGTCGTCCTGCCCCGCAGCCGCGTTCAGGCCGGTGGTGATGAAGTCGACGACTTCGTCGTCGGTCGCGGCGACCGCGGTGAGCGCCGCGGCCTTCACCCAAGAACCGCCGGTGTCCGCCAGCTTCAGCGCGGCCTTGCGCGCGTCACTGATAACGGTGGCACGGGCGGTGCCCGGAGTGGTCGCTTCGGCGATCAGGCGGTTGGTCTCCGCGTCCCAGATGCTGGCCTGGTCCAGGTCCCACCGCGGCGGAACCCGCCGAGAAGCGTATGCCGCCGCGGCAGCGAAAGCCGCGTCGTCGGCCTGCTGCCCCGCCAACGCGATCCGGTCGTCGTCGGCTTTGCGCGCCACCTGGGCGATCTGCGACGCCTGCTGCGCCGCCGTCCCCGCCGTGTTCGCCGCTGCCGTCGCCGCGTTGGCGTGGTCGGTGGCCTTCCGGGCCGCGTCGGCCGCGTTCCCCGCGAAGACCGCCGCCTCGGCGGCGGCGTTGGCGGCCGCGGTGGCGTTGGCCGCGGCGGCGTCGGCGGCATCGGCGGCCTGGCCGGCAGCCGTACTCGCCTGATCCGCCCATGACTGGCTTGCCTGCGCGGCGGCCACCGCACGCGCAGCCTGTGCCCGTGCCTTGGCCGCCGCAGCCTGCGCCTGCCGGGCGTCAGCGCCGGCGGCTGCGGAGGCATTCGCCGCATCCGTGGCCGCTTGCGCCGCCGTGCGTGACTGATTCGCCGCATCGGTGGCCGCCTGCCCGGCAATCTTGGCTTGCTGCGAAGCAGTCCGGGCGGATCGCGCGGCATTGGCGGCCGTCGTCGCGCTCACAGCAGCGTCGCGGGCGGTCTGGGCTGCCGCGTTGGCATCTGCTGCTTTGGTCTTGTCGCCCAGTGCCGCAGCGGCAGCATCGTAGGCGTGGGAGGCCGCGTTGCCGGCCTGGGTGGCGGCAGTCGCGGCTCGTGACGCGGCGACGGCCGCGGTGTGCGCGGCTGCGGTGGCGGCGTTGGCCGCGCCGATCGCCCGGCGTGCGGTGATCGCGGCCTGGTCAGCAGCGTTTGCGGCCCGGTTCGCGGCGTCCGTCGCCTCACTGGCGTTTCCCTGCGCCGCCGCCGCCGCATCCTTCGCTTGCTGGGCTGCCTTCTGGGCGGCAGCGGCCTCGGTGACGGCTCGGTCCGATTCGTCCTTCGCCTGCTGCGTCTGAGTCGCTGCTTGTTCCGAAGCAGCTTTGGCCGTCGCGACGAGCTGTCTGATCGAGGCCGTTTCCGCGTCCCGCGCTTGGGCGACCGGCAGATCGATGATCAGGAACTGGTTCAGCGCATCGAGGGTGCCCGCGTCCAGAGCCTGCTGGCCCGCCCTTTTCACCTCGGGGCCGCCGCCGGATCTTGCGCGGCTGACCTTCACCGTCTGGTCGGTCTGGAACGGGATCTGCCACCCGGAATCGAGGAACGTCTTCAGCGCGTTGTCGGTCCCCGCGTCGAGCGCCTTCTGTCCGGCCTTCTTGACCTCCGCGCCACCGGCCGACATGACCTGGCTGACGCGCACACTGAGGTCGATCCCGTGCGGCGTTTCCCAACCGGTGTCCAGGAACGCCGTGAGCGCATCGTCGGTGCCCGCGTCCAAAGCCCGCTGACCGGCCGACCGGGTCGCCGGTCCACCGGCAGACATCATCCGGCTCACCTGCACGGTCCGGTCGATCGAGGCGTCCCGATCTTTCTGCGTCGTCAGGAATCGGGTTACATCCGCGTCCGTTCCGGCCAAGGCCGCTGCGGCATCCCGCCGGGTTGCCGGACCACCGAACTGCCATAACCGCAGCACCTTCGCACGATCCGAATCAGGCGCAGCATTCACGGCAGCCGCTGCACTCGCTGCCTTCGGCTCCGCCGCGACGGCATCTGGCACCGTGATCGCATTAGAAGTCAACGTCGCGATCAGAACAATTGTCAGGGCAGCACGAAACACGGGTCTTGCCGCACGCATCTGAGTCCCCCTCGATCGACCGGCGCGAAGATTTCGCCCCGACATAAATCGCGCACAAGAACATCTACCGGGGAGGCCAAGGACCGTCAACCGCCGTTGAGCCGTGATCGAGATCACAATGCGTTTTCCTGAATTGGCTGATTAACCTCGCGCTGCCCGCAGCGTTTCGACACTGCCATCCACATTGGGCGATATGTCGGAATTTTCTCATCTTGAAGGGGGAGTCATGCGCCGGTTGAGCCGGACATTTCTCGGCACAGTGGTGGCGGCGATCGCTGCTGCCACTGTGAGCATCATTGTCGTCCCGTCCGGCGGGGCAGCCTCAGCGGCGGACGAGCAGCCGTCTGCCGTGGAGGACTACAGCTACCCGGGGGCGGACGCGATCCTGGCCAGCGATCACGTGCAGTTGATCAGCGGCGATGGCCACATTCTCTACAAGCCATGCCCGCCGATGGAGGCACCGGGGTTGATCATCGTGCGGAGCAGCGACACCATCGGCTCCCTGGGTAACGGCAGGCTGTGCTTCGAGGTCACCGCCGCAGCCGGCCATCTGACACTGAAGATCCCGAACGTCTTCGCCGTCCGCGGTGACGGCACCACGGCGACTGCCGGCCACAAGCTCAAGGCCGAGCTGACCACCGACGCCGGCGCGCATACGACAGTGGACGTCGATCCGAATAACGACACCGAGGTCGGGATCGCCGCCACTCCGCCGGGCGACCCCACCACGCTGCTGCAATTGGACGCCTCGCGTTAATACCGGCTGGTGCTTTTTTCGTAGCCGACGGCACATCAATCTTCGCTTTTCGAAAGCAGGAACTTCCGTGCACAAGCTGAGAGCGCTCGCGCTCGTCCCCCTCGCCGGCCTCGCAACCGGCCTCCTGACCGCCTTCCCGGCCGAAGCGATCTCCAACGCCTCCGGCGCCGCAGACGGCGCTTACGCGTTCACCGCGAAACTGTCGAACGAGTCCGCGGCCTGTACCGGCGCGCTGGTCGCGCCGCAATGGATCATCACCTCGGCCGGCTGCTTCCCCCAGAACCCCCAAGGCGGCACCCCCGCCAAGCCGACCACCGTCACGGTCGGCCGCACGAAACTCGGCAGCACCGGCGGGCACTTCGCCACCGTCACCAACCTGATCGCCCGGACCGACCGCAGCACGATGCTCGCGCGCATCGACACCCCGATCACCGACATCACCCCGGTGTCCCTCACCGCCACCGCTCCTGCCCCCGGGGACACACTGCGCCTGGCCGGCTACGGCCGCACCAGCTCGACATGGGCCCCCGACCAGCTGCAGACCAGCGCGTTCACCGTCGCATCGACCAGCTCCACCAAGCTGGCACTGACCGGCGATCAGGGCGCCGACGCCTGCAAGGGAGACGCAGGTGGCCCGGTCTTCCGCGAGAACGCCGGCCACACCGACCTCGCAGGTGTCGTGACAACGACCTGGGGACACGGCTGCCTGGTCACCACCGAAACCCGGCAGGGCACCACCGCGGACCGCACCGACGACCTCGTCGACTGGATCCGCCAGCAGGTTCTCTCCCCGTCGGCCAAGGCTGTCGGTCACTCGATCACCGTCAACTGGAACGCACTCGCCGCGCAGGACAACGCCTCCTACCGCGTCTACAGCTCCACCACCACCCCGGTCCCGATCGACGCCGCGCACCTGGCCGGGACGACCCAGGCCACGACACTGACCCAGACGTCGATCCCGGCGAAGCAGACCCGCTACTACCAAGTCGTCGCCGTGACCGCGGGCGGGCGGACCACACCACCGACCGACGTTGTGTCCGCATCCACCCCGCTCCCCATCCCCGTCGACTTCACCGGTGACGGCAAAGCCGACATCGCCACCTTCACCCGCGGCACCGCCGGCGACGTCTACGTGGCTGCTTCCGACGGAACGAAGTTCACCGGCAACAGCGTGCTGTGGCACGACCGGTTCTCCATCGGCACCGAAATCCCGCTCTCCGGCGACTTCAACGGCGACGGCAAAGCCGACGTCGTGACCTTCGCCCGGGGGACCAGCGGAGACGTCTACGTCGCCCTCTCCGACGGCACCAAGTTCGACGGCAACGGCGTGCTGTGGCAGGACTACTTCGGCATCGGCGACGAAATCCCCGCCGTCGGGGACTTCAACGGTGACGGCAAAGACGACATCGCCCTGGTCAAGCGCGGCAGCACAGCCGACGTCCTCGTCGCCCTCTCCGACGGCACCAAGTTCGGCGCCGGAACACTCTGGCACGACCACTTCGGCATCAACGACGAACTGCCCTACGTCGGCGATTTCAACGGCGACGGCAAGGACGACATCGCCGTCTTCACCCGCGGCACCACCGGCGACGTCTACGTCGCCACCTCCGACGGCACCAAGTTCGTCGGCGACGGCGTGAAGTGGCACGACAACTTCGCGTTCAACAGCGAGATTCCCGCGGTCGGGGACTTCAACGGCGACGGCAAAGACGACCTCGTCGTCTTCACGCGCGGCTCCGCCGCCGATGCCTTCGTCGCCATCTCAGACGGTACGAAGTTCGTGGGCACCAGCGCCAAGTGGCACGACCACTTCGCCGCCAACGCCGAAATCCCCGCCGTCGGAGACTTCAACGGCGACGGCAAAGACGACATCGCCACCTTCACCCGCAGCACCACCGGCGACGTCTACGTCGCCACCTCCGACGGCACCAAATTCGTCGGAGACAGCATCAAGTGGCACGACGACTTCGCCTACAACAGCGAAGTCCCAGCCCCACGAGCCATCACCATCCTGTAGAACCTGACGAGCCCGGGCCGGCACTTTCCCGGCCCGGGCCCCCTGCACGAAACAAGTACGCTCACGCCGAGCGGCGGACGCATCCCGGAGCCGCGGACCTCGCCCCATCTCACCGTAGGAAGCCTCCTGCTGACGAGCGCAACCGACGACGAGTCACACTTCGAAACCGAACCCAGCGGCCCCGACATCGCCGCAGCGCATGAGGCACCCACGTGCTCCCGTCTCCGACTGAGGCATCGAGCGGGCACACCTGCCCGGCAAACAGCCAGAGCCATCATCGGCTCGTGCCGCTGAGCGCGTCGGGCCGCCCTGCGTCGACCACCCCGCCAAATGCCGCTCCACGACCTGGACGGCCCGGCGTAACCCACTGCCACTCGGTGGCTCTATGGCCGAGTGGGGAAGGCAGCCATTCGTGGAAGGCCCGCTTCCAGTGCTCGCTCATGCCGAAGAGGGTCGTGATATGTCGGGTGCCTCGTGCTCGGATCTGTGACAGGTTGCCTCAGTGCGGAACCATCACCACTCGGCGACATCGAACAGGCCGAAGCCGGATGTTCGCATCGTGCATCTGACCGGCCCGACGTTCGACTCGCTCGCCCGCGGCGACCTGGCAGCAGCGAACGCGACCAGTCCGGTACGCCTGACGGCCTACCTGGCCGGACCGGACAGGCGTCGGCTGTGGGAGAGGCGCAGCAGGCAGGTCGCCGCGGACCCCAGCAGCGCCGCCTGGGTTACCGGCGTCATCTGGGATCAGCAACACCTGTTGGCCGTCGGAACGGCCGGTTACCACGGGCCTCCCGACACATCGGGCATGGTGGAGATCGGCTATGCCGTCGTCCCGGCACATCGGCGACGCGGTTACGCGCGGGCGGCGCTGGAACTGTTGCTGACGCGTGCCGCCCGCGAGCCGCGGGTGCACACCATCCGGGTCACGATCAGCCCCGACAATACGGCCTCCTATCGGTTGGCATCGCAGTACGGCTTCGTCGAGATCGGCCAGCAGTGGGACGACGAGGACGGGCTCGGGATCATCTACGAGATCCCTGCGGCTCAGCTGTAGTCAGACGTCAAACCGTGCGGCGTGCGTGTCTCTGTTCCATGGTCGAGGTCTTTGGCCATGACGACGTTGGTCTCGACGTAGCCGAGTTTCCGGTAAAGCGACCGGGCGGCCGAGTTGTTGCCGAAAACCTGGAGCCGCACCGTCTTCAGACCGGCGGAGCGCACCTCGTGCTCCATCGCCCGCATGAGTGCTTCACCATGCCCCTGGCCACGCAGGTCCGCGTCGACCTTGATGTCGTAGAGGTAGGCGACCCGGCCGGCGCCGTGAGGGCGTTCGGCAAACCAGACCATGCCGACCTTCTGGTCGCCGTTCCGCGCGATGTAGAGGTGGTGGCCGGGTGTGGCCACGCCCACGGGCAAGAGCTCGGCGTACTCGTCGACGGCGCGCTGCCGCGCCCCATCGGCCGGCCAGCTCTTCGCCGAAACATGGGCCTCGGCATAGGCCAGGACCGCGTCGCGGTGGTACGCCGCGTATTCCTCGCTGGTCATCCGATCGAGCCGGACGTCTGCCATGGCCACCCTCCTGTTCGCCTGCCTCGGACGGAGGCCGCCGCCGAACACGAGCAGCTTCGCAAGAAGGAAGCCTGCTCGTCTACGCCGACAGCGTCGCCCCCGTGCTCGGCCGGGGCGTGCTGTGGGAAGGCAGCCACGCTCGAACCCGCGCCCGGCCACACCCGGGGCTTAGTGGCGTCTGCCGGTAGCCGGGGATCCGCGCCCCTGGCCGCGGTGCCTGCGCGGCACCGCGGCCAGGGGGCCGGTCACGTGGTGCAGGCCGCCGCGTTGAGCGTGACCGCCGCGGGTGCGCCCGACGGGCCGTTGGCGGTGAAGCCGAGCGACACGGCCGCTCCCGCGCCCAGGGACGGGCTGTGCGACGGCGCGGTCACGGTGACCGTGGTGCCGGACTGGGTGAAGGTGCCGTTCCAGCCGCTGGCGATGGTGGCCCCGGCAGGCAGGGTGAACACCACCTTCCACGGGTTGGCGGCGCTCGTCGCGGTGTTGGTGACGGTCAGCGTGCCCTGGAAGCCACCCTGCCAGGAATTGTCCAGCTTCCACGCCGTCTTGCACCCGCCGGTGCCGCCGGACGTCGGGGTGGTCGTCGTCGGGTCGGGGCCGCCGACAGGCGGGATGAGGTAGGGCTGGAGGATGCTCTGCTTCGCCTGGTTGACCGTGGTCCAGTCGTCGTTGAGGATGCCGCCGGTGTCACCCGAGTTGGGGTTCCACGACCAGTAGGTGAACGAGATGCCGTTGACGCCGGTCCCGGTGTAGGCCATCAGCTTCTCCAGCCACACCTTGTCGACCGGGTTCGCCAGCGTGGTGCCGAACTCGCCCATCATCAGCGGCGCGATGTTCTGCTTGTACAGGTAACCCCAGTACTTGTCCCAGATCGCGGTCATGTTCGCCGGGTAGTCGGGAGCGCTGAACCACGGCTGGTTGTAGACCGAGGTGGCGTACTCGTGCGGGGAGTACACCAGCCGGCCGGGCACCGACAGGCGTACCGGGAACTCGCCGGCCTTCGACAGGTTCCCGCCCCACCAGCCACAGTCCTCGTCGTTGGACGGGTCGCCGTCCCACACGTTCGACAGTCCGCCGCTCGGGCAGCTCACGCCCTCGACGAAGATCAGCCAGTTCGGCTGCACGCCCAGGATCGCGTTGCCCGCGCGTTCGGCGGCCAGCCGCCAGTCGCGGGCGGTGTCACCGCAGCCCCAGCACGCGCCGGTCGCGGCCGGGTTGGTGCCCTCGGCGTGCGGCTCGTTGTGCAGGTCCGCGCCGATGACCGTGGTGTTGCCCGCGTAGCGCTGGGCGAGGGCCTTCCAGTCGTTGATCCAGGTGCTCTCCGGGACGCCCGCGGTGTACCAGAGCGGGGTCTGGCCCGAGCTGGTCGGCCGGTGCCGGTCGAGGATGACGCGCATGCCCTTTTGGCCCGCGTAGCCGATCACCTTGTCGAGGATCTGCAGCGGGGAAAGCCCGATCAGGTCGGGATTGGTGTAGTCGTTGATACCCGTGGCCTTGGCGCCGGGTTTCAGCGCGTCGTCGGAGAACGGCACACGCAGGGTGTTGTAGCCCAGCTGAGCCATCTGGTCGAGCTGCTGCCGCCAGGTGCGGCTGGACCACAGGCCGTGGAAGGTCTTGTTGTCGGTCTCCATCCCGAACCAGTTGATACCGGTCAGCCGGACCGTCGCGCCGGTGCTGTCCAGGATCCTGCTGCCGCTGGTGTGCAGGTACCCGGTGCCCGTACCGCTTGCCGTCGCCGCCGCGACCTGGCCGGTCGCACCGAAGGCGACCAACCCGCTCGCGGCCACCACCGCCGCGGCCAGCGCGCCGAACGCCTTTCTCCACTGCGTCATCTGCTCTCCTTTGAGCAATACCGAGCAATAACCGAGTTCTGGGAGCGCTCCCAGACGCCAGGATAGCTGGTGAAACGTCGAATGGGCAGCCCCTGCGGCACGCGCGCCCGGCCGGTGAGGACCGGCAGGTCGACGAGCGGACCGGCCACCCTCGCCCGGGCACACGTCCATGCCGTGGCCGCGGAATTCTCCATCGAAAAGATCGAAAAAATATGACGTGCGTGCGGCGGCGACCACGGGACCAACTCCGGAAAACGGCGAAAGAAAATCATCAACCAGCGCGGCCGGATTTTCGTCCGCCGCCTTCGCGCCAAAACGGAATCAGGTGGTTCGCCATCGCGAGGACCACCCCGGCCGCCACGCACGACCACCGGTCCGGCACCGGCTCGACCGCGCCGGCCGCCGCGCATCCGGCACTGCCCGCGGAGAGCGTGACCGCTCTGGACACCACCACCCACGACACCTTTCCGGCGCCGAAACATCCGCACGGCACTCCCGCCCGGCGCGTCCGCAGCAACGCCGCGTAACCGGCGAAAGCGCAGTACACCACGGCTTGCGCGGCGACCGGCAGGACCACCGCCGACGGGGCCGTGACCAGCGCGGCGAGCACCGCCACGCCCACCGCGAGCTCCGCGCCGGCGGTCGCCGCCGCCACGAACGCCGTCGACGCCGGCGGGAGCAGGCGGTGGGTGCGCAACACCGCCCGGTGCTCCCGCGGCCGCGCCGCGTGGGCCGCGCCGGCCGCGGTCAGGAGAATCGCCCCCGCCGCGGCCAGGACGGTCATTACCGGCGGCCAGAAAACGTTCATGGCCCCAATGTATTGGCTGACAAAAGTACCGTCCACGTTCGGACCAACCAGAAAACCGTTCCGAAACGATCGTGGCCACGGCCGAATCCGTCGGCTAGTGTCACGGGCGGATTCCCGGAATCGGAGGTCTCATGGCGACACAACGGTTGCGGTTGGTGGCGCCGAGCGGTGACCGGGTGATCGTGGACCTTCCCGCGGCGGCCCCGGTTTCCCACGTGGTGGCCGGGGTCCGCTTCGTCGGCGGCTCGTTCGGCACCGGGTTCCAGATCGGACCCCGCGGTTACCACGATTTCGCCTGCACGCACGTCGCGCCGGGCAAGACGCGCGAGCGCCTCGTCGTCCACGGCCGGGAAGTGGTCGTCGCCGAGGCGGACGACGGGCAGTCGTCCCTGGCCACCCTGATCGGCGCGTACCACGAGCTGATGACGGTGTACGCCGGACCGGCCCCCCACCGCGAGCGCGTGCTGGCCCTGTTCGGTTCGCTGCGGATCGAAGACCACGTCGGCGGCATGATCGTCGTCCCCCGCGCGGCGACGTTGCTGGACCCGGCGAACGAGCACTTCGTGGTCGTGGTGAAGGACCACGGTTCGCTGTCCATTCCCGCGCCGCGCCACGCCACGGCCTTGCTGCCGGAACACGCCGGCGCACCCACGAAACGGGGTGAGGTCTGGCGGTCCGATTCGGCGCGCTCGTTCGTCCTGGGGTGCCCGGCGGGGGCGGCCGAGGTCCACCTCGCGGACACGACGGTGACGACCGAGCGGCAGCGGCTCGACTGGCTGGACGAGATCGGTGTCACCTGGGACCAGGGCTGAGGAAGACGCCGATGACTTCGTCGATCGCGTTCGACCTCATCACCTGGGCGGCGATCATCCTGCTGTTCTTCGGCCTGGCGGCGGTTCTGCGCGAGGTCCGGCTGCTGCGCGGAGTGGTCGCCCGGGGCACGGACGGGTTCGTCGCCGTGCCCCCGGATCTGGCCCTCGGTCCGCGGTTCGCCGGGGACGGCGGGCGGATCGTGGCGGCGGTCGATTCCGGCTGTCCGCTGTGTCTCACGGTGGTCGAGCGGCTGGCCGAGCTCGGTGCGGAAGCGACGCTGCTGACCCACGAGCCGCTCACGACGTGGACGCACCTCGCCCGGGGACTGCCGGTGATCAGCGACGGCGAAGCGTGGCGTTCGGTCTCCCATCTTTCGCCGCCGGTGCTGATGCTGCTCGACGGGACCGGCCGCGTCCGCAGGATGCTGCTCCCGGCCCGGGCGGCCGAAGTGGACATCACCCTGGCCGACTGGGCCGGCCCGAAGTCAGGAGGCGATACCGGTGACGCTGACGTTGGCGCGAATTCCCGGCCATGACCGGCCCGCGCCGGGTGCCGTCGGCACCAGCGCTGGGAAGAAGCTGAAGGCCCGCACGCGAAGGACGTTCCTGCGGGCGGTGGCGCTCGGCGCGCTGACGATCGGCGCGACCGCGCTCGACTGGTCCGGGCTGTCCCGCACCAGGAAGGCGAACGCCGAGTTCGGCCCGTACGGCATGCCGGGCTTCGACCGCAACGACTGCCGCGACGCCTACCCCACCGGCTACGGCGAACTGCCCGACACCAGCGGCGCCTACGTCAGCACCTACGCCGCCTGCTTCGGCGGGTTCTGGCGGGGCAGTGGCTACTGCGAGGCGGGCTGGCACAAGTACGGCACCTGGAACGAGGGCGGCATCCAGGTCGACCATCAGCCCGTGGCCAACACCTGCGGCCAGTTCGTCGGCAAGAACGCGTGGCGGTGGACGACGCCCGACCTGAAGGTCTACCGCTGCTCGGACGGCTTCTCCACCTTCTGGGGCGGCGGGCACACCGGCCAGACGTACCTGACCATCTGCCGCGCCGCCCTGTGATGCCCAGGAATTCCCAGCGCCGGCGCCGGTGGCACCCGCTGACGATCGCCGCCGGCCTGGTGCTCGCCGCGGCCGGCGTGACCGCCGCGCTCGTGTTCGCCCGGCCGGGCTGGCTGCTGCCGAGCGCGTGGCTCGTGATGTGCGCGGCGGCGGGGTTCGCCACCAGCGGCTCCAGTTGAAGCCGGAACTCGGCCTTCGTGCTGAGCTCGCCGGTCTGGCGGGGTACTCCGACACTGGCGTTCTGCGCGGGACTGGTCTGCGGCGGCGCCCTGACCGCGTTCGTCCTCGTCGTGGTCGGCTCGCTGCTGCGCGCACCGCTACCCGCGGCACTCGGCTGGGCCGTGGTGGCCGTGGCGCTGGCCGCCGTACTGCTCCGGGAAACGGGCGTGTGGTCGTTCCGGCTGCCCGAAAACCGGCGGCTGGTGCCGGACACCGTGTTCCGCCTCGGCCGCCACCTCGGTCCGCTGCAGTTCGGCTTGGAGATGGGCACCGGCGCGCGCACCTACCTGCCCAGCGGGCTGCCCTACGTCGCCGCGATCGCGGTGGCTCTCACGGCTTCGGTGCCCGCGGCTCTGTGCGCCGGCGCCGGGTTCGGGATCGGCCGGGCGTTGATGACCACCGCGAACCTGCGGTACGACGCGGACAACGGCTGGGACGGCGAATGGTGGGCCCACGGCCGGAAGCTCAAGGTCCTGACCGGGGCCGCCTTCGTCGTCCCGCTCGCCACGATCGCCGTCACGGCGTCGTCTGGTACGCCCTGATCACCGTCTGGGTCACCGAGTTGCCGCCGGTGTCGCGGGCGGTGATCCGCAGCGACACGAACCCTTCGCCCGGCGGGTTGTGCACCACCGCGAGACCGCCGTTGCCGATGCGCGCGGCGGGCACCGACGTCCAGGTCGTGCCGTCGTCGCTGGACGTCTCGACCTTCAGCTCCGCCAACCGGAAGTCCCCCGCGCCCGGCTGTCGCTGCGCGCTCAGCGTGAGCACGAACGGCCGGCCGGCTGGTGCCCGGCTCTGGTCGTCGACCGCGCCCTCGGCCCGGACCACCATCAGCGGCAACGGGACCGCCGGCGCGGCCGGGCCCGGCTCGTGGAACGTCCACGCCACGTCCACTTCGGTGCCCACCACCGACCACGGCACGCTGCGCGTGGCGACGGCTCGCAGCGTGTAGGCGCCGGCGCCGTCCGGGATGGTGAACGCGCCGAAGACCGGGTTCCCGGTGGTGCCGAGCGCGACGCCGTCCCGCGACAGGGTCATCGTGCCGGTGAGGCCTCCCGGCGGCGAGGTGTACTGCTCTGGGTCGCTGCCCGAAACCAGCGGGATCGCGTACGTCAGCTGGTTCCCGGCGCGGAGCACACCCCAGCCGTCCTGTGGTGCGCCGAAGGCGGGACCGACCGGTGCCCGGTTCCACCCCGAGTGCTGCGGGCCGGGCCGGTAGTTGCGGTACGAGTAGTCGTTCTCCGCGTCGGTCAGCGGCTCCGGGTACACCGCCACGATGTGCTGCCAGCCGACCCCGGTCGTGTAGTACTCGGTGCGCCGGCTCGGCAACGCCTGCGGCACCAGCTGGTACGTGCCGCTGTCGGCACCCGGGAAACCGAAGGTGACGTCGTCGAGGCGCAGGCTCTGCGCCGGTTTGCCCTGGGTGTGGTAGCGGGCGTCGACCACCGCGAGGTCGCGGTCGCGCACCCGGAAGACCGGGTCGGCCGGGACGCGGCCGCGTTCGAGGAGCGCCAGCTGGTAGACGTACCCGTTCGGATCCACCCCCGGCGGCCGCGCGGCCAGGGTGGCCCGGAAGTACAGCGCGTAGGTGTGGTCGGTGACCGCGGCGTCCGAGCCGACCGCGTACAGCTCGTTGCCCGGCTGGGCGATCCAGGCGAGCGTGCTGGTGCGCGTCCCGCCCGGGTTTCCCGACACCAGGCCGAGTTCGCCACCCTGCGGCCGCGCGTCCGGGCGGTCGACCACCGCGCGCACGGGCTTTCCCGCCCGGGCGTCCAAAGTGAACGACACGTCGCCGGTCACCGGCCGGCCGGGCCGGGAGAACAGCGTCACCGCGGCCGGCCGGGTCTGGCCCGCCGGGTCGCCGGACACGTCGAAGGCGTTGAGGTCGTACCGCCCCTTGGGCACCCGCACCGCGGCCGTGCCGTCGGCGCGGAACGGGCGGACGCCGAAGGCGGCCCCGGTTTCCGTGTCGACCAACGTGGCGACGCCCGCGGTGAACCCGCCGTCCCGGCCGATCAGCCGCACGGTCACGGTGTAGCTCTCGCCCTCGAGGACGGCGCCGAGCGCCGTCTGCACGGTGATCCCGGGCGCCGTCGCGGTCAGCCTGCCACCGTACTGACCGGCGCCGCCCGCTTCCGTCCGGAGGGTGACACCGACGTCGGCGCTGCCGTGAGCGGGAACGACCACGGACGCCGCCGAGGGCGTGAACAGCCGCACCGGCCCGGGGCTGCCGTCCGGTCCCGTGGCGGTGGTGGCGAGCGCCAGGGTGACGGCCGCGTCGCCGTCGTTGCGGTAGGTCACCGTCTTCGTGACGGACTGGGTGCGGGGCCAGGGAAAGAAACCGTAGCTAAGGCTTCCGGTGGTGGCGGTGACCTGCTGGGTCACCGCGCGGCCCGCGTCCACCCGGCCCGCGCCCTGCTCGGCGACGCCGGCGGTGGGCTTGGCGGTGCTCGTCAGCGCGGTCTTGAGCCGGCCGGCGAGCCAGTCCGGGTGCCGCTGGAGCAGGAGCGCCGCCGAGCCGGCGACGTGCGGCGCCGCCATGGATGTGCCGGAAAGCCTGGTGTAGGCGGCATCGACCGGAGCGGTGTCGCCGTCGCGGGTGCCCGCGGCCCTGGCCGAGACGATGCCCTCGCCGGGCGCGGCGATGTCGGGCTTCACCGCGTGGTCGCCGAGCCGGAAACCCCGGTTGGAGAACGGGCTCGTGGTGTCCTGGGCGGACACGCTGCCGACCGCGAGCGCCGCGTCCGCCGCGGCGGGCGCGACGACCGGCCCGGGTTCGGGCAGGTCGATCGAACGGTCGTTGCCCGCCGGGGCGACGAACAGGGTGCCGTACCGGCCGGTGAGCGCGTTCACCGCCTGGGACACCGGATCCGTGCCGTCGGTCGCGTCGCCGCCGAAGCTCATGTTGACCACGCGCGCCTGGGGCGCGATCCACTCCATGCCGGCGATCACCGCGGACTCCGGGCAGCCGTGTTCGACGCAGACCTTGCCGCTGACCAGCCGCGCGTCCGGTGCCACGCCGCGGTAGCGGCCGCCTGAGGCGGCGCCCGTTCCGGCGATGATGCCGGCGACGTGCGTGCCGTGCCCGAGGTCGTCGCCCCCGTCCGGCCTGGTCCCGGTGAAGTCCTTCGCCGCCACGACTTTGCCGGCCAGGTCCGGGTGGTCGGCCTTGACGCCGGTGTCGAGCACGCCGACCGTCACCCCGCTGCCCGTGTAGCCCGCCTGCCAGGCGGCCGGGCCGCCGATCTGCGGCACGCTGACGTCGAGGGCGGGCGTGGCCAGGCCGTCCAGCCACACGACTTCGGCCCGCGGCGAAGAGGACGGCCCGGTGAGCCACTTCCAGAACTCCGTGCCACGGCGCCTGTCCTGGCGCAGGGCCGTGCCGTGCACGCTCGGCAGGGCGCGGACGGTCGTGGTGGCGGGCGGCGCATCGACGGGAGCCGTCGCGGCCGAGTACGTCACGATCAGCGGGAGGCTCGCCGCGGAGTCGGCGAGGTGTTGCCTCAGCAGCTCGGAAACGTTGAACAGCCGGGGATCCACCCGGCCGGCCGCCACCAGCGGGAGCGCGTCCGACGGCACCACGGTGATGTCGCCGCCGCGGCCCCCGGTGCCGGTGGTCGTGTCGCGGAAGAAGCCGATCCCGGCACGGCCGGGCCCCGGTTCGACCGCCACCGCGGCCGCACCGCGGTGGTTCGGCAGGACCCGCACCCGGTCCCCCGTGACGAGCGTGACCGTCTGCCCGGGATCGCCGGACGCCGGTGGGGCGGCGGCCGCCGCCGGCACGGGAAGCGAGGAACTCGCCGCCAGGACGGCGACCACCGCGGCCGCCACCGCCTTCCGCTGGTGCTGCATGTCAGAACCCCTCAGTGAGAACGGTCCCCCCGGATCGTTTTCCACGCGCCCCCGCGATGCCCGTTTCCCAGTCGCTCGGCGAGCGGGTCCTGTTACCGGAGTCAGGCCGGTTCGACGTCGAGCGGGAGGCGCTTGACGCTGACGATCACCGCCGGGTTCTGGAATTCGACCCGGTCGTCGGGGGCGACGGCGAGGTCCCGGTAGCGCTCGAAGAGGACTTCGAACGCCACCCGGCCTTCGAGCCGGGCCAGCGGGGCGCCGAAACAGAAGTGGATCCCGTGCCCGAAGGTGAGGTGCGGGTTCGGGCTGCGGCGCGCGTCGAATTCTTCGGGCCGGTCGAAACTCGCGGGGTCGCGGTTGGCCGCGCCGAGGTCGGCCATCACGATCGAGTTCGCCGGAATGGCGCAGCCGCCCAGTTCGACCTCCGTCGTCGTCCGCCGCCCCAGTTCGGGGAACGGCGGCAGCATCCGGAGCACCTCCTCCAGCGCGGCCGGCAGCCCGGCGGGTTCGGCCCGCAACGCGGCCGCGGCGTGCGGGTTCCGGTCGAAGCTGACCACGGCGTTGCCCAGCAGCGCGGTCGTCGTGATGTGCCCGGCGATCAGCAGCAGCGCCACGAAACCCACGATCTCCTGGTCCTCGAGCCGCTCGCCGTCGAACTCGGCGGCCACCAGCCTGCTGGTGAGCCCGTCGCCGGGATGCGCGCGGTGCTGCCGGATGTGGTCGAGCAGGTAGGCGTTCATCTCGCGGATGGTGGGAGCGATGGCGTCCAGCGCGCGCTGGATGTCTTCCATGTCGGCCGACTCCCCCAGCTGGTCCCCGCTGAACAGCACCCGCGCCCACCGGGTGAACAGCGGCCGGTCCGCGACCGGGACGCCGAGCAGTTCGGCGATCACGATGATGGGCAGCGGGTAGGCGAGCGCGTCGACGACGTCGATCCGGGACGCGCCGCCGACCTCGTCGAGCAGTTCGCCGGCGATGGCGCGGATGCGGGGTTCGAGCCCGGCCACCACGCGCGGGGTGAACGCCTGGGTGACCAGCGTCCGCAGTTTGCGGTGGTTCGGCGGGTCCATCCCGACGAAGTTGCCCTTGCGGAAGGCTTCGAAGTCCTCCTGCACCGGGGTGAGCCCGCTGAAGTCCGACGAGAACGTGGCGGGGTCGGACAGCACCCGCGAGACGGTGGGGTGGTCGAGCACCCGCCAGATCCCCCGCTCCTCGTCGTGGTACACCGGTCCGCCGCGCTCGCGCAGCTCGGCCGCGCGCGCCAGGAGGTCTTCGAAGGCGAAGCTCAGATCGCGGGCGCCTGACAGGTTCTGGGTCATGGCTTGGTCTCCTCGGTCGTCGATCCGTCGGAGTGCGGGGCCGACGGCGGCCCCGGCGGTTCGTGGTGCGGGCCGCCCACCGGCTGCGGTTCGGCCGGCCCGGCGGTGAGGGCGTCGGCGCGGGGGAACCGGCGCAGGGTGGGGCTGCAGGTGACGACCACGGTCACGAGCGCGATCCCCGCCGTGCACAGCACGACGGCGCCGGCGCCGGGCACGGCCTGCACCAGCAGACCGCCGAAGGCGGGCCCGGTCGCGGCGGACACCCCGCCGATCACGCCCATCACGCTGGTCAGCCGGCCGCGCAGCCGGTCGGGCGTGAGCAGCAGCTGGTAGGTCCCGATCGTCGTGTTGGCGGTCGGCGGGAGCAGGGCCATGGCGACGAACAGGGCGCCCATGAGGTAGCCATCGTGGATGACGATCGCGAGCGGGGTGAGCAGGGTGAGCACCCAGAACACGCTCATGATCGACGCGTACGGGCTGAGCCGCCGCTGCAGGTACGGCGCGACGAGCGAGCCCGCCACCCCGCCGACGCCGAGCATCGCGGCCATCACGCCGATCTCGCCCGAGGAGATGCCCCGGTCCTTGGCCAGGACGATGATGACGAGGTAGTAGGCGCTGAAGAAGAAGTTCAGGCTCACCGCGCACAGCACGGTGACGCGCACGTGCCGTTCCCCCCACACCCAGCGCAGTCCCTCGGCCATCTCCCGGCCCAGGTGCCGGTCTTCGGGCGGCACGGGCTCGTGGCGCGGTGCCCGGACGAAGCACAGCGCGACGAACGAGAGCGCGTGGGCGAGCACGTCGAACGCGAACGGGACGGCCCGCCCGATGCCGTACAGGAACCCGCCGACCGCGGTGCCCGACAGCTGGCCGAGCGCGCCGCGCGCCGAGTTCATCGCGACCGCGGTGGGCAGCTGGGCCGCGGGCACGATCCGGGCCAGGGTCGCGCCTTCGGCCGGGCCGAACAGCGAGCGGCAGCAGCCCATGACCGCCGCGACGACGACGAGCTGGGCCACGCTGACGACGTTCCACCAGATGGCCGCCACCAGGCTCGCCACCGTCAGCGAGTAGACGGCCTCGCACGCGAGCATGATCTTCTTGCGGTTCCAGCGGTCCGCCAGCGCGCCGGCGGGCAGCCCGGCGACCAGCTGAGCCATCGCGTCCACGCCGAGCACCAGCCCGGACAGCGCGGGCGAGCCGGTCACCGCGAGCACCAGCAGCGGCAGCGCGATGACCGACGCGCTGAAACCGGCCTCCGACAGCGCCTGGCTGCCCCACAGCAGCCGGTAGTCCCGGTTCCGGGAGAGCGGCCGGGTCACCGCCGGCCGGCCCGGCTGTCGGCGGCGATCTGCCGCAGGGCGTCGGCGAAGTCCCCGGCCACCGCCTCGACGGTCCGCCGGTCGTGGCGGCCCGGCTGGTGGATCAGCGAGAACACCAGCTCGCCGTCCTGGACCGCGCCGACCAGGTCGAGCAGGTGCGGGCGGTGCTCGGCCGGGTCGTGGTCGTGGCCGAGCGAACCGTGGAGGGCGGCGTACAGGCTGTCGGACGCCGCCGGGCCGGCGGCCCCGGAGCCGTCCCACTGGCCGAGGTAGTTGAACGAGATTCCGGGCTGGGGCCCGGATTCGGTGAGCCGCTCCCGGACGTCCGGGGGGCCGAGGTGGCGCAGCGCGCCGTAGCCGAACCCGTTGCCCGGCACGGCCCGCAGCTGCTTGCGGACCGACTTGACCAGCGTCCGCCAGTCCGGCCGGTCGACACTGTCGGCACTGTCGACAGTGAGTGCGACCGGGTACAGGGTGGTGAACCAGCCGACGGTCCGGGTCAGGTCGACGTCGTCGAGGACGTCCTCACGGCCGTGGCCCTCCAGGGCGATCGACACGCCCGCGCGGCCGGTCCACCGCGCCAGTGCCCAGGCCAGCGCCGTGAGCAGGACGTCGTTGACGCGGGTGCGGTACGCCGCGGGCGCCGACCGCAGCAGGGCGTTGGTGTCCTGCGCGTCGAGCACCACGGTGACCTCCGCCGTGCCCGTGCCGCCGGGCTCGCCGTCGTGGTCCACCGGCAGGGCGCCCGAGCCGGGAAGACCGGTCCAGTACGCCACTTCGTCGTCGAACCCGCCGGCGCGGACGTGCTCGGCGAGCCGGTGCGACCAGTCCCGGAACGACGTCGTCCGCGGGCCGAGGTCGATCGGGGCGTGCCGGGCGGCCTGCCGGTAGGCGGTGTCGAGGTCGTCGAGCAGGATGCGCCAGGAGACCGCGTCGACCACGACGTGGTGCGCCGCCAGGAACAGCCGCGGCCGCCACGCCGGTTCGGCGGTGACCAGCGCCGCCGCGAGCAGCGGGCCGCGGGTCAGGTCGAAGCCCGCGTGGACTTCGTCGGCGATCCGTTCCAGCGCGGCCGGCCGCTCGGCCTCGGCGACCGCGGTCAGGTCGTGGTGACGCGGGGCGGGTGCCGGGTCGAGCCCGGCGTTGTGCTGCCGCCAGCCGCCGTCGGTCCGCTCGAACCGCATCCGCAGGGCGTCGTGGTGGGCCCACACCGCGGCCAGGGCCTGCTCGAGGGCGGCGACGTCGAAGCCGGGGGCCAGCTCGACCAGCATGGACTGGTTGAAGTGGTGCGGGTTGACGGTGTGGGTGGCGAAGAACCAGTCCTGGATGGGGGTCAGCGGCACCGGCCCCACCACCAGCCGGCCGGGTTCCGCCGCGCCTGGCACGTCAGACACCGCGGTCGCCCGCGGCGCGAGCGCGGCGATGGTCTGGTGCAGGAACATGTCCTTCGTGGTCAGCCGCAGCCCGGCCTGCCTCGCCCGGGACACGACCTGCATGCTGAGGATGGAATCGCCGCCCAGTTCGAAGAAGTTGTCCTCGGTGCCGACCCGGTCCAGGCCCAGCACCTGGGCCCAGACCTCGGCCAGCACGCGCTCGGCGGGCGTGACCGGTTCGACGTGGCAGGCGGCGGGCTCGGCCGCGGCGGTGACCACCGGCAGGGCCCGCCGGTCGACCTTGCCGCTCGGGCCGAGCGGGAGGGCGGGCAGCGGCTGGAACGCCGACGGCACGAGGTGGCCGGGCAGCGACCGGCCGAGGAACTCGCGCAGGCCGGCGGCGCCGGGCGGGTCGGCCGGGGACGCCGCGACGAAGCAGGCGACCAGGCGCTTGTGCCCGGAGCCGTCCTGCTGCACGGCGGCGACGGCCTCGGTGACGTCCGGGTGGCGCAGCAGCGCCGACTCGACCTCGCCCAGCTCGATCCGGAAGCCGCGGACCTTGACCTGGTCGTCGGCCCGGCCGGTGAACTCGAGCTGCCCGCCCGCGGTCCAGCGGACGACGTCGCCGGTGCGGTACATCCGCTCCCCCGGGGCGCCGAACGGGTTGGCCGGGAACCGGTCGGCGGTCAGGCCCGGCCGGTCGAGGTAGCCGCGGGCCAGGCTCGGCCCCGCGACGTACAGCTCACCCGCCACCCCGATCGGGACCGGCGTGAGCGCGTCGTCGAGCACGTAGACGCGGGTGTTCGGGATCGGCCGGCCGATGGGCGGCGCCGTCCCGGGGGTGAGCGGCTCGCTCCAGGTCGCGACGACCGTCGATTCGGTGGGGCCGTAGGCGTTGATCATCCGCCGGCCGGGGGCCCAGCGGTCCACCAGCTCCGCGGGGCAGGCGTCGCCGCCCACGACGAGGGTGCGCAGGTGCGGCAGGGCCACGGCCGGGACGGTGGCCAGCGCGGCGGGCGGGATCAGGGCGTGGCTGATTTCGTGCCTGGCCAGGAACTCGGCGAGGGGCTCCCCCAGCAGGGGCTCGGGCGGGACCACCACGAGCGCCGCGCCGGCGGGCAGGGCCAGGCACAGCTCGAGCACCGCGGCGTCGAAGCTCGGTGAGGAGTAGGCCAGGACGCGGTCGCCCTCGCCGACGCGCAGGTGCTCGGCCTCCGCTTCGGCGAAGCTCGCCAGCCCGGCGTGGGTGACGACCACGCCCTTGGGGCGGCCGGTCGAGCCGGACGTGTAGATCACGTACGCGGGGTTGCCCGGCCGAGGCGGTGCCGGCAGGTCCCCCGGGTCCGCGGCGAGCGCGGCCGGATCGTCCAGCGAGAGCACCGGGATGCCGTCCGGGACCGGCGGGGCGAGGGCGTCGAGCGTGAGCACCAGGGCCGGGCGGGCGTCGGCGAGCATGAAGGTGATGCGTTCGAGGGGGTAGGTCGGGTCCACCGGCAGGAACGCCGCGCCCGTCTTCAGGACGGCGAGCTGCGCGACGAGGATGTCCACCGAGCGGGGCAGGGCCAGCGCCACGATCCGCTCGGGGCCGATGCCGTGCCCGGCGAGCACCCGGGCCAGCCGTTCGGCGCGGGCGTCGAGCTCGCCGTAGGTGAGGGTGCCGTGCTCGTCCGAGACGACCGCGATCGCGTCCGGAGTCCGCCGGGCCCTGGCCTCGACGCGTTCGGGCAGCGTGCCCGGCCCCACCTCGCGGCCGGTGTCGTTCCAGGCGCCGAGCAGCCGGCGGCGTTCGGCCGCGCCGAGCAGCGGCAGCCGCGCCAGCGGCCGGGCGGGGTTCTCGGCGATGCCCGCGAGCAGGACGCTCAGGTGCTCGGCGAGGCGGTCGATCGTCTCGCCGTCGAACAGGTCGGTGTTGTAGGTCAGGGCGGCGCGCAGCGCTTCCCCGTCCGGCTGGAACTCGATGGTGAGGTCGAAGTTCGCCGCCGTCGCGGGCTGCGCGACGTCCTCGGTCTCGATGCCGGGCAGCCGGGCCGGTTCCCGCGGCGCGTTCTGCAGCACGACCATCGCCTGGAACAGCGGGGTGCGGCTGGGGTCACGGCCGGGCTGGACGGCGTCGACGACGCGGTCGAACGGCAGATCCTGGTGGTCGAACGCGGCCCGGACGCCGGCGCTGACCTCGTCGAGGAACTCGGTGAAGTGCAGGCCCGGGCGGACCCGGGACCGCAGGACCAGGGTGTTGACGAAGAACCCGACGAGGCTCTCGAGTTCGGCGCGCTCGCGGCCGGAGGTGACCGTGCCGACGGCCACGTCGTCCTGGCCGGACCAGCGGCCGAGCAGCACCTGGCAGGCGGCGACGAGGGTGGTGAACAGGGTCGTCTCCCGCTGCCTGCTCACCTGCTCGAGCCGGGCGGTCACCGCCGCCGGGACGACCAGCTCCCGGGTCGCGCCGCTGGTGGTGCGCACCGGCGGCCGGGGCCGGTCGGTGGGCAGCTCCAGGGGCGCGAGGTCGCGCAGCCGCTCGGTCCAGTAGGCGACCTGGCCGGCGAGCACCCGCTCGGCGAGCAGGCCGCGTTGCCACGCGGCGAAGTCCGCGTACTGCACGGGCAGCGGCGGCAGGTCCGCCGGCTCGCCGCGCAGCGCGGCGGTGTAGCGGAGGCTGATCTCTTCCGCGATGAGCCCGTTCGACCAGCCGTCGGTGACGATGTGGTGCACGGTCAGGGCGAGCACGTGCTCCCGCGCGGCCAGCCGGATCAGCTTCACCCGCAGCAGCGGGCCTTCGCGGAGGTCGAACGGCTGCTCGCCGTCGGCGCGCAGGACTTCGGCGAGCGCCGCCTCCCGGGCGCCGTCGGGGCGGCCGGTCAGGTCGGTGACCGGCACCGGCACCGGGGCCGGCGGGTGCACGACCTGGACACCGTTCCCGTCGACCGAGGCGAACGTGGTGCGCAGCGGCTCGTGCCGCGCCACCAGGCCGGTGAAGGCCTCGGCGAGCGCGTCGACGACCAGCTCGCCGCGCAGGCGCACGGCCGTGCTGGTGACGTACTCGGTGCCGCCGGGCTCGAACTCGTCGAGGAACCACAGCCGCTGCTGGGCGAAGGACTGGGGCAGCTCGTGGTCGCGGGGCACGGCGGGGATCGGGTCGGCGGCGGTGCGGGCCACGCCGACGGTGCCGATCGCGGCGGCGAGCCGGGCGACCGTCGGGTGGGCGAACACCGCCCGCGGGGACATCGACACGGCGAACTCGGCCAGCAGCCGCGAAACGAGCCGGATGCTGAGGATCGAGTCACCGCCGAGCTCGAAGAAGTTGTCCTGCCTGCCGACCCGCTCGGCCCCGAGCAGCCGCTGCCAGATTTCGGCGACGGCCCGTTCGGTGGCGGTGGCGGGCGGGACGTACGCGCGCCGCGGGGCGGGCGGGCCGTCCGGCGCGGGCAGCGCGCGGCGGTCGACCTTTCCGTTGCGGTTCAACGGAAGGGCGTCCAGGACGGTGACGACCGCGGGCACCATGTACTCGGGCAGGGTCTCGGCGGCGTGCGCGCGCAGCTCGCCCGGGTCGGCGGCGCGGCCGGGCGCGGCGACGACGTGGGCGACCAGGCGCCGGGTGCCGGCGGGGTCGGTGTGCACCGTCGCGATCGCCTGCCCGACCGCCGGGTGGGCGGCCAGCACGGCTTCGACCTCGGCGGGTTCGATCCGGAACCCGCGCAGCTTGACCTGGTCGTCGGACCGGCCGAGGAACACCAGTTCGCCGTCCGCGCCGCGCCGGACGACGTCGCCGGTCCGGTACATCCGCTCCCCCGGCGCGCCGAACGGGTCGGCGACGAAGCGGTCGGCGGTCGGGCCCGGGCGGCCGAGGTAGCCGCGCGCCAGGCCGGGTCCGGCGAGGCACAGCTCGCCGGGCGCCCCCGGCGGCAACGGGCGCAGGGCCTGGTCCAGCACGTAGGCGCGGACGCCGTCGAGCGGGCGGCCGATGGGGACCGGCTCGGGCACGGCGGCGGTGCCGGGCATCCGGAAGGAGGTGGCGAAGGTGGTGGTTTCGGTGGGGCCGTAGCCGTCGACCACGACGAGGCCGGGGCAGGCGGCCTGGACGGCGCGCACCGCGGCCGGCGGGACGACGTCCCCGCCGGTCCACACCTCGCGCAGGCCGCGCAGGGCGTCCGGGGCGTCCTGGGCGAGCAGGCGGAACAGCCCCGCGGTCAGCCACACCGCCGTCACACCGTGCGTGGACACCGCGCGCCGCAACGATTCCACGGTCAGGTCGGGGGTGCCGGCCGGCACCACGGCGCCACCGCCGAGCAACGGGACCCACAGTTCGAAGGTGGAGGCGTCGAAGGCCAGCGGCGAGTGGGCCAGCACCCGGGTGCAGGCGCCGCCGGTGAACCGGCTGTCCTGGGCCAGCGCGGTGACGTCGCGGTGGCACACCGCGACGCCCTTGGGGACGCCGGTGGATCCCGACGTGTACATGACGTAGGCGAGGTTGCCGGGGTCGGCGGTACGGTCCGGCGCGGACGGCGCCCGCTGCTCGCCGACCGTCAACGTAGGTCCACTGTGGACGGTCTCGGCCGTCGTCACCCAGGTCGCGCCGGCCACCACGACCGGCGCCGCGGCCTCGGCGAGCACGGCCCGCAGCCGCTCGTGCGGGGCCCGGGTGTCCAGCGGCACGTAGGCCGCGCCCGCCTTGAGCACGGCGAGCTCGGCGACGACGTGGTCCACGGACGGCTCGAGCAGCAGGCCGACGCGGTCCTCCGGGAGGACCCCCAGCTCCACCAGCCGGTGCGCCAGGTGGTTCGCCCGCTCGTCGAGCTCGGCGTAGGTCAGGGTCCGGTCGACGGCGAGCACCGCGGGAGCCGACGGCGTGCGGGCCGCCTGGGCGGCGAACAACGCGGTCACCGTGGCGGCGGGCGCGGCCGCGCCGGGACCGTGGGCGTCGGCGAGCACCTGGGCGCGTTCGGCGCCGTCGACCCACGGCACCCGCGCCAGCGGGCGGGCGGGATCGGCGGTGACGGCGTCGAGCAGCAGGCACAGCCGGTCGGTCATCGCCGTGATCGAGGCGGCGTCGAACAGGGCCGGATCGTAGGCGAGGTCGAGGACGAGGCTGTCGTCCAGGGACGCGCGCAGGCACAGCGGGAAGTTGGTGGCGTCCGCCGAAGTGACCGCGAGGACCCGGGGCGCGCCCGTGGTGGCCGGCTCGCTGATCGGGTAGTTCTCGAACACCACCATGCTGTCGAACAGGTTCTGCCCGGCGGCCACGTCGCTGAGCGGCCGCAGCCGGCCCAGCGACACGAAGTCGTGGTCGCGGGCATCGCTTTGCGCCGCCTGCAGTTCCTTCAACCACCGTCCGACCGGCCGCGTGCCGTCGACGCGGACGCGGGTGGGGATGGTGTTGATGAACATGCCGATCATGGTTTCGACGCCGGCCAGGTCGGCCGGGCGGCCCGAGACGGTCGTGCCGAACACCACGTCCCGGTCGCCGGAGAGCATCGACAGCAGCAGCGCCCAAACGCCCTGCACGACGGTGTTGACGGTGAGGCCGTGGGTGCGGGCGAACTCCCGCAGCCGCAGCGTCGTTGCCGGGGCGGGCTCCGTCCGGACCGAGTCGGTGGACCGGGACCGGTGGGCTTCGGCGGGCGGGCGGTCGTAGGGCAACGCGGTCGGAGCGTCGAAGCCGGCCAGGGTGGCCCGCCAGAACTCGTCGGCGCGTGCCTGGTCCCGTTCCGCCAGCCAGCCGAGGTAGTCCCGGTAGGGGCGGCGGGTGACCAGGGCCGGCCGGGTGCCGGCGACCGTCGCGGCGTACTGCTCGCAGGCCTCGGCGAAGACCTGGGCGGAGCTCCAGCCGTCGAGCAGGACGTGGTGGGAGGTCCACACCAGCTCCACCTCGTCGCCGGGCAGCGCGGCGATCGCGAGCCGGGTCAGCGGTGCCCGCCCCAGGTCGAAGGGGACGGCGCGGTCGGCCTCGACCACCGACCGGACGGCGGCCTCCCGCGCCGCCGGGTCGAGGTCGCGGAAATCGTGGTGGGTGACCGGCAGCTTGGCCGTGCGGTCCACCACCTGGACGGGTTCTTCGACGCCCGTCAGGACCAGCCGGGTGCGCAGCACCGGGGTGCGGTCGACCACCCGTTGCCAGGCCGCGGCGAGGCCTGCCGGATCGGCGATCCCGGCCAGGCGCACGCGAACCTGCTCGAAGTAGGCCGGGGAGTCGCCGTCGAGCAGGGTGTGGAACACCATGCCGGCCTGCAGCGGCGTCAGCGGGTAGAGGTCCTCGACGCCGCGGCCGTCGCCGGCCACGGCGTCCAGTTCGGCCTGGCTCAGCCGGGCGAGCGGGAAGTCGGCGGGAGTGCGGCCGCCCGCCCCGGGGCCGGCGCAGTGCGCGACGATCTCGCGCAGCGCCTCGGTGAGCTGCTCGGCGAGCCCCCGGACGGTGCTTTCGTGGTGCACCTCGGGTGAATAGGTCCACGCCAGTTCGAGCCTGCCGTCGTCGACGATGCCCACGACGTCGAGCAGGTGACTGCGCGACCGCCGCGGGTCCACGTCAGCACCCAGGTCGCCGCCCCAGGCTCGGTACAGCCCGCCCGGCTCGGCGCCGCCGGCGCTCCACTGGCCGTGGTAGTTCAGCGAGATCTGCGGAACGGGACCGTCGCGCAGGGGCGAGCCCGGCGTCAGCTGCCGCAGCGCGCCGTAGCCGATCCCCTTGCCGGGCACGGCCCGCAGCTGCTCCTTGACCGACTTCAGCGTCGTTCCCCAGTCTTCGGCGGCCGGGATGGTGAGCGCGACCGGGTACTCGGCGGTGAACCAGCCGACCGTGCGGGAGAGGTCGAGGTCCTCGAAGAGCTCCTCCCGGCCGTGTCCCTCCAGCGCGAGCAGGACCCGCTCACGTCCGGTCCAGCGGGCCAGCACCCGGCCGAGCGCGCTGAGCAGGACGTCGTTGACCTGCGTGCGGTAGACCTCGGGAACCTGGTGCAGCAGGGCGTCGGTGGTGCCGGTGTCCAGGCGGACCGTGACCGTGCGGGCGTGGCCGGCGGTGGTGTCCCCCGCCGCGTCCACGGGGAGGTCCGCGACGACGCCGTCGAGCACTTCGGCCCAGTACGGCAGTTCGGCGTCGAAGGCGCCCGCGCGGGCGTGCCCGGCGAGGCGGTCCGCCCAGCGCAGGTAGCTCGCGGGCGCCGGACCGAGGTCGACCGGCCGGCCCGCGGCCGCCTGGCGGCAGGCGGTTTCCAGGTCGTCGAACAGGATTCGCCACGACACGCCGTCGACCACCAGGTGGTGGACGACCAAAAGCAGGCGGGGCGGCCGCTGCCCGGACGTGACCAGCACGGCCGCGACGAGCGGACCGCCCTCGACCCTCAGCGTGGCGCGGGCTTCGGCCGCGGCGGTGCGCATCGCCGCGGCGACTTCCGCTGGTCCGTGAATGTCGCATTGAGGGAAAACGGCAGCACGCCGAGCTTCTGCCCGTCTTCGCGCACGACCGTGCTGCGCGGCGGCAGCTCGCCGGAGACGTAGGCCGCCTTGAGCCCGCGCTGCCCACGATGATCCACGAGCGGGGGACGGACGGCACTCCCGCCATCGCGGTGGTGCCGACCGTCATGGTCACGCACCCGTAGGTGA
>NZ_JBFBBN010000070.1:0-44413 GCF_040682715.1 Amycolatopsis sp. NPDC051128 | reverse complement strand
GAAGACCGGCGAAGCCATCAAGGACGCGGACGACACCGACACGGTGTCGGTCAAGAAGGGTGAAGTCCCTCAATGCGACATTCACGGCTTTGCGGAGGAGGGGCTGCCGGGCCACGGCTCTGGGGAGGCAGCGACCCGGCAGCATTGGTCCCGCCTGCCGCTGGGGGTCTCCGGCGGCGAAACCTCATCGAGGTTACCCGGGAAGGATCACGTCCGGGCAGCGCTCGGCCCGTCCGGACGGCGACAATGCCCGAACAGGCACGATTCAAACCCCCCGTAATCGGTACAAAAACCCCAAAGCGGCGCCGGGCACCCCGAACGCCACATTGGGTGCGTCAGATGCACCCAACGCCACATTGGGTGCGTCAGATGCACCCAACGCCACATTGGGGCGCTCAGGCGCTCAGCCGCTCAGGACTGCTCCGCCGCGACCGCCGCCCGGGCCGCGACCGCGCGGTCGGCGTACGCGCCGACCAGCTGTTCCTCCGCGTCTTCCAGGTACTTCATCAGCAGCTGCTCCGCGCCCGGGCCGTCGCCGGCCTCGATGCTGTCGAGGATCTCGTGGTTGCGCGGCAGGTAGCGCTCGTGGAAGCGGCGCGGCTCGGCCATGATGTGGAACACCAGCCGCAGCTCGGCGGTCAGCCTGCCGACCAGCTCGTTGACGCGCTCGCTGCCCGACAGCGCGGCCAGCTCCTGGTGGAACCAGACGTTCGCGGTGCCGAGGTCCTTCCAGTTGCCGGTGCGGGCGGCCTCGTCCCCGATGTCGACCTTCTCCTTGATCCGCGGGAAGGACGCGGGCTTCGCCGTCACCCCGCGGACCGCCGCGCACTCGATGATCTTGCGGACGCGGTAGATGTCGACGACGTCCTCGACGCTCGGGATGCGGACGAAGACCCCGCGGTTGAGCTCGTGGGCGAGCAGCCGTTCGTGCGTGAGCAGCCGGAACGCCTCGCGGAGCGTGTTGCGCGAGACGCCGAGGGCGTTGCCGATGTCCTGTTCCGAGAGCCGGCCGCCGGGGAGGAAGTAGCCCTCCGCGATGCGCTTGCGGAGGACACCGGCGACGCGCTCGGCCGTGCTCTTGCGGCTGACCAGGCCACGGTCGGCCGCCAGGTCCGGGACTCCCGGGACTCCATTGTCTTCGATGACCACGTGAACGATGGTACCCACCACTCAGGTGACGATCCAATTGCCATCTTGTGGAATTGTTCAACAATCTCTACCGTGTGAGGCGCACCACGATGAGAGACACTGGCCAGGAGGTGCCCATGACTGCCACAACCGCTACCGAGGCCCGCCCGTTCGACTGGTTCCGCACGCTCGGCAAACGCGGCCGCCGCGCCTTCGTGGGCGCGTTCGGCGGCTACGGCCTGGACTCGTTCGACTACCAGACCCTGCCGCTCGGCCTGGCCGCGATCACCGCGTACTTCGGCATTTCGAGCGGTGAAGCCGGCCTGCTCGGCACGACGACGCTGGTCGTCTCGGCCGTCGGCGGGGTGGGGGCCGGCATGCTGGCCGACCGGATCGGCCGCGTCCGCACGCTCCAGATCACCATCGCGATGTACACGATCTTCACGGTGCTCTGCGGGTTCGCGCCGAACTTCGAGACGCTGCTGATCTTCCGCGCCCTGCAGGGCCTGGGCTTCGGCGGCGAGTGGGCGGCGGGCGCGGCGCTGGTCGCCGAGTACTCGCAGGCCCGCTACCGCGGCCGGACCGTGGCGTTCGTGCAGAGCGCGTGGGCGGTCGGCTGGGGCCTTTCCGTCGTCGTCTACACCGTCGTGTTCAGCTTCGCGAGCGACGACGTGGCCTGGCGCATCATGTTCTGGACCGGCGTCATCCCGGCCCTGTTCGTGCTCTGGATCCGCCGCAGCGTCAAGGACGCTCCGCGCGCGGAGGAACGCCGGCTCGCCGCACCCGTCAAGGGCACGCTGACGCAGATCTTCAAGGGCGACCTCCTGCGCACGACGTTCTTCGCCGCGCTGCTGGCCACCGGCGTCCAGGGCGGGTACTACACGATCTCGACGTGGCTGCCGTCCTACCTGAAGAAGACGCGCGAGCTGACCGTGATCGGCACCGGCGGCTACCTCGCGTTCCTGATCACCGGCGCCTTCGTCGGGTATGTCTGCGGCGGCTACCTGACGGACCTGCTGGGGCGCAAGAAGACCTTCCTGACGTTCGCGTTGCTCTCGGCCGCGCTGATCGTCGCGTACACGCAGATCCCCAAGGGCGCCAACGGGCTCGTGCTGGTGCTCGGCTTCCCGCTCGGCTTCTCGATGTCCGCGATCTTCAGCGGCTTCGGCGCGTTCCTCGCCGAGCTGTACCCGACGGCGCTGCGCGGGACCGGGCAAGGCTTCACCTACAACTTCGGCCGCGCGGTCGGCGCGATCTTCCCGACTGTGGTCGGTTTCATGGGCGCGGGCGGCGCGATCGTGTTCGGCGCGCTCGGCTACGGCATCGCCGTGCTCGCGCTCCTCGGCCTGCCCGAGACCCGGGGCATCGAACTCGTTGATTGAGGGGGAACTCATGACGACCTTTGACGAACCCGCGACGTTCACCCCCGCGCAAGCCCGCGAGGTGTTCCGCCGCGGCTCCGCCCACCCCACCACGGGCTGGGCCAACGGCTTCACCCAGACCAACCTGATCGCCGTGCCCGAGGACTGGGCCTACGACGTCCTGCTGTTCTGCACCCGCAACCCGCAGCCGTGCCCGCTGCTCGACGTCACCGACCCCGGTGACCCGGGCACCCGCCTCGCCGAGGACGCGGACCTGCGCACCGACCTGCCGCGCTACCGGATCTGGCAGAACGGCGTGCTGGCCGGCGAAGTGTCGGACGCGACCGGGCTGTGGCGCAGCGACATGGTCGCCTTCTCCATCGGCTGCAGCTTCACGTTCGAGACGGCGCTCGCCGCCGAGGGTGTCCCGCTGCGGCACGTCGACCAGGGTCGCAACGTCGCGATGTACGTGACGAACCGGCAGTGCGAGCCCGCCGGGCGGTTGTTCGGCCCGATGGTGGTGTCGATGCGGCAGATCCCGGAGGACCGCGTCGACGACGCCATCCGGATCACCCGGACGATGCCGGCCGTGCACGGCGCCCCCGTGCACATCGGCGATCCGCGCGCGCTGGGCATCGAAGACCTTTCCCGGCCGGACTTCGGCGATCCGGTGGACGCGGAACCGGGTGACGTCCCGGTGTTCTGGGCCTGCGGGGTCACGCCGCAGGCGGCGCTGATGGCTTCGCGGCCCCCGTTCGCGATCACGCACGCGCCGGGGTACATGTTCATCACGGACCGGCACGACAGCGAATACCGGGTGGGCTGAGATGGATCTGAACAGTGACCTCGGCGAGGGCTTCGGCGCCTGGAAGATGGGCGACGACGAAGCCATGCTCGACATCGTGACCAGCGCGAACGTCGCGTGCGGCTTCCACGCCGGCGACCCGTCGGTGATGCGGCGGGTGTGTGAACTGGCGGCGGAGCGCGGTGTCGCGATCGGCGCGCACGTCGGTTACCGCGACCTGGCCGGGTTCGGCAGGCGCGCGCTCGACGTCGCGCCGGCCGACCTGGCGAACGACGTGCTCTACCAGATCGGCGCGCTCGACGCGTTCGCCCGCGCGGCGGGCAGCCACGTGACCTACGTGAAGCCGCACGGCGCGTTGTACAACACCGCGGCGGCCGATCCGGAGCAGGCGGCGGCGATCGTCGACGGCCTGCGCCGGTACGACCCCGCGCTCGCGCTGCTCTGCCTGCCGGACTCGGAAATGCGGCGGGAGGCGGAAAAAGCCGGCGTGGTGGCCTACGCGGAGGCGTTCGCCGACCGGGCCTACACCGCGGAAGGCAGGCTCGTGTCGCGCAAGCAGCCGGGCGCGGTCCTGGACGACGCTTCCGCCGTGGCCGAGCGGGCGGTGGCGATGGCGACCGGTGGCGGAGTCGTGACGGCGGACGGCGGCAAGCTCGACCTGCGCCCGGACTCCCTGTGCGTGCACGGGGACACGCCGGGCGCGGTCGAACTCGCCCGCCGGATCCGCGACGGCCTGGCCGCCGCGGACGTCACGCTCGCCGCGTTCACCGGATGACCGTCCGGTTGCTGCCGTGCGGGCGGCGCGCGGTGCTGGTGGAGACCGGCGACGTGCTGGGCTTCCAGGCGGCGTTGACGCAGGCGCCGCCGGACGGGGTGGTCGAGCTGGTCCCGGCGGCCAGGACGCTGCTGGTCCGCTTCGACCCGACGGTGACGGACGTGGACCGCCTGGGTGCCCTGCTGCGTCAGGTGTCCCCTGTGGACAGTCGAGCGACCGAAGCGCGCGAGGTGGTGATCCCGGTGGTGTACGACGGCGCGGACCTGGCCGACGTCGCGGCGGACACGGGACTGACCGTGGCCGAGGTGGTGGCGCGCCACAGCACGGGTTCGTACGTCTCGGCGTTCTGCGGGTTCGCGCCGGGGTTCGCCTACCTGTCGGGCTCGGACCCGGTCCTGCACGTGTCCCGCCGTTCCTCGCCGCGCACCCGCATCCCGCCCGGCTCGGTGGCGATCGCCGGCGAGTACACCGCGGTGTACCCGAGCGCGTCCCCCGGCGGCTGGCGGCTGCTCGGGCGGACGGACGTGCCGGTGTGGGACGTCGAACGCGACCCGCCGAACCTGCTGCCGCCGGGCACCCGGGTCCGCTTCGCGGCGGTGGCGCCGTGAAGCTCGAAGTCGTCCGGCCGGGGTTCGCGGCGACCGTGCAGGACCTCGGCCGTCCGGGGCACGCGGCGCTCGGCGTCGGCCGGTCCGGCGCCGCGGACCGGACGTCGCTGCGGCTGGCCAACCGGCTGGTCGGGAACGAACCGGGCGCCGCCGCGCTGGAGGTCACCCTCGGCGGGCTGGTGCTGCGTGCCTCGGGGCTCACCACGGTGGCGGTCACCGGCGCCGGTTGTCCGGTCACGGCGGGCGGCCGGGCCGCGGGCCCGAATGCGCCGATCACCCTGCGGGCGGGCGAAGAACTCGCGTTGGGCACGGCGTCCACCGGGTTGCGCTGCTACGTCGCGGTGCGCGGCGGAATCGACGTGCCGCCGGTGCTCGGCTCGCGGGCGACCGACACGCTCGGAAAGCTGGGGCCGCCGCCGCTCGCCGGCGGCATGCTGCTGCCGGTGGGCTCCCCCGGCGGCTTTCCGGTGGTGGACCTCGCGCCGCGCGCGGCCTTGCCGGACGCGCCGGTCCTGCGGGTGACGCCGGGACCGCGTCGCGACTGGTTCGCGGCACCGGACCGGCTGCTGTCCACTGTGTACACGGTGTCGCCGGACTCGGACCGCGTCGGCATCCGGCTCACCGGACCACCGCTGGAGCGGCTCCGGCACGACGAACTGCCGTCCGAGGCGTGCGTGCCCGGATCGCTGCAGGTGCCGCCGTCGGGCCGGCCGATCCTGTTCCACGCGGACTCCCCGACGACCGGCGGCTACCCGGTGATCGCCGTCGTGGAGGAAGACGATCTCGACCTCGCGGCCCAGCTACGCCCCGGTCAGACCGTGCGCTTTCGTCCCGCGTCGTGAGCGGCAGGCCGCTACGGCTTGCCGCTCACGACCACCAGCCAGGCGACGTTCGTGACCACGATCGCGAGCCACAACGGCCACGAGCGTCCGCGCCGCAGCGCGGTCCGCAGTGGTCCCGGCTCGGCCAGGCGCTCGGCGAGGCAGGCGTCGAAGGCCTCCGCGACCTGGTCGTCGATCTCGTCGCGCAGCCGCGCGTCCAGCTCAGACATGCGCCGGGACCGCGGGGCGCGAGGCCGCGACGGACAGGCACGCCAGCGCCAACGGCACCTCCAGACCGGCCATGAGCAGCGAAAACACGACGTCGTCGCCCGCCGTCACGACGTCGAACCAGGCGTCGGTCAGCAGCAGTGTCGCCGTGCCGATCGCGGCGAACGGCGTCCGCGGGTCGCCGCGCCCGAGCAGCCAGGCCGTGGCCAGCAGGCCGATCGCCTCCGCCGCGTCCAAGCCCGTCCAGGCCAGCCGCCAGTGCTGTGCCGCGTAAACGTCCGGCAGTGTCATCCCCAGTACCGCGATCCACGGCAGCAGGCACAACCCCGCCGCCCAGAAGACCTTGCGCATCGAAACCCCCGAAGTCTCGTAACCCCTCGAAACCAAGGTAGCCGATTGCAGAGGTTTTTTGCAAACAGTCTCTGTAGTAGGCTGCGGGCATGGTCGAACGTCCTCCGAAGCGCGTGCTCACCGGCGCGGATCTCAAGGCCTTCTCCAAGGCCCTCGCCAACCCGGTGCGCCGCGACATCCTGTCCTACCTGGGCAAACACGGCGAGGCGAACTCGACGAGCGTCGCGAAGGCCCTCGGCGAGAGCACCGGGACGACCAGCTACCACCTCCGCAAGCTCGCCAATCTGGAGCTGATCGAAGAGATCGAAGACCGCGGAGACGGCCGCGAGCGCTGGTGGAAGTCGCGGCCGAAGGACATCTACACCCCGCCCGGCCTCGAACTGACGCCGGACGAGCGCGAAGCGATGCTCAAGCTCGGCGCGTTCAAGCTGAGTCACGACCTGGGCCTGGTCACGCGGGCGTACGTGGGCTACGACAGCTCGGGAGGCTGGAACCAGATCTACCGCGGCGGCCTGCACCTGACGAAAGAACAGATCACATCGTTCGTCGAGGAGTACCAGAACCTGGTGTGGAAGTACGTCACCGAGCCGGGAAAGCACCCGGAAGGCTCGCGCGCAATGGCCGTCCGGCTCATCGTGGTGCCGGAAGAAGACCACGAAGAGTCCACAGAGGACTAGTTACTAGAAACCCGCAGCGCGAGCCGCGGCTAGACAGTAGTCACGCAACTACGTTTAGTGCGTCTGTAATCCCTCGGCTGTATCAGTACTCCACCGAACCCCATAGGCGAAACCTGGCACGAGGTGCCTAAACCGGACATGTACCTCGCCGGCATCGTCGGTCCTGAGCACGTCGCCGCGCGGTGCGCGGTCACGCGCGTCAGCCTGGAACGCTTTTTCCAGCCGCACGATCTGGTCTGGTACGCGTTCACCGAACCGGATGTGCAGATCAAACAGATCGCATGGGTGCCGCGGCACGCAAACGTAGTGCGGCTCGCGCATGGTCGCCCGGAACCGGAGGCCGATCTCATGCCGCTCGCCGCGGCGCAACGGTTTCGGCAGGCGCAAGGACAAGCCGACCCGGTCGCTCGACTCCATCTCGCGACTAGCCAGCAAACCTCCATGGAACACATCCACCTCGAGATCGGATTCGCGCACCGATTCCCCGAATTCGCCGCTCACGTTCAGCGTCAACGCCAGATCAAGTTCGACGATTTCGCTCGCATCGACGACCACTCGACGGAATTCGAACGCCTCCGCCACCGGCTGGTCGAGCGCCAGCGTGACGCGCAGTTCTTCGGTGTGCCAGCTGCGGCTCGGATAGCGCGGCCCCGACTCGGGTTCGGCTGCCGCGATGGCCAGTGCGGCGACCTGTTCGATTCCCTCGTCGATCCGGCGGCGCACAGTCCGGTCGTCGCGGTCCAGCGTGATCGCCGCCCAGTGCACCCGTTCCTGGTAGAATGGCTTGCGCGCCCGCTCATCCAATGCGAACGCAGCGAGCAGAGCGATCTTCAGATCGTCCGGCAACGACTCGACCAGTGGCCGCAACTTGTCGACAAGTTTACGCCGCATCGCCACAGTGTCGTCATCTTCCAAAATGCCACATGCGGTACGCAAAACGGGACCCACCCGATCCCCGAGCGGAGTACCAAAAACTGCTCTTCCTTTGCGCAGGACCTTCAACTCGTCGACCATTTCAGCAACACTGAGGGCAATCATTCATAGCCCCCAATACATTACCTGAGAGGCGACCGAGAGACCGGCCGTACGGAAGCTTGTCCCGCTGGAATTTCTCATCGGAATAAACAAAGGCTTCCGCACGGCCGTTGTTCAGACGATCCAACGAGGCTGGCACCTGCCGAGCCGACGTGCAACTTGACTCGCGAGCACGCAGCTACCGCCGGACGCAGCGAGTGCCGCCTCGAGCGTATAGCCACGAGTGATCAAGAACCCTGTGAAGCCCTGGATCGCGATGACGATGATGATCGTCCGTCGTGACAGACCCTCAGGTTCTGACGAATCAAGATCTGGAGTGCAGGATTTCTTCCCGCGAGGTGGTAACACTACGTCACGATCCCTTCCACTCTGCGACCCAGGCGTTGTCCAACAAGTGCGATCGGAGTTGCAGCTCCGACCACGTGGACGTGATAATTCTTACGCGAAGCACGCGCAAAAGGGAAGTTTGACTACACAGAGTAGTACAGTGGTGACAGATTCGAGGGGGTCGCCAGCTGCAACTGGAGACCCCCTCCGCGAGACCGCCTGGGTCAACAGACAGATCGCAGAGACAAGACTTACGGCACCGTTACCGGTCTCGCAGCTATCGGACAGTTGCTGACCAGGATCTGTCCAATATTTGTCCAGTCTTGGATGGGTCGTTGCCGCCTACCGACCCAGCTGTCGCCAACGCCCTGGTGAGCGCCTTGAGCTCGATCGATGCGACGTTCGAACCAGATCGCCAATGTACCGGTGGATAAGTTGCATACCAGAGCCCGTCTCATTGGCAGCAAAAGGCGATTAGGTTAATTTCGACGAAAGGCTCGAAATTAACGATATCAAATATTCGGATAGCGAGGAAAACTTCACAGAGTTACCGGAAACCCGACACCCGCAGCGTGATGTTCAGCCGCCCGGCCAGGCCCAGCGCCGGATCCGCCGTGCCCGGCAACGTCTTCGGCACGCCGTGGTAGGCGAGCCGGGACGGGCCGCCGAACACGAACAAGTCGCCTGAGCGGAGTTCGACGTCGGTGTACGGCCGGCCGCGGGTTTCGGTGTTGCCGAAGCGGAACACGCACGCGTCGCCGAGGCTGAGCGACACCACCGGCGCCAGGCTGCGTTCGTCCTTGTCCTGGTGCAGCCCCATCTTCGCGGTGGCGTCGTAGAAGTTGACCAGCGCGATGTCCGGCGCGTAGGCGTCGGCCGGTTCGCCATACGCGTCCGCCAGCGCGCGGCGGCCGAGGTCGCCGAGCCAGTCCGGGAACGGCAGCACCGGCGTGCCGTCGCCGGTCGTGCGCGAGTAGCCGTACGGGTACCAGTGCCAGCCGAGGCAGACGGACTTCACCGACATCACGCCGCCGTTGGGCAGCCGGGTGTGGCGGTAGCCGGACCAGCCGCGGCAGGCGGTGACGAGCTCGCGCTGCTCTTCGAATCCGAGCCAGCCGGGCACGTGCACGGCGCCGGGCGCGATCTCGGCGCGCGGGCGGGGCAGGAGGGCGTCCATCACCTTGATTGTGCCGGAGACTCCCGTCGCACACGCTCGGTGATCATCGACCGGAGCACCCGGTGAGCGCGGAACGTGGCCCCGACGGTGCCGAACGGCCGCAGGAGGCGTCCCAACGGACCAACGGAACGCTCCTGCGGCCGGTTCCCCTCGCCATGGGCCACCACGAGCTAGACATTCCCACACCTGAATGTCACATGCCAGGGTGGATCAGCTACGAACGGGTCACTTGACCACACCGACGCGGATCAGTCACCGAACGTCACGACCGTGACGCCCGCCCGCGGCGGAACGGGGTCGTTCATCTCGGCCAGCGCGGCCGGCACCTCGTCGAGTCCGATCCGCCGCCCGATCAGCGCGGCGAGGTCGATCCCGGCCGTCTCGACGACGCGCAGGAGCTCCGGGTATTCGTGGGCGGCCAGCCCGTGGATCCCGACCAGCTCCAGCTCGCCGCCGATGACCCGGTGCAGGGGGATCGGCGCGATCCCCTGGGCCGGCGGCATCAGCCCGGCCTGCACGTGCCGGCCACGCTTGCGGAGGCTGCCCACCGACGCCGCGCAGGTCGACGGCGAGCCGAGGCAGTCGAGCGAGACGTGCGTGCCGCCGCCCGTCAGCTCCCGCACGTGCGCGGCGACGGCTTCCGGGCCCTCGAACGCCGACGCGTCGACGGTGAGCGCCGCACCCGACTTCTCGGCGAGCGCCAACGCCGGCGGCGAGACGTCGACGGCGACCACCTTCGCGCCCGCCGCGACGGCCAGCAGCACCGCCGAGATCCCGACGCCGCCGCAGCCGTACACCGAAACCCACTGCCCGGCGGTCACCCGGCCCTGCCGCAGCACCGCGCGGAACGCCGTGCCGAACCGGCAGCCGAGGGCGGCGGCTTCGGCGGCGCCGAGCGAGTCCGGCAGCGCGACCAGGTTGGTCTCGGCGTGTTCGATGGCGACGCGCTCGGCGAACGAACCCCAGTGCGTCGCGCCGGGCTGGAACTCGCGGTCGCAGATCTGCTGGTCACCACGGGCGCACTGGGCGCATGTCCCGCAGGCGCAGACGAACGGCACGGTGACGCGCGCGCCGAGCTCCCAGCCGCGCACGCCCGCGCCGAGCGCGACGACCCGGCCGGCGAGCTCGTGCCCGGCGACGTGCGGCAGCTTCACCGCGGTGTCGTGGCCCTGCCACGTGTGCCAGTCGCTGCGGCACACGCCGGTGGCGTCGACCTCGATCACCGCGCCGTCCGGCGCGGCCACGGGCTCCGGCACGTCCCGCACGACGGGCGGGACGCAGAACTCCTCCATCACCACAGCTCGCATGGCGCGACCCTACGCGAGCCCGCTCACCCGAGCGGCACCAAGGAAAATCCGCTCAGTTGAGCGTCTGCGACTGCGCGTGGAAGCGCGCTCTGCCCCTGGGCGGCCCGAGGAGCTTGCTGAGCGAGCCGTCCGGCACGTTCAGGATGTCCTCGAGATTCCGCAAGGCCTCCAACGATTCCGGCCGCTCCGGCCGGCACCGCCCGGACTGCCAGTGGCTGAGGGTGGCCAGGCTGACCGTGGTTCCCCTGCCGCGCAAGCGATAGCGGATCCGATCGAGCCCGAGGCCGCGGGCCCGGATCGCCGCCCGCAGGGCCACCTCGAACGGCCCGGCGGCCAGCAGCTGGCTCAGCTCCGCCTGTTCCCCCCGGTCCATCGTGCGTGTTCGTCGACCGGTCATCACAACGCTCCGAACCACTCCCGATACGAACATTGGAGCGTAGGCGTCGCTCCGCAAGATCGGAAGGGCCCTCACCCACCTGCGAGTGCCGCTCCGGTTCCCGCGAAAGCCACCCGGCTGACGCTGTCAAGAAGAACAAGACTGCACTTCTCGCGAGATCGCGGGCACGCTCTCCAGCGTGACCGAACTCGCCGCTGAACAGGACTACGTGAACGCTCTTTACGCCCGCCTCGACGCGTTGCGGGCGGAGGCGTCCGCCGCGCTCGCCCGTGGGCACGCGACGGACGTGTGGCGGGCGGAGGTGACGCGGCTGGCGGCGGTCGAGGAGGGGCTGTGCTTCGGCCGGCTGGACCTGGCCGACGGCCGGCGTGCCTACATCGGGCGGCTCGGGCTGTTCGAGGACGACGACGAGCCCCTGCTGGTGGACTGGCGCGCGCCGGTCGCCCGGCCCTTCTACACCGCGACCGCCGTCGAGCCGGGAGAGGTCGTGCGCCGGCGGCGGATCACCACGCGCGGCCGGACCGTCGTCGCCCTGGACGACGAACTGCTCGATCCGGACGCTCCCCGGGACGGGCTGGTCGGCGAGGCCGCGCTCCTCGCCGCGGTGACGGCGGAGCGGACCGGGCGCATGCGGGACATCGTCACGACGCTGCAGGCCGAGCAGGACCGGATCATCCGGGACGACGCCCAGGGCGTGCTCGTCGTGCAGGGCGGGCCGGGCACCGGCAAGACGGCCGTCGCCCTGCACCGGGTCGCCTACCTGCTGTACACGCACGAGCACCTGCGGACCCGCGGCGTGCTCGTCATCGGTCCCAGCCGGGTGTTCCTCGACTACATCGGCCAGGTGCTCCCCGGCCTCGGTGAGAACCGGGTGGTGACGGCGACCGTGCCCGACCTCGTCCCCGGCCTCGTCTCTGGCGTCGTGAGCGCCGAGGATTCGCCCGAAGAAGCCGTCCGCAAGGGCCGGGCGGACATGGCGGCCCGGCTGGCCGGGCTGGTGCGGGCCACGGTCCGGGTCCCCGAGGAGCCGGTGGACGTCGAGTTCGAGCAGCAGGTGCTGCGGCTGGATCCGTCGGCGGTGCGCTGGGCCGTGCGGAAGGCCAGGGAGACCGGGCTGCCGCACAACCCGGCGCGGCTGGTGTTCCACCGGGAGGTCGTGGACACCCTGGCCAGGGAGCTGGCCGGCCGGCTGGAGGCGGTCGTGTTCACCGAGACCGGCGAGGCGCTCGACGGCGGGAGTGCCGACGGCCGGCTCGGCGAGGCCGAACTGCGTGCGCTGGCCGCGGCGGGTGTGGTGCTCGGGCCGGAGGACGACGGCCCGCGGGTCCTGCTGGACGACGTGGACCGGGAGGCGATGCGGACGGCACTGCTCGCCGACCCCGGTGTCCAGGACGTCCTCGACGAGCTGTGGCCGCCGCTGACTCCGGCGGAGGTGGTCGAGGGCCCGTGGAGTGCCGCGGACATCCCGTTGCTGGACGAGGTCGCCGCGCTGGTCGGCGAGAGCGTGCCGGTGTTCGGGCACGTCGTGGTCGACGAGGCGCAGGAGCTGTCCGAAATGGACTGGCGGATGCTGGCCCGCCGCTGCCCCGCCAGGTCGATGACCATCGTGGGGGACCTGGCCCAGACCGGGAGCGCGGCGGGCGCGGCGTCGTGGGAGCGGGTGCCGCGGCCGCACCGGCTCGCGGAGCTGACCGTCAACTACCGCACACCGGCGGAGATCATGACGGTCGCGGCGGAGCTGCTCGCCACGCACCACCCGGCGTTGCGGCCGCCGCGCTCGGTGCGGGCGAGCGGCGAAACGCCGTGGCGCCTGCCGGCCGCGGACGTGCCGGGCGCGCTCGCTTCGCTGGTCGACGCGCACACCGAGGGACAGCTGGCGATCATCGCGCCGGAGGTCGGCGAGCTGGCGGCCGCGCTGTCGCTGCCGGCACCGCCGGAGCTGACGGGCAAGGTCGTGCTGCTGACCCCGGCCGAGGCGAAGGGCCTGGAGTTCGACGCGGTCGTGATCGCCGACCCCGCGGCCATCCTCGCGGCCGGCCCCCACGGGCCCAACGATCTCTACGTGGCCATGACGCGGGCCACTCGACGGCTGGGCGTGGTGCATCCCGGGCCGGTGCCGCCGGAGCTGAGTTCGCTGGCTCCGATTTCATGACCGAGGACGTCAGGGGCTCGGCAAAGTCTCATGGCGAGGGTGGCTGCGAGAGGTTTCAGCTGCTCGCCCTCCGTTGACCGCTTGCGCGGCAGAGGAATCCATAACTACCCGGCCTTCAGCGCAGGGTGACCGAGAGCGCCTGCGCGATCTCCTTGCCGATGGCGTGCGTGGCCGCGTCGGGCGGCGATCCGACCTTCACCACCATCGGTCCCCCGAACGGCTGACGCTCCACCACCTCGATGCGTTCGCCCAGGTTGATGGCGTGTTCCGTCAGGTAGCGCAGCAGCTCCGGATCGGTGTCCCAGACCCGGACGATCTCGCCGACCGCCCCCGGCGGGAGGTCGTCGAGGATGCGCACCGGCAGTTCCTCGACGCTGCCGTCGGGCGCCGGGATCGGGTCGCCGTGGGGGTCGCGGACCGGGTTGCCGAGCTTCGCCGCGATGCGCTCGATCAGCCGGTCCGACACCGCGTGCTCGAGCGCGTCCGCCTCCGCGTGGACCTCGTCCCAGGTGTAGCCGAGCTCGGAGACCAGGTACGTCTCGATCAGCCGGTGCCGCCGCAGCACCGACCGCGCGAGCAGCCTGCCGTCGGCGGTGAGCTCGATCCCGCGGTACGGCACGTGCGTGACCAGGCCGAGCTGGGACAGCTTCGTGACCATCCCCGACGCCGAGGACGGGCTGACCTCCAGCCGGCCGGCGAGCGAGGTGTTGGTGACCGCCTCACCCCGTTCGACCAGGCCGTAGATCACCCGGACGTAGTCCTCGACGGACGAGGACCTCCGGACCGAACCGTCTCCCATACCGCATACGATACGGGGCGGTGTTCTTTCTCGTGAAAGTTCACGTTCGCCAGCGGTAACGGATCCAGCCGGGGACGGGTTCGGCGCCGAGCTGGGTGTAGAACGCCTCCGCCTTCTCGTTGCCCGCCTGCATGTCCCATTCGACGCGTCCGGTGGTGCGGTTGCGCAGCTCGTCGAGCAACTCGCGGCCGAGCCCGTGGCGGCGGTACGCGGGCCGGACGAACAGGTCGTCCAGCCAGATCCCCGGCCGCGCCTCCCAGGTGGAGAAGTTCCAGCTGCAGAAGGCGAAGCCGGCCACCGCGGCGGGCTCGCCGGGCGGGGTCGCGATGAGCACCCACGCCTTCGGGTCCGGCCCGAACAGGTGCCCGCTCATCTCGGCGCGGTCCAGCTTGAGGTCGTGGTTCTCCTCGTAGACGGCGTGCTCCTCGATGAGCGCGCAGATCTCTTCGATGTCTTCGAAGACGGCGTCGCGGACGGGCATCTCGCCTCCCGTTTCTGTCGGTGGTGGTCGTTACGGTCGGGGACGAGGAGGTGCTGCCATGTCACCCGAGGAGCGGTTCGAAGCCCTGGTCGACGAGTTCACCGCGCGGCCGGGCATCACACCACCCGGCGCGACCGGCGGCTTCGGGCGCACCGCCGTGCGCGTGAACGGCCGGATCTTCGCCATGTTCGTCCGGGGGCAGCTGGTGCTGAAGCTGCCGAAACCGAGGGTGGACGAGCTGGTGGACGCCGGGCACGGGGTGCGCTTCGACGCCAACAAGGGCACCCCGATGAAGGAGTGGCTGGCGCTGGACGCGGGGTCGGCCGAGCCCTGGGCCGGGCTGGCGGAGGAAGCACTCGAGTTCGTGGCGGCCGCCCCGCCGTCGCGGTCCCGCGGCGGGAGGCGGTGATGCCTCACGACGGCGCCTCGTAACGCAGTTCGCCGCCGACAGCGGTGCCTCGCACGCGCAGGTCGTCCAAAGCGGACTCCTCCAGCGGCGATCCCGACAGCACGGCGAAGTCGGCGAGCTTCCCGGGCTCCAGCGTGCCCAGGTCCCGCTCCGCGAAGGTCGCGTAGGCGGAGCCATACGTGTACGCGCGCAACGCCTGCTCCGGCGTCAGCGCCTCTTCGGGCGCGAAGGGCGCGCCAGACGCCGTACGCCGACGCACCATGTCGGCCAGCGCGAGCAGCGGAGCGCCGTTCACCACCGGGCGGTCCGAGGACGCGGGAAGCACGCAACCCGCGTCGAGGACGCTTCGCAGCCGGTAGCACCAGGGGACGCGGGGCTCGCCGAGCGCGGCGCGCATGCCGTCGCCGAGTTCGTTGACGAACCGTCCCTGCGGCGAAGGGATCAACCCGAGCGAAGCGAGCCGAGTCAGCTCCGCGGGTTGAAGCACCGCGCAGTGCTCGATGCGGTGCCGGTGGTCCGTGCGCGGCGAAGCGGCCAACGCGGCTTCGTACGCGTCGAGGACGACCGTGATCGCGCGGTCACCGATCGCGTGCGTCGCGATCTGCCAGCCCGCGTCGTGCGCGCGCCGGATCGTGCGGGCGATCTCGTCCTCGGGCACCTGGAAGTAGCCGCGGTTGTCCGGTTCTCCGTCGAAGGGTTCGTGCATCGCGCAGGTCCGGCCGACCAGCGAGCCGTCGGCGAACAGCTTCATCGGCCCGACGCGCAGCCACTCGTCGCCGAGGCCGGTGCGCAGGCCGAGGTCGAGGCCGAACCCGGCGCCGTCCGGCAGGTCGTGCAGCACGCTCGCGGCGACCATCACCGTGCTGCGCACGCGCAGCACCCCGCGGTCACGCGCCAGTTGGTAGGCGGCCAGCTCCGCGGGCGTCTCGCCGACCAGCCCGCCACCGATGCCGGCCTCCTGGACGCTGGTGATGCCCTCGGCCAGGTACTGCTCGGACGCCCGGCCGAGGCCGCGCACGACGCGCTCCACCGGCGTCGGGTAGGTCAGCGGCCGCAGCAGCAGCTGGGCCTGCTCGCGCAGCAGCCCCGTCGGCGAGCCGCCGGAGAGCACGACATCGCCGCCGACCGGCACGTTTTCCAGGTCGAGCCGGTCGAGGACCGCCGAGTTGACCACGGTCATGTGCCCGGACGTGTGCTTGAGCCGCACGAGCATCCCCGGCGCGGCCCGGTCGAGCCCGTGGCGGTCGGGGTGCCCGCCGGCCAGCTTGTTCTGGTCGTACCCGCTCCCGACCACCCAGCTGCCTTCGGGGAGCGTCGCGGCCCGCGCGGCGACCGCGTCGTAGACCTCCTCGACGCTCCGGCAGCCACCCAGCGGGACGTCGTCCAGGCCCATCCCGAACCACGCCATGTGGTTGTGCGCGTCGTGGAAGCCGGGCACGACGAAGCCGCCGCCGAGGTCGACGCGGGCCCGCGCGGACAACGCGAGAGCGTCGTCCCCCAGCGCGACGACCCGGCCGTGCAGCACGGCGAGTGCGCTGGTGACGCCCGTTCCCGTCCACACCGTGGCGTTTTCGTAGACCGTGTCGACCCGCATCCTCCCGAGACTATCGATCGATCGATCGAACGTCTAGCATCGGCGGCATGCCCACCGTGGACTTCGCCGTCGAGGACGGCATCGCGCAGATCCGGCTCAACCGGCCCGAGCGGCTCAACGCGGTCGCCGCCGTCCTGGTCGACGACTTCCTCGCGGCGCTCGACGCGGCCGCCCGCAGCGACGCGCGCGTCGTCGTGCTGTCCGGCAACGGGCGGGCCTTCTGCGCCGGGCACGACCTCAAGGAACCCACCCCCGAGGGGGATTCGCGAGCGCGGCTGGACCGGCTCCAGGACGTCACGCGACGGCTGCGGGCACTGCGGCAGCCGGTGATCGCGGCGGTGCACGGCTACGCGATCGGCGCCGGCGCGGAGTTCGCGCTGGGCTGCGACCTGATCCTGGCCGCCGAGGACGCCGTGTTCGCGTTCCCCGAGGTCTCGCTGGGGCTCAGCGTCACCGGCGCGGCGTCGCGGCTGCTCCCGCTGCTCGTCGGTCCGCTCAAGGCGAAGGAACTCCTGCTGCTGGGCGAGCGCTTCGACGGCCGGAAGGCCGCCGAGCTGGGCATGGTCAACGCGGCCGTCCCCGCCGAGCGGCTGCGAGCCGAAGCGCTGAGCTGGGCCAAGCGGATCGCGGAGCACCCGCCGGCCGCCGCGGCGATGGCGAAGCGCGTTCTCGACGCGAGCACGGACCTCGAGCCGGCCCTCGAACTCGAGGTCAGCCACGCCCTGATCACCGAGCACTCGGCCGCGGTCGCCGCGTCCACCGAAGCCTTCCGGAGCCGGACGTGACACCCCTCGCCGAGATCGGGACCCTCGCCCAGCTCGTCACGCGGGCCGCCGCGCTGTGGCCCGGGCGCACGGCCTGGGTGTTCGATCACCTGGAGCAGACGTTCACGTTCGCCGAGGTCGATCGCGAAAGCTCACGAATCGCCGCGGCGCTGGCCGAACGCGGCATCGGCCCCGGCGACCGGGTCGCCGTGATGTTGCGGAACGTGCCCGCGTTCCCGCTCACCTGGCTGGCGCTGGCGAAGATCGGCGCGCAGCTGGTGCCGGTCAACACGAACTACCAGGAGTTCGACGGCGCCCACGTGCTCCGGCACTCCGGCGCGAAACTGGTCGTCGCCGCCGCGGAGTTCACGGACCTGCTCGGCCGGATCGGGGTGACCGAGGTCGTCACCCCGGACGAACTCCGCACCGACGCCGAACCACCGGAATTCACCCCGGTGCCCGAACTACCGGTCAACATCCAGTACACCTCCGGCACCACCGGCGCGCCGAAGGGCTGCGTGCTGCCGAACCGGTACTGGACCACCCTGTCCGTGAGCCTGGCCACCGACTTCCCCGCCGTCGGCGCGGACGACGTGATCCTGACCGCCCAGCCGTTCCACTACATCGATCCACAGTGGAACGTCGCACTGGGACTCGCCGGTGGCGCCACCCTCGTGGTCCTCGACCGCTTCCACCCGAGCACGTTCTGGGCGAAGGTCCGCGAGCACGGCGTCACGTGGTTCTACTGCCTGGGCCTGATGCCGACGCTGCTGCTGCGGCAGGAGCCGTCGGCCGCCGACCGCGACCACCGCGTCCGCGCGATCTGCGCCTCCGCGATCCCGCACGAGCTGCACGCCGAGCTGGAACGACGCTGGGGCGTCCCGTGGTACGAGGCGTTCGGGATGACCGAGACCGGCGGCGACATCCGGATGAGCGTCGCCGACCACGACGAGACCGTCGGCACCGGCTGCCTCGGCCGACCGAGCCGCGACCGCGAGGTGCTGATCGCCGATGCCGGCGGAAAGCCGTTGCCACGCGGGGAAACCGGCGAACTGCTGATCCGCGGGGTCGGCCTGATGCACGGCTACCACGACGATCCCGAAGCGACGGCGAAGGCGTTCGAGAACGGCTGGTTCCACACCGGCGACCTCGCGCGGATGGACGACGCCGGCCGGGTGTACTACGTCGGCCGCACGAAGGACATGATCCGCCGCAGCGGCGAGAACGTCTCCGCCGACGAGGTCGAACGCGCACTGCTGCTGCACCCGGGGGTCCGGCTGGCCGCCGTCGTCGCCGTGCCCGACGAACTGCGCGGTGAGGAGATCAAGGCGTACGTCGTGTGCGACGGCGAGCGTCCGGAGCCGGCCGGGCTCGCCGCGTTCTGCGCGGAAAAGCTGGCCTACTTCAAGGTTCCGCGGTTCTGGGCGTTCGCCGACGAGCTGCCCATGACGCCGTCGGAACGGGTCGCCAAGGGCGAGCTGCGCAAGGTCGCCGACCCGCGCGCCGGGTCGTGGGACACCAAGGCGGAAGCGTGGCTGTGAGCAGCCGGGAACGGGTCCGCGCCGCGGCCGTGAAACTGTTCGCCACCAAGGGCTTTCACGGCACCGGGATCCGGGATCTGGCCCAGGAGGCGGAACTCTCCTCGGCGAGCCTGTACCACTACATGGGCACCAAGGAGGATCTGCTCGCGGAAATCATGCGGACCGCGCTGAACCGCCTCCTCCACGCCGCCCGCGAAGCGACCGCCGCCAGCCCTGGCCCGGTGCACCGGCTGCGCACGCTGGTCGCGCTGCACGTGCTCGCGCACGCCGTCGGCCCGGCGGAAACCCGGGTGGTGGACAACGAAGTCGACGTGCTGTCCCCGGCCGCGCGCGAGCCGGTCGTGGCCCTGCGCGACGCCTACGAACGGCTGTGGGCCGCGGCCATCGACGACGGCGTCGCGGCGGGGGTCTTCCACACCGAACACCCGGCGGTGACCCGGCTGGCGCTGCTGGAGATGTGCAGCGGCGTCGCGAGGTGGTATTCCCCACGTGGTCCGCTCGCGCTGGACCAGCTCGCCGAGCACTACGCGGAGCTGGCGTCGAGGGCGCTGGGCTGCGCTTCCCCGCCCGGTGTCCACGACTTGGGCCGCTGCCGGGAAATCGTCGCGAAAGAGTGGGGCATGTCCGGTTAGCGGCGCTTTTACCTGGGTACGCCTTGCCCAGACGGCGTAGGTGGGGGACGCTCGAAGGGTGACTGAGGAAACGATCCAACTGGAACTGGACGACTCGGGTCTCGCGCCGGGTCTCCCGACGCCGGCAAACCCCCGCGATCAGGTGCAGGACGTCCCCTATCGCCCCGTCGAGTTCCGCGATGACGATCTCCCCACCGCGCTGGAGCGGTGCTCCGCCTGGCTACGGCAGGCCCAGGAGTGGCTCGGCGAGCCGCTGGACGTCCTGGCCATTCACCTCGACTACGACGACCGCCAGGGCTCGCCGTACTACGACGTGAAGCTCCTGTGCAACGAAGAGGACCTGGCAGGCGTCCCGATCGCCATTCGCAACAAGAAGTAAGCAGGCCGAAGTACCGTCAAGGCCATCTCGCGGACATCCGGGAGGTGGCCTTGACGGCTTCTCGTGCCCTCAGCCCAGCGCCCCGCCGACCTTCACGTGTCCCTTGAGCAGGTTGCGCGCGATGGTGCGGCGCTGGATCTCGTCGGTGCCTTCGTAGATGCGCAGCAGCCGCAGCTCGCGGTACCACCGCTCGACCGGCAGCTCCCGCGTGTAGCCCATGCCGCCGTGGATCTGCAGGACGCGGTCGACGATCTCGTTGGCCTTCTGGCCGCCGTACAGCTTCGCCATCGACTGCGCGTGCCGCGAATCCATGCCCTGGTCGACCTGCCAGGCGGCGTTGAGCACCAGCCAGCGCAGCGCCTCGAGCTCGACGCCGGAGTCGGCGATCATCCACTGGATGGCCTGCCGCTCCGCGATCTTCTGCCCGAACGTCTCGCGGGTGTTGGCGTGCTCGATGGCCATCGAGATCAGCCGCTCGCAGGAGCCGATCGCGCGGGCCGGCAGCAGGTAGCGGCCCTGGCCGATCCACTGCATGGCCAGCTCGAAGCCGCGGCCCTCCTCGCCGAGGATCTGCGTTTCGGGCACCCGGACGTCCTGGAAGATCAGCGAGGCCGGGCCCCACTCGCCCATGGTGTCGATGTACTCGGACTTCCAGCCGGCCTCGCGGTCGACCAGGAAGCACGTGACACCGCCGTTCGCACCCTTCTCCGGGTCGGTGATGGCGAAGACCATGGTGAAGTCGGCCTCGTTGCCGCCGGTGATGAAGGTCTTCTCGCCGTTGATCACCCAGTCGGCGCCGTCCTTGCGGGCGGTGGTCCGGATGGCCTTCGCGTCCGACCCGGCGCCCGGCTCGGTGATCGCGAAGCACGACTTGCGCTCGCCCGAGATGGTCGGCAGCAGGTAGGTCCGCTTCTGCTCCTCGTTGGCGTGGAACAGGATGTTGTCCGCGGCACCGCCGAAGCGGAACGGCACGAAGGTCCGGCCGAGCTCGGCCTCGAGCAGCGCGGCCATGACGGCGGACAGGCCCATTCCGCCGTACTCCTCGGGGGTCAGGACGCCCCAGAAGCCGGACTCCTTCGCCTTGAGCTGGAGCTCCTTCAGCTCCTCGCCGGTCAGGCCGGGCTGGTGGGCACGCTCGCGCCGCAGGACCTCCTGCTCGAGCGGGATCAGCTCGCGCTGGACGAACGTGCGGACCCAGTCCCGCACTTCACGTTCTTCGACGCTGAGAGAGAAATCCATGGTGGGCTGCTCCTCCAACACGCTTTTGGGGGTCCAGGGGGCTCGCCCCCGGCCGGGGTCAGGGGCTCGGCCCCAGAAGACACAGGCACTGGCTAAGCGCTTGCTTACCCCAGCGTACCTCTTGGGTGCCGGGTTACCCCAGTCCTCGGCCGGAATTCGTGACAACGGCTCCCGCGCCCGGAAAGATCGGGGGCGTGATGGAGATCGTGGTCCGCTGGTCGTCGCCGTTGCCCGCCGAAGAGCGCTTCCTGCGCCTGCTGGACGACGTCGAGCAAGGCCGGTTCGAGGCGTACCGGCAGGAGGCGGACAAGCGGCGGTTCCTGACCGGCCGCGTGCTGGCGAAGACGGTCGCGGCGGAGCGGCTCGGCTTGGCCGCCGAGGCCGTGAAGTTCGACGCGACCTGCGAGGACTGCGCCAAGCCGCACGGGCGGCCGCGCGTCCCGGGCGCGGATCTGGCGCTGTCCATCTCGCACTCCGGCGACCTGATCGGCGTCGCGGCGACACCGTCGGTCCCGGTGGGCCTCGACGTCGAGACGGCGAAGCGTCGCGCGGACGACGGCCTGATCGAGTACGCACTGAGCCCGGCCGAGGCGGGACACCTCGCCGGCCTGGACGCGGACGAGAAGGCGGCGGCGTTCTTCGTCTACTGGACGCGCAAGGAAGCCGTGATGAAGGCCACCGGCAAGGGCCTGCGCATCCCGCTGCAGAGCATCACGTTCTCCCGCTACGACGAACCGGCCCGGCTGGCGTCGGCGGACGACCCGGCACTGGACCCGGCCCGGACACGGCTGGCGGACCTCAAGGCCGCGGACGGCTACCGCGCCGCCATCGCGGTGCTGACCACCGAGGAGCTGTCGGTCACCGAGGAACACTGGGTCCCACGGCTATAGTTACCGGCATGTCCATACCGGCGAGCACAAGTGAGCCGAGGTATCCCGCAGGCACGTCGCCGGCGACCATCAGGGCTGCCCTTCTGCCCGAGGACGTGCCGCGGTTCGACCAGGACTACCGGCGCGCTCTCGACATCGCCCGGGAGGCGCTGAGCCTCACGGACCTCGTCGAAACGCTGGAATCCTGGCGACGGATCGCGTGGAGCACCCAGGCCGACCCCGCCGCGCACCGGCGCATGGTGCAGGCAGCCGAGCACGCCCAGCACTCAGGGGAACCGCCTGCCGGGACCCGGTCGTGGAGCTCCCTCAAAACGGAGCTCGGCCTGTAGCTGTGGCGTACGACATCGAGGTGTACCCCGAGGTTCAGGAGCAGATTCGCGCATTGCCGAAGCAGGCGCTCCGCTCACTGGCCGAGGCCATCAGTGTGCTCGAACTGGTCCCAGGCAAGGGCGATCCCTACCACCGATCGAACCCGGAGGGCGCGATGCGCAACTTGACTTTCGGGCTACACGGGGAAGGGCTGATCACATATCTGATCCTGGAGGATCAGAATCGGGTCGACCTGCTTCGCGTCCTCTGGGCTACGTGAGCGAGTCCCCCAGCCCCATCGCCGTCAGGAGGGTCCGGAACTTCGCTGTCGTCTCGTCCAGCTCCGCCTTCGGGTCCGACGCCGGCACGATCCCCCCGCCCGCGTACAGCCGCATCGACGTCGACGCGATCTCCGCGCAGCGGATCGCCACCGCCCACTCGCCGTCGCCCGATGCGTCGACCCAGCCGACCGCGCCCGCGTAGTAGTCGCGGTCGAACGGCTCCAGCTCCTGGACCAGCTCGCGCGCGCCCTCGCTCGGGGTGCCGCAGATCGCCGGGGTCGGGTGGAGGGCCGCCGCGAGGTCGAGGACCGTGATGTCCGGGTCGGCCAGCTCGCCGGTGATCGGGGTGCGCAGGTGCCAGATCGCCGGCGTGGTGACCAGCTCCGGCGCGGCCGGGACGTCCAGGGTCCGGCAGAACGGCCGGAGCGCCTCGACGACGTAGTCGATCACCACGGCGTGTTCGAGCTGGTCCTTGCGGGACGCCCGCAGCGCCTCACCGTTGGCCCGGTCGGTCGCCGGGTCGGCCGAGCGGGGCATCGAACCCGCGTGGGGGCTGGAGAACACCGTGCGGCCGGTGCGGCGCACCAGCAGCTCGGGCGTGGCGCCGACCAGTGATCGTCCGCCGGGCAGCTCGGCCGCGTACGTGAAGTGCTGTGGATTGCCGACAGCCAGGTTGCGGACGATGCGTTCCGTGGGCACCGGCGAAGCGAACTCGAGGTCGAGGGCGCGGGCCAGAACGACTTTCCGCAGGTCACGCACGCGAAGAGCGTCGACGGCGGCTTGCACGGCCAGCATGTGCCGCTCGGGCGCGGGCACCGCGCGGACCCGCACGGGCGCCGGCAGGATCTCGCGGGGCAGCGAAGGCACCCCTTCGGACCGGTGGACGGTCCGGGGCACGACGAGGTGGCCCGGCACCTTCGTGTCGGGCCCGGTGTCGAACGGCAGGACGCCGACCGCCAGCGGGGCGCCGGTCTCGGCCAGGACACCGGGGATCGCCGAGGCGAGCCGCCGGGGGTCCGTCTCGGTGACGGTCCGGACGGTGCCCTGCGCGAGGAGTGCGCGCTGGGCCGTCGTGAACAGGAAGTCGCCACGCTGGTAGCGGGCGGCGAGGTCAGCCGGGGTCGCCGGACTGACCGCTCCTGGGGGGTCGGCTGGGGTCCGGGGCTCGGCCCCAGAAGACTCGGCGCTCACGTCTCCAGCGTCCCAGGCTCCGGGAGAACCGCGAGGGAAGTGTCACGAGCGACACTTCCCTCGCGGGAGCTCCTGGTGACGGCTACTTGAGCGCGTCGATGAGCGCCTCGCGCTGGCGCTCGCCCAGGCCGGCGGCGCGCCGGTCCGGGTCGATGCCGGCCTGCTCGAGCAGGGCGGCGACCTTCACCGCGCCGAGGCCGGGGACGGCCTTCAGCAGCTGGGTGACCTTCGTCTTCCCGATCGTCTTGTTCTCCTTGGCCTGCTTGAGCACCTTTTCGATGCTCTCCTTGCCGGACTTGATCGACGCGAGCAGCTCCGAACGCGCCTTGCGAGCCTCGGCCGCCTTGGCGAGTGCATCGGCGCGCTGCTCCGGAGTCAACGTAGGCAGAGCCAACGTAGTAGTCCTTTCCTCTCAGGTCTCCGCTTTCGCGGCCGACGGCTTTTCGGTGCGCTTGCTCCTGCAAGCGCTGGCCAGCCGTCTCTTACCACGGCCCCAGTAAACGCCACCGGCTTCGTGACCGTGCAACCGACACGCACTTATTACCCCGGGAGGTGATGCCGGGCAACCCGCTCCGGCCTGCGGAAACGCTCCCAAGAAGCGACGCGCGTGGCCTCACCCACCCGGAAGTGAAGCCTCCGCTACTCGTTCTGTTCGCACGCATTTCCTTGTCCATAAGGAAAAGCGGAAAAATTGATGATCTTGATCATCGCCGCGGCCGTCGCCCGATCGCGCGACGACCGTGACCGAACGGAGCCGTTGTCGACCATGCCCGCCTCACCCGATCCGCACTAGAGTCGGCGCAACCCCAGTTCACCGGCGAACGACCCCCGGGAGCGACCATGTTGAGCACCATGCAGGACGGCCAGCTGTCGCTGGCGAACCTGCTCCGCCACGGCACGTCGGTGCACTCGGCGAGCGAAGTCATCACCTGGACCGGTTCAGAAGCCCGCCGCGAGAGCTACGGCGACCTCGGCGGGAACGCGGCCCGGCTCGCGAACGCGCTCCGCGGGCTCGGCGTGACAGGTGACCAGCGCGTCGGCACGTTCATGTGGAACAACGCCGAGCACCTGGCCGCCTACCTGGCCGTCCCGGCGATGGGCGCCGTGCTGCACACCCTGAACATCCGGCTGTTCCCCGAGCAGCTCGTGTTCGTCGCCAACCACGCCGAGGACCACGTCGTCATCGTCGACGGCACGCTGGTCCCGCTCCTGGCGCAGCAGCTGCCGAAGTTCAAGACGGTCCGGCACGTGATCGTGGCCAACGGCGACGCCGCCTCCCTCCAGGCCCCGGACGGCGTCGAGGTGCACTCCTACGCCGAGCTGCTGGCCGCCCAGCCCGACACCTTCGACTGGCCGGACGTCGACGAGCGCTCCGCCGCCGCGATGTGTTACACGTCGGGCACGACGGGTGACCCGAAGGGCGTCGCCTACTCGCACCGGTCGATCTGGCTGCACTCGATGCAGGTCTGCATGACCGACAGCATGCGGCTCGCCCAGCACGACAAGGCGCTGGCGATCGTGCCGATGTTCCACGCGATGGCGTGGGGCCTGCCGTACGCGTCGCTGATGGTCGGCGCGTCACTGCTGATGCCGGACCGGTTCCTCCAGCCGGCGCCGATCGCCGCGATGCTCGCCGCCGAAAAGCCGACGTTCGGCGGCGCGGTGCCGACCGTCTGGCAGGGCCTGCTCGCCCACCTCGAAGCGCACCCGCAGGACATCTCGCACCTGCGCGAGGTCGTCGTCGGCGGCTCGGCGGTGCCGCCGTCGCTGATGCACGCGTTCCAGGAGCGGCACAACGTCCCGATCCTGCACGCGTGGGGCATGACCGAGACGTCGCCGCTGGGCAGCGTCGCCCGGCCGCCGGCCACCGCGACCGGCGACGACGTCTGGAGGTACCGCTACACGCAGGGCCGCTTCCCGGCGTCCGTGCGGGCGCGGCTGATCGGTGACTCCGGCGAGCCACTGCCGTGGGACGACGAAGCCGTCGGCGAGCTCGAGGTCCAGGGGCCGTGGATCGCGGCGTCGTACTACGGCGGCGCGGAGGTCGACCCGGAGAAGTTCCGCGACGGCTGGCTGCGCACCGGCGACGTCGGCCGGATCAGCCCGGACGGCTTCCTCACGCTGACCGACCGCGCCAAGGACGTCATCAAGTCCGGCGGCGAGTGGATCTCGTCGGTCGACCTGGAGAACCAGGTGATGGGCCACCCGGCGGTGGCCGAGGCCGCGGTCGTCGGCATCCCCGACGAGAAGTGGGACGAGCGGCCGCTGGTCGCCGTCGTGCTCAAGGAGGGGCAGACCGCGACACCTGAGGAGTTGCGCGAGTTCCTCAGCGACAAGGTCGCGAAGTGGCAGCTGCCGGAGAACTGGACGTTCGTCGACGAAGTGCCCAAGACCAGCGTCGGCAAGTTCGACAAGAAGCGGATCCGGGCGTCCTACTCAGAGGGAAAGCTCGACATCGCACAGCTCTAACCGGTAGATCTCCGGCGTGCCTTGAGTTCCGTGAATGGCACATTGAGGGACTCTATGTCCGTCAATGTGCCATTCACGGACCTACGCGGAGGAGTACTGGGGATGCAGCGGAACAGGCGGAGCTTTCTCGCGCTCGCGGGAGCGGGCGCGGTGAGTGCGGTAGCGGCGGCGTGCGGGTCGAACACCGGGCGGCAGGGTGACCCGCCGCCGTCGACGGCGTACTCGGCGGGCCCGCCGCCGTCGGACGCGCCGAAGGTCACGCTCCAGCAGTGGTACCACGCGTACGGCGAGGAGGGCGTCCAGGAAGCCGTCAAGCGGTACGCGGCGAACTACCCCGGCGCGGCCGTCACCGTGCAGTGGAATCCCGGCGACTACGACTCGAAGATCGTCACCGCACTGCAGAACAGCAAGGTGCCGGACGTCTTCGAGGCCCAGGTCAAGATCGACTGGGTGCGGCAGAACCAGGTCGTCTCGCTCGACGACGTCATCGCGCCGGTGAAGAGCGACTTCAGCCCGGCCGTGCTCGCCGCGCAGACCGTCGAGGGCAAGGTCTACGGCATCCCGCAGGCCATCGACACGCAGGTGCTCTTCTACCGCAAGAGCCTGCTGCAGGCGGCGGGCGTGCAGCCGCCGCAGACGGTCGACGAGCTGATCGACGCGGCCGCGAAGCTGACGAAGGACGGCGTCAAGGGCTTCTTCGCGGGCAACGACGGCGGCGTCGGCGTGCTCACCGGGCCGCTGCTGTGGTCGGCGGGGCTCGACTTCCTGAAGAACGGCAACCGCGAGGTCGGCTTCGACGACCCGCGCGCGGCGACCGCGCTCGGCAAGCTGCACACGCTGAACGCCAACGGGTCCCTGCTGCTCGGCGCGCCGGCCGACTGGTCGGACCCGGGCGCGTTCATCGACGGGCTCACCGCGATGCAGTGGACCGGGCTGTGGAACGTGCCGAAGATCCGCTCGGCGTTCGGCGACGACTTCGGCGTGCTGCCGTTCCCGCGCCTCGACGCCGCCGGCGCGCCGTCCGTGCCGGTCGGCGCGTACGGCGCGATGGTGAACGCCAAGAGCGCGCACGTCGCCGAGGCCAAGGCGTTCGTGAAGTGGCTGTGGATCGACCAGACGCAGAACCAGCTGGAGTTCGCGACGAAGTTCGGCTTCCACGTCCCGGCCCGGCAGAGCCTGGCCGGCCGCGCGGACAGCCTCAAGTCCGGCCCGGCCGCCGACGCCGCCCGGTTCGTCAAGGAGAACAGCCACCTCGTCGGCGGTCCGGTGTGGACGCAGCAGGCGAACACGGCGCTGTCCGACGCGGTCGCGAAGATCGCGAAGGAAGGAGCGGACCCGGTCGCGCAGACCAAGACCGCGGTCGAGATAGCGAAGGCCGAGCTGAAGCGCCTGTTCGGATGAGGCGCCGGGACGCGCGCGCGTTCTGGCTGTTCGTCGGGCCGTTCCTGCTGGGGCTGGCGATCTTCGCGTACCTCCCGATCGGCTGGAGCGCGTACCTGTCGTTCTTCGACGCGCGCAACACGGTGACGCCGACGGACTTCGTCGGGCTGGCCAACTACGGGCACATGCTCACCGACGAGCCGTTCCTGTCGAGCCTGGGCACGTTCAGCGTGTTCGCGCTGTTCATCGTGCCGCTGACGTTCGTGCTTTCCCTGGCACTGGCGCTCGGTGTCAACCAGCTGCGGTTCGCGCGGGCGTTCTTCCGGTCGGTGTTCTTCCTGCCGTTCGCGTGCTCGTACGTCGTGGCGTCGCTGATCTGGAAGACGTCGCTGTTCTCGGGGGTCCGCTATGGACTGGCGAACACGGTGCTTTCGCTGTTCGGGGCGGATCCGGTGGCCTGGACCGGGACGGTCGACCCGCCGTTGTACTGGGTCGTCCTGGTGACGGCGCGGCTGTGGCTGCAGCTCGGGTTCTACATGATCCTGTTCATCGCGGCACTGCAACGGATCCCGCAGCACCTGTACGAAGCCGCGTGGCTCGACGGCGCGAAACCGGGCTGGCCGGTGTTCCGGCACGTCACGCTGCCGCAGCTGCGCGCGACGGCGGTGGCGGTGCTGCTGCTCAACCTGATCAACGCGTACCAGGCGTTCGACGAGTTCTACAACATCATGGGCGACGCCCGCGGCTATCCTCCGTTCGCGCGGCCGCCCTTGGTCTACCTGTACTACACGTCCCTGGGCTCAGGTGGCCAGGACCTCGGCCGGGGCAGCGCGGGCGCGGTGATCCTGGCGTTGATCATCGCCTTGGCGACCCTGCTGCAGGGCCGGGTGCTCCGCTTCGGACGTGCGTCGTGAGAGCGTTCCTGCGCTGGACGGCGCTGGTCGTGGCGGCGGTGTTGTTCCTGCTGCCGTTCTACCTGCTGCTGCGCAACGGCCTGGCGTCACGTGCGGAGATCACAGCTCCACAGTGGACGCTGTTTCCGTCCACAGTGCACTGGGAGAACTTCTCTCGCTTGTTCTCTTTGGACGACGTCCCCTTCGCCCGGAGCCTGCTGAACTCCTTGCTGGTCACGACCTTGCAGACGGTCGGGCTGCTGGTGGTCTGCTCGCTGGCGGGGTACGGCCTCGCCCGGATCCCGTACCGGCATTCCAGGATCGTGTTCTACGCAGTGCTGGCGACGCTGATGATCCCGACGTCGGTGACGTTCGTGCCGAGCTTCGTGGTGGTCTCGACGCTCGGCTGGCTCTCCGACTTCCGCGGGCTGGTGATCCCCGGGCTGTTCAGCGCGTTCAGTGTCTTCCTGTTCCGGCAGTACTTCCTCGACTTCCCGCGCGAGCTGGAGGAGGCGGGCCGGATGGACGGACTCTCGCGGTGGGGCGTGTTCTGGCGGATCGTGGTGCCGAACTCACGAGGCTTCTTCGCGGCGGTCGCGGTGATCACGGTGATCGGCAGCTGGAACGCGTTCCTGTGGCCGTTGATCATCGCCCAGTCGCCCGACTCGTGGACGGTCCAGGTGGCGCTGTCGGGGCTGCTGACGGCGCAGAACCCGCAGCTGAACCTGCTGTTCCTGGCGGCGGCGGTGTCGATCCTGCCGATCGTGCTGCTGTTCGCGTTCCTGCAGCGGTACCTGGTCCGCGGGGTGACGGAGTCCGGTCTGCAAGGATGAGTAACGCGCGGGGGCCAGCTCGACGACTCCGCGATGAACGGACAGAAGTGGGTGCGGCGTGGCCAGTTATGACCCTTACCAGCCGGGGCAGCAGTTTCCTCCGCCGGTCGATCCCGCGTACCCGCCTTCGGCACCCATCCCGCAGTACGCGGTGCAGCCTTACGCGACGCAGCCGTACGCGGCGTACGGCGCGCAGCCGTACCCGATGCTGCGGACGAGCGGCCTCGCGGTGGCGGGCATGGTGATCGGCATCCTCGCGCTGATCGGCTTCTGGATCCCGATCGCGGACCTGCTGCTGGGCTTCCTGGCGATCGGCCTGTCGTGGGCCGGGATCGTCCAGTGCGGCAAGCCGGGCTACTCGGGCAAGGGCATGGCGATCGCCGGCCTGGTGTGCGGCATCATCGGCGTCATCCCCGCGATCGTGATCATGCTGTTCTTCTTCGGGCTCGCCGCGGCGGCCGGAGCGTGCGGCGTCGCCTGCTGATTTCGGGCCCCGGCCGCTGCTGACGACCTCTTCTGCCGCGGCACCGAAGTCATCCTCGACGGCCTCGCCCGGCGGCGGAAATGACCACGACCTTCGGCGGTACACCCCAACCCGACGCCCGTGACAAGGTGGATTGAACTGTCACGGCGAATATTTTTCACGTTCACCGTGCGTCCATCGCTGTCCGGCACTGTGCTGGGCAACCGACGACTGGGGAGCGAACAACCATGGCCGAACTCACCCGGCGCACCTTCGCCACCGCGGGCGCCGCCGGTCTCGGGCTCCTGCTGTGCACGCCCACCGCGAACGCCCTCGACCGCGCGCTGCGGCTCACCGCCACCCGCTCGGTCACCACCGGCGGCACCACCCTCGAGCAGGTCGCGACAGCCGTGAACGCCGGGCCGAGGTACAGCCGGCTCACCGGCGGCCCCGGCTGGCCGCTGGTGGTCCGGAGCGATCTCGCCGCCCCGAAGAGCGGGCGCGACGACCGGCGCCGTGCCCTCAGCTCCTTCGTGCAGTTCACCGACCTGCACATCACCGACGCCGAAAGTCCCGCGCGGTTCGAGTACCTCCACCCCTTCATCGGCTCCGCCCACCGGCCGCAGGAAGCGCTGGGCACCGTCGCGACCAGCGCGCTCGTCGAGCGGGTCAACAGCGTGCGCCAGGGCCCGTTCACCGGGCGCCCCTTCGACCTCATGGTCACCACCGGCGACAACACCGACAACCACGAGCTGATCGAGCTCGACTGGTTCCTCAAGGTCCTCAACGGCGGCAGCGTCACCCCGAACTCCGGCGACGCGAACGCGTACGAAGGCGTCCAGAGCTCCGGCAACGACGCGTTCTGGAACCCCGCCACCCCAGGAAACGACGCCTACTCAGCCAAAGGCTTCCCGCAGATCCCCGGCCTGCTCGAGGCGGGCACGAAGACGTTCACCGCGCCCGGCCTCGACGTTCCGTGGTTCTGCACCTTCGGCAACCACGACGACAGCGTCGTCGGCTCGCTGCCGGCGCACATCCCCGGCATCGACGCCTGGTACACCGGGAAGTACAAGGTCATCGGCAAGGACGAGAGCACCGCGAAGAAGCTCGCCGACGCCATCAGGAAGCCGGGTTCCAGCGTGCCCGTCGCCGAACTGTTCGGCGGTTCCGGCACCATCCGCGAGATCACGCCGGACGCGCGGCGGCGGCCGTTCGGCACCGGTGAGTTCGTCCGCGCGCACCTCGACGCCGCCAACACCGGCCCCGGCCCCGTCGGGCACGGCTTCACCAGCGCCAACGCCGACGGCCAGAACGTCTACTACACCTTCCGGATCGCCCCCGGCATCACCGGGATCAGCCTCGACACCACCACCGACGCCGGGTTCGCCGACGGGTCGATCGGCCTGGCGCAGTACTCCTGGGTCGAGTCGACGCTCAAGCGCAACAGCTCGGCGTACTACGACTTCTTCGGCCGCAAGGTCACCCACGCCGTCACCGACGAGCTGTTCATCCTGTTCAGCCACCACACCAGCGGCACGATGGGCAACGTGCTGCCCGACTCGCGCCACCCGCTCGACCCGCGCCTGGACGGCAACGCGTTCGTCGCGCTGCTCAAGCGGTTCCCGAACGTGCTGGCCTGGGTCAACGGCCACACACACCTCAACAAGATCACGCCGCACGCCGGGAACACGCCGCAGCAGGGCTTCTGGGAGATCAACACCGCGTCGCACGTCGACTTCCCACAGCACGCCCGGATCGTCGAGGTCGCGGACAACGCCGACGGAACGTTGTCGCTGTTCACGACGCTGATCGAGGCGGAGGCGCCGTACGCCGTGGACTACGGCGCCCGAACACCGCAAGCGCTTGCGTCGCTGTATCGCGAGCTGTCCTACAACGACATCCACACCGACCCGGGCCGGGTCGGCGCGCCGGAGGACCACAACACGGAGCTGCTGCTGGTGAACCCGCTCAGCTGAGGTTACGCCGCGGGTAATCGCCCGGCCGTGGATCTTCGGGCAAGCTGGCGAGCATGACCGATCCCGAGGGCACCCAGCTCTTCCACCGCTCCATGCCGTTCTCCGAACGCCTCGGCGTCGAGGTCCTGGAGCACGGGCGCGAGCTCGTCCGCAGCCGGCTGAAGTGGGACGAAAGCCTCTGCACGCTCGGCGGCGCGCTGCACGGGGGCGCGCTCATGGCGCTGGCCGACTCGACCGGCGCCGTGTGCGCGTTCCTCAACCTGCCCGAGGGCGGGCAGGGCACGACGACCGTCGAGTCGAAGACGAACTTCCTGCGCGCGGTGCGTTCGGGCTACGCCGTCGCGTCGTCCAGACCACTGCACGCCGGCCGCAAGTTCGTCGTGGTGGAGACGGAAATCCACGACGACGACGGCAAGTTGGTCGCGAAAGTGACACAGACACAGGCCGTGCTGTAGGTATCTGTTTACATACCTCGCCGAACCGACGAAAATCCTCGCCTACTGGGTGGGTCGATCGAGGAGCCGGGATGCGGGTACGCGAACTGTTCACCTTATTGTCAGTGGTCGTGTTGACTGCGGTAACCGTGCAAGTCGCCGAGGCCTCGCCCGCCCGGCCCGGGGACGACGAGGCGATCAACTACCACGAGTGGTCCGGCGGCGCCCTGTTCGAAGGCCACTTCGCCGGGCTCGCGCCGACCCGGGACGGCCTGCGTCTCACGCACCCGGTCGGCACGGTGGAGCACACCGAGCCGGAGCTCGGCACGACGAAGACGTACGAGTACGGCCAGTGGACCTCGCCGTCGTACCGGCCGGGCTTCGGCGCGACGCAGCTGGTGGCGTCGTGGAACGCCAAGACGCCGGAGAAGACCTGGCTGGAGATCGAGGCGCAGGGCCGGACGTCGGCAGGCACCGAAACCGCGTGGTACGTGATGGGCCGCTGGGCCAGCGGCGACGCCGACATCCTGCGCACCAGCGTCGACGGCCAGGACGACGCGAACGCCGTGGTGGACGTCGACACGCTCGTCATGAAGACCGGTGTGACGCTGAAGTCGTACAAGCTGCGGATCAGCCTCTACCGCGATGCCGGCTCCCACGCGACGCCGTCGGTGACCTCGCTGGGCGCGATGACGTCGGCCGTGCCGGACCGCTTCGACGTGCGGCCGACGAAGCCGGGCCGCGCCACCGGGATCGAGCTGAAGGTGCCGGCGTACGCGCAGAACCTCCACAAGGGACAGTTCCCGCAGTACGGCGGGGGCGGCGAGGCCTGGTGCAGCCCGACGTCGACCGAGATGGTGGCTGAGTACTGGGGCAAGAAGCCGTCCGCGGCGGAGATGGCGTGGATCCCGGCGGGCTACGTCGACCCGTCGGTGGCCTTCGCGGCACGCTCCACCTACGACCACGCCTATGACGGCACCGGCAACTGGCCGTTCAACACCGCTTACGCGGCGTCGCGCGGGCTGCGCGGGCACATCACCCGGCTGCACTCGCTGAACGAGCTGGAGAACTACATCGCGCGAGGCATCCCCGTGATCACGTCGCAGTCGTTCCTGTCCTCGGAGCTCGACGGCGCCGGCTACGGGACGGCCGGGCACATCATGGTCGTCGTCGGCTTCACGAAGGACGGCGACGTGATCGCGAACGACCCGGCGTCGAGCAGCAACGACCGGGTGCGCACCGTGTACAAGCGCGACCAGTTCGAGAAGATCTGGCAGCGCACGAAGCGCTACCGCGCCGACGGCACCGTGGCCGGCGGCCCCGGCGGAATCGCGTACATCATCACCCCGGCCTAGAAGCCGTGAATGTCGCATTGAGGGTCCATCCATGCCCCCGCCACCACCCTCAACGGAGGCGCTGACGCGCCACAGCGTCAATTCAAGTCCCTCAATGCGACATTCACGGACCCTCACCAGGTCTTGCCCGCCTGCTCCCGGATCGCGCGGTTGATGTGGTTGAAGAAGCTGGTGAGCGCGACGTTCAGGACGATCGCGGACAGCTGCTTGTCGTCGAAGTGCTCGGCGGCGGCCGCCCAGATCTCGTCCGTCACGCCCGGCTGGTCGTCCTGGATCCGCGTGGCGGCTTCGGTCAGCGCGAGCGCGGCCCGCTCCGGCTCGGTGAAGAACGGCGTTTCGCGCCAGGTGACGACGCTGTGCAGCCGCTCTTCGGTCTCGCCCTGCTTCTTCGCCGCCTGGACGCCCGCGTAGACGCACGGGGCGCAGCCGTTGATCTGGCTGGCCCGCAGGTGGACCAGCTCGAGCGTCCGGGGGTCGACGCCACGGGCGTGCACCGCCTTGAACAGCTGCTGGATCGCTCCGGTCACTTCGGGAGTGCTTTCGGTCTTCAGTCGCGGTTCCATCGTTCCTCCATCGGTTACCTGTGCCCCTCCGGGCTCGTCATGTCCACGACGGAGCAGAAGCGAGGAAGGTAACGACCATGCCCGACACGTTGGCCGAGACGTTCGAAGCGCAGCGCGACCGGCTGCGCGCGGTGGCCCACCGCGTGCTCGGCTCGTCCGCCGACGCCGAAGACGTGGTCCAGGAGGCCTGGCTGCGGCTCTCCCGCCAGGACGCGACGGCCATCGAGAACCTCGAGGGCTGGCTGACCACGGTGGTCGGCCGGCTCAGCCTGGACGTCCTGCGCTCGCGCCGGTCCCGTCCCGAAGCGACTTACGACGAGATCGTCGTGACGGCCGACGACGGCCCCGCGCCGGAGGAGGACGCGGAACTCGCCGACTCGGTCGGGCTCGCGCTGCTCGTCGTTCTCGAGTCCCTCGGCCCGAACGAGCGGCTGGCGTTCGTGCTGCACGACCTGTTCGCGGTGCCGTTCGAGGAGATCGCCCGGATCCTCGGCAAGTCCGCCGGCGCGACCAAGATGCTCGCCAGCCGCGCCCGCCGGAAGGTCCGGGCACCGGCGCGGCCCGCCGCGGCGGGGCGCGAGCAGCGAGCGGTGGTCCAGGCGTTCTTGACGGCGGCCCGCGACGGCGACTTCGAGGAACTGCTGCGCGTGCTCGACCCCGACGTGCGGCTGACGGTCGACACCCCGGACGGCGTGGTGGTGGTCCTCGGGGCGACCAACGTCGCCGCCGGCGCCCGGATCGGCGCGGCGGCCGGTGGACGGGCCGTGTTCGTCGGTGGCCTGCCCGGGGTGGTGGCGTGGCGCGAGGACGGGACGCCGCTGTCGGTGGTGGCGTTCACGGTGGTGAGCGGGCGGATCACCGGCATCGCGTCCGTGGCCGACCCGGTCAAGCTCGCGTCGATGGACCTGCCGGAGCCACCGGAAACTGTCGGTCCGCCCCGATAAGCTGGAAACCGGGGGCCGGAGGCACGCCCCCGGCCATCAACCTCAGTGGGGTCGATCGCCCGCGCTGTTTCCCGCGCAGCAGCTACCGCCGTCCCGGGGCTTCTTGCGCGGCAGCGGCCGTTCGGGCGGGCTCTGCGGTGGCAGCGCCGTGACCATCGCCGTGTCCACGTTCAGCGGGCCGAGCTTGGCCGCACCTCCCGGAGAGCCCAGTGGCGCGTCGCGCCCAGGGAGGATCTCGGTGAAGAACCGGCCGTTGTCGAGGGCATCCGCGGTCGCATCGTCCTCGACGTAGGAGACCGCCTCCACCGGGCAGACCGCCGCGCAGGCGCCGCACTCCATGCACTCGTCCGGATGGATGTACAGACTCCGGGCGCCCTCGTAGATGCTGTCCGTCGGACATTCGTCCACGCACGCGCGGTCCTTCAGATCGACACAGGGAAGCCCGATCACATACGCCATCCCCAGAATCTAGCCACTTTCGCGTAGTTGCGGACAACGCAACTCGTTGCGTCTTCACCGCCGAACCTCACTCATGCGGATGTCGCCATCTCCGCGTGATCCGTGGCAAGCTGCGGGCGAACCAGCAGTGCAGCCGGGAAGGTGGATTCGCATGCCGTACGAGGTGCAGGGGGTCGTTTCGCGGGCGAAGGGCGAGCCGGTCTCGCTCGAGACCGTGCTCGTGCCCGATCCCGGTCCGGGCGAGGCCGTGGTGAACGTCCAGGCCTGCGGGGTCTGCCACACCGACCTGCACTACCGCGAGGGCGGGATCAACGACGAGTTCCCGTTCCTGCTCGGCCACGAGGCCGCCGGCGTTGTCGAAGCGGTCGGCGAGGGCGTCTCCGACCTCGAGCCGGGCGACTACGTCATCCTCAACTGGCGCGCGGTCTGCGGCACCTGCCGGGCCTGCCGCCGCGGCAAGCCGTGGTACTGCTTCTCGACGTTCAACGCGGCCCAGCCGATGACGCTCGCCGACGGCACCAAGCTGTCGCCCGCGCTCGGCGTCGGCGCGTTCGTGTCCAAAACCCTGGTCCACAGCGGACAGTGCACGAAGGTGAACCGCGAGGCCGAGCCCGCCGTCGCCGGGCTGCTCGGCTGCGGCGTCATGGCCGGGCTCGGCGCGGCGATCAACACCGGCGCGGTCACCCGCGGCGACTCGGTCGCCGTGATCGGCTGCGGCGGCGTCGGCGACGCGGCCATCGCCGGCGCGAAGCTGGCCGGGGCCACGACGATCGTCGCGATCGACATGGACGACCGGAAGCTCGAGTGGGCCAAGGACTTCGGCGCGACGCACACCGTCAACAGCCGCGGGCTCACCGAGGAACAGGTGGTCGGGGCCATGCAGGACGCGACGCACTCGTTCGGCCCGGACGTCGTGATCGACGCGGTCGGCCGCCCCGAGACCTGGCGGCAGGCGTTCTACGGGCGCGACCTGGCCGGCACGGTCGTACTGGTCGGCGTGCCGACGCCGGACATGCGGCTGGACGACCTGCCGCTGATCGACTTCTTCTCGCGCGGCGGCTCGTTGAAGTCCTCCTGGTACGGCGACTGCCTGCCGAGCCGGGACTTCCCGATGCTCGTCGACCTCTACCTGCAGGGCCGGCTGCCGCTGGACAAGTTCGTCACCGAGCGGATCGGCGTCGACGGCGTCGAGCAGGCCTTCGAGCGGATGCACCACGGCGACGTCCTGCGCAGCGTGGTGACGTTCTGACCCTCTTCACCGACGACGAGTACCCGGCCGAGCCCTACCCGGGCACGCGGCCGGGCGTCTCGTTCGTGCACGTCGACGGCGTCGGGCACCCGCTCGACGCGGCCCCCGAAGGCTGGCGCGAGCGGACGGCGGTGCTGGCCTACGGCTCGAACGCGAACCCGTCGAAGATCACCTGGCTGCGTGGACGGCTCGGGCTCGAAGGCCCGGTCGTCGTGGCGCACGCGCGCTGCGCCGGCCTCGCCGCGGTGTGGGCCGCCGGCTTCCGCGTGGTCGACGACCAGCGCCCGGCCACCCTCACCGCCCTCGACGGCGTCGAGGAGCACGCCATCTGGTTCGTGACCCCGGACCAGCTGGCGGTGCTCGACCGCTGCGAGGGCCGCGGCACGCGCTACCACCTGGCCCGGCTGACCGAACCGGACATCACCCTCGAAGACGGCACCCGCCTGACCGAGGTGCACACCTACGTCGGCGCCGCGCCGATCCGCTATCCCCTGCTGGTGGACGGCGCTCCGGTGCGCACCGCCGACGTCTCCCAAGCCGAAGCGGCGGCGCTCGAAGGCGTCGCCGCCGACGGCCACGGCGTGCCCTGCGAAGTGATCACACCAGCTTTCCCGGGTTGAGGATCCCCGTCGGATCGACGGCGGACTTGGCCGCGCGCAACACCTCCACGCCGAGGGTGCCGATCTCCGCGCTCAGGTAGGGGGCGTGGTCGACGCCGACGGCGTGGTGGTGCGAGATCGTGCCGAGCCCGGTGATCGCCTCGCACGCCGCCGCCTTCGCCCGCTGCCACTGACCGACCGGATCGGCCTCGTCGCGCGCGGTCAGCACGGTGAAGTACAGCGACGCGCCGGTTTCGTACGCGTGCGAAATGTGGCACATGACGATCGAGCGCCCCAGGGACGCCGTCAGCGCCGCCCGGACGTCGTCGCGCAGTTCGTCCACAGTGGACCAGAAGGCGGCGGTCTCCAGCGTCTCGACGCAGATGCCTCGGTCCAGCAACGCGTCCCGCTGTCGCGGTCCGGCGAACCGGCCGTGCCGCCAGGACTCGCCGAGCGCCTTGCCGACGCGCACGGCGCCCGAAGCCTTCAGCCGGCGCGTGGTCTCGCGGCGCCGCAGCGCGACGTCGTGCGCGGTGCCCTCCCAGCCGACGATGAGGAAGCACGGCCGCCGCACCCCGCGCGCGGCGAGGTAGCGGCGCAGCGCCGCCGTCTCGAGCCCGGCCTTCAGCGCCAGCGAGACTTCGGTCTCGTCCGCGTCGGACAGCCGGGTGACGTCGGCGAGCGCGTGGTGCTGCGCGAGGTCCCGCACCGCCGCCGCGCCGGCCGCCCAGCCGGGCAGCGCGTAGCCCTCGTAGCGGCGGACCGGCGGCACCGGCCGCACCCGCAGCGCGACCTCGGTGATCACGCCGAGCGTCCCCTCGCTGCCGATCGCGAGCTGGCGCAGGTCCGGCCCGGCCGCGGACGCCGGCGCGACCCCGAGCTTCCATTCGCCGCGGGGGGTGGCCAGCCGCACGCCGGTCACCATGTCTTCGAACCGCCCGTAGCCCGACGAGGCCTGGCCGGCCGAGCGCGTCGCCGCGAAACCGCCGATCGTGGCGCGCTCGAACGACTGCGGGATGTGCCCGAGCGTCAGGCCGTGCTCGCCGAGGAGCCGTTCGGCTTCGGGCCCGCGGACGCCCGCCTGCAGGACGGCGACCCGCGACTCGGCGTCGACCGACACCAGCGCGTCGAGCCGGACGAGGTCGAGCGCGATCACCGACGCCTTCTCACCGCGCAGCGCCGCGACGCCGCCGACCACCGAAGTGCCGCCGCCGAAGGGCACGACCCCGATGTCGTGCCGGACGCAGACCTCGAGCACCGCCTGGACCTCGTCCGGGCCGGCGGGCAGCACGACGGCGTCGGGCACCGGGAATTCCGCCGACGGCGAACGACGCCGCAGCAGGTCGAGGTAGGACAAACCGGTCGCCCGCGCCAGCCGCGCCGCGGCGTCCACCAGCACGTTTTCCGCGCCGACAACTTTCGCGAGCGCTTCGGATGCAGATCCGTCAAGTTTTGGTGACGGTATTTCCACCGACTCGTTCGCGTCACGGGCGGCGCCGGAGGCGACCGGACCGATACGCTGTTCAAGCCACTTGGCCGCCCGCGTGGGCAGCTGCGCGGCGTCGGCGGCGTCCGAAGTCCAGGCGCCTCTTAAACGGTGGTCAATAAGCGCGTTCACCGGTACAGTGTGACATATGGACGTGAAACGTCACACCACATCCACTGCGGGATCGTCCGCGCTCGCGGACACCCGCAACCGGCAGACGGCCACCCGGGTGGCCGATGACGTGCTGCTCGACGCCGCGCGCTCGTGCGTGCTGGCCGTCGGTGTGCGCCGCACCACACTCGCCGAGATCGCCCGCACCGCCCGCGTCAGCCGGATGACGGTCTACCGCCGCTTCCCCGACGTCCGCAGCGTGCTCGCGGCGTTGATGACCCGCGAGTTCAGCGGGCTGCTGCGCACCGCGAGCGAACGCGGCGCCGAAGCCGCGAACAGCCGCGAGCGCCTGGTGCTGATCGCGTCGGCCGGCATCCGCGCGCTGTCGACCGACCCGCTGTTCCGCACGCTGCTCGACGTCGACCCCGAGCTGGTCCTGCCGTACATCGTGGAACGGCTCGGCGCGACCCAGAAGTTCGCCGAGCAGGTGCTGCACCAGCTGCTGGCCGCGGGCCACCAGGACGGCTCGATCCGGCGGGCGCCGGTCGCCGCGCAGGCGCGGTCGGTGCTGCTGCTGGTCCAGTCGTTCGCGTTCTCGCTGCGGCCGGCCACCGCGGACGTCGGCGAGACGGCGCTGATGACGGAGTTCACCCACGTGCTCGACGCCGCGCTGAAGCCATGACGTCCGGCTCGCTCAACGTGCGGCGCCGCGAACGCGAACTCGCGGAGCTGGCGTCGGGCGAGCGGGTCGACCTCGTCGTGGTCGGCGGCGGCGTCACCGGCACGGGGATCGCTTTGGACGCGGCTTCCCGAGGTCTGTCGGTCGCGCTCGTCGAGGCGCACGACCTCGCCTTCGGGACGTCACGCTGGTCTTCGAAGCTCGTGCACGGCGGCCTGCGGTACCTGGCGAAGGGCGAGTTCGGCCTGGCGTACGAGAGCGCCGTCGAGCGCGGCATCATGATGACGCGCACGGCGCCACACCTCACCCGTGCGATGCCGCAGCTGTTTCCGTTGCACCCCGGCACTTCGCGTCGTCAGGAGGCCGTGGTCACGGCCGGCCTGCGAGCCGGGGACGTGCTTCGCCGGGTGGCGCGCACGCCGTCGTCGGTGCTGCCCCGGCCGCGCGCGATCCCGGCGGCGGAGGCTCTGGCGCTGGCCCCCGGGCTTTCCGCGCTCGGCTTGCGCGGTGCCCTGCTGGCTTATGACGGCGCGTTGGTCGACGACGCGCGGCTGGTGGTTTCGCTGGCCCGCACGGCGGCGACGTTCGGCGCCCGGATCTTGACGCGGCTGTCGGCTTCGTCTCTTTCCGCGGACCGGGTCCGTGTCCGCGACGGCGTTTCGGGCGACTCGCTGGACATCCACGCCCGCCAGGTGATCAACGCGACGGGCGTGTGGGCCGGGACGCTGACGGGCGCGGTGCGGCTGCGGCCGTCGCTCGGTTCGCACCTGGTGCTCGCGCCGGGGACGGTGCCGATGGGCACGACATCGGTGAACATCGGCGTGCCCGGCGAGACCAACCGGTTCGTCTTCCTGCTCCCCCAGCCGGACGACCGGGTCTACTTGGGACTGACGGACGAGCCGGTTTCGGGCCCGATCCCTGAAGTGTCAGTGGTTCCCGAGTCCGATGTGGACTTCCTGCTGTCGCTGGCGTCGTCGGCACTGGCGCGACCACTGACGCGGGCCGACGTCGCGGGATCGTACGCCGGGCTGCGGCCGCTGATCTCCGGAACGGGTGGCCGCTCGGCGGACCTGTCCCGCAAGCACGCGGTACTGGCGGGCGCCGACGGCCTGCTGACGGTGGTCGGCGGCAAGCTCACGACCTACCGCCGGATGGCCGAGGACGCGGTCGACGCGGCGGTGCGGCTGGCGGGCCTCCCCGCGTCCCCGTGCCGGACAGCTCTGTTGCCCCTGCTGGGCGCCGCTCCGCGCCGGACTCTGTCCCTTGTGGACGCCCCGGCCCGGCTGGTCGCCCGGTACGGCACGGAAGCGCCCCGGGTGGCGGCACTGGGCGAGGTGGACACGGAGTTCGCGGCCCCGGTGGGTCCCGGAACGGAGATCACGGCGGCGGAGGTGGTCTGGGCGGTCCGGAACGAGGGGGCGCTGGACGTGGCCGACGTGCTGGAGCGCCGGACGCGGCTGTCGTTGATCCCCTCGGACGCCGCCGCGGCGGCACCGCGGGTCGCCGAGCTGGTCGACAAGTCGCTCGCCGGCCTGGCCTGAGCAAGCCTTCAAGCGCCCCAATGTGGCGTTGGTTGCGTTGAATGACACTGCGGCGCGAAGCGCCTCCGTTGAGGGTGGCGGTGGGGGCATGGGAGGAGCACCGAACGCCACATTGGGTGCACTGAACGCACCGAACGCCACATTCGGTGCACTGAACGCACCCAACGCCACATTGGGTGCGCTAGACGCACCGAACGCCACATTGGGGCGCTTGAAGTGACCACGCCAACTCGACTTGATGTTCTCTTGAGTTGACGTCTCGTTGTGTTTTTGCAACAGTATGTTCCATGAGTCCGGTCAGACGCGGCAAGGAGCTGCCGATCTACAACCGGCTCGCCGTGCTCCGTGCGGAGCGCGGGATGAGCAGGGCCGCACTGGCGAACGCCGTCGAGGTCAACCCGCAGACCATCGGCGCGCTCGAGCGCGGTGACCACTATCCGAGCCTTGACCTGGCGTTCCGGATCTGCGCGGTGTTCGATCTGCCGGTCGAAGCGGTGTTCAGCCGCGAGCCGTTCACGCCACTGTCCACCCAGGTCTACCGCGAGGGGGGAGCATGACCGAGAAACCGAGCCGGCTCGCGGCCTACTGGGAACGTCAGCTGGACAAGCTGGACGAGCTGGAACGGCGGCGGGCCGCGAAGCTCCCGTCGTGGCGCACTCGCCGCCGCCGGCGCCGGCTGGCCCTGCTTCTGGGCGCTGCCGACCTCGGGTTGGTCGCGGCCGCGGCGATCTTCAAGACCGCGCCTGCCTGGACGTTCTTCGTGCTCTGGTTCGCTGTCTTCGCCGTGGGCGGCGTCGCGTTCGGCCTGCTCCGGATCCTCACCGGGCGAATGAATGGCGGCTTCTCGCGGCTGCTCGACGAACGGGAGCGCGAATGGCGCCACCGCATCACGTTCGTCGGCTACCAGGTGCTGATCTTCCTGATGATCGTCGCGATGTTCTACGCCATGGCAGTCGCGGATCGGCCCGAGGGCGGCTGGCGCGCCGCGATGATGCTGTCCGCGCTGCTGGTCACCGGGACCACCATTCCGTCGATCGTGCTGGGCTGGGCGCTGCCGGACGACGACCCCGAGGACTTCGAAGAGGGGATGGACCATGACTGAGGGGACACTGGAGATCGACCGGATCTCCAAGCGCTACGGCGCGAAGGTCGCGCTGGACGGCGTCTCGTTCGACGTCCGCGCCGGGGAGCTGTTCGGCTTCGTCGGCAGCAACGGCGCCGGCAAGACGACCACCATGCGGATCGCGCTGGGGGTGCTCGCCGCCGACGGCGGAGAGGTCCGCTTCGACGGCCGGAAGATCACGCACGAAGCCCGCACCCACATCGGCTACATGCCGGAGGAACGTGGGCTGTACCCGAAGATGAAGGTCCTGGACCAGCTGGTCTACCTGGCCGAGCTGCACGGGCTGAGCGCCAACGACGCCCACCGCAGCGCGGAGAACTGGATCTCCCGGCTCGGCCTGGCCGACCGCCGCAAGGACGAGGTGCAGAAACTCAGCCTGGGCAACCAGCAGCGCGTCCAGCTGGCCGCCGCCCTGGTGCACGACCCGGCCGTGCTGGTGCTCGACGAGCCGTTTTCCGGCCTCGACCCGCTCGCCGTCGACGTCATGAGCGCGGTCCTCCGGGAGAAGGCCGCGGCCGGGGTGCCGGTCGTGTTCTCCAGCCACCAGCTCGACCTCGTCGAGCGGCTGTGCGACCGGGTCGGGATCATCCGCGGCGGCCGGATGGTCGCCGTCGGCACCGTCGCCGAGCTGACCGCGGGCGTGAGCAGCAAGCTCGTCGTCACCGCGCCGGCCGCGCCCGCCGGCTGGGCCGCCGGCCTGCCCGGGGTGCGGGTGCTGGAAACCCAGGGCGCCACCACTGTCTTCGACCTCGAACCGAGCGCGGACGACCAGGCCGTGCTCGCCGCGGCGCTGGCGACCGGGCCGGTCACCGAGTTCAGCCGCCGCCGCCGCTCGCTGACCGAGCTCTTCCGCGACGCCGTGTCCGACGGCGCTGTAGCCAACGAGGGGGAACCGCGATGAGGACGCTGAGTGGCCGGCGGGCCGTCTGGCTCGTGATGAAGCGCGAGTTGAACACGCGACTGCGGACGCGCTCGTTCGTGGTCGGCACCGTGGTGCTGCTGGTGCTGCTGCTGGGGTACGTCGGTTTCCAGACCGCGCTGGCCGGCTCGTCGGACAAGAGCACGGTCGGGCTGACCGGCCAGGCGATCGGCATCGCCCAGCAGCTGCAGACCCAGGCCACGCTGTCCGGCCGCGAGGTCTCGACGATCGTCGTCACCGACCCCGCCGAGGGCCGGAAGAAGGTCGATGACGGCGACCTCGACGCGCTCGTCTCGGGCAGCGCGGCGCAGCTGACCGCCACCTACAAGTCCTCTTTGGACGATCAGCTGCGCGCGGTGCTCGACCAGGTCGCGCAGCGGCAGGTGCTCGACGGCGTGCTGTCGTCGGCGCAGCTCGAGCCGGCCGAGGTGATGGCGCAGGTCAACGGCACCCATGTGCGCGACGACGCGCTTTCGCCGGAACCAGCCGATCACACGCAGCGTCTGGTCGTCGGCCTGGTCGTGGCGTTCCTGCTCTACATGAGCATCATCACCTACGGGATGATGGTCGCCCAGGGCGTCGTCGAGGAGAAGTCGAGCCGGGTCGTGGAGATCCTGCTCGCCAGCGTGCGGCCGTGGCAGCTGTTGCTGGGCAAGGTGATCGGGCTCGGCCTGGTCGGCCTGACCCAGCTGGTGATCCTCGCCGCGGCCGGGCTGGTGGCGGCCTCGGTGACCGGGGTGTTCACCCTGTCCGGCTTCGCCACCGGCGCGGCGCTGTGGGGCCTGCTCTGGTACCTGCTCGGGTTCCTGTTGTACGCCACGATCTACGGCGCGCTCGGCTCGCTGGTGTCACGGCAGGAAGACACGCAGTCGGTGGTCGGGCCGCTCAACATCGTCCTGGTCGTCGGGTTCATCGCCGGGTTCAACCTGCTCGTGCAGAACCCGGCCGGCTCGGCGACGAAGATCGTCTCCCTGATCCCGCTGCTCTCGCCGATCCTCATGCCGGCCCGGATCTCGACCGGCGCGGCGGCGGGCTGGGAGATCGCGCTGTCGCTCGGGCTGACCGTCGCGTGCGTCGCGCTGCTCACCTGGCTGGGCGGCCGGATCTACGGCAACAGCGTGCTGCGCATCGGCAGCCGCATCAAGCTGTCGGAGGCATTGCGCGGCTGAGGGTGAGGCCCCCCAAAGTCCGTGAATGTCGGGCGGATTCACGCGGTGGTTGCAACACCTGTTGTTTGTTGATCCAACAGTAGCGCGGTGAGGGCCTCGGCTGGTGTCCG
>NZ_JBFBBN010000069.1:0-45368 GCF_040682715.1 Amycolatopsis sp. NPDC051128 | reverse complement strand
GCACCACCGACCGCGGCAACCACCGAAACTTCCGCACCCTCACCACAACCCACCCTCTCAACCAGGCGGTGTTGCAACGACCCCATGACTCCGAGCGACATTCACGGACTTTCGACCGGGAGCCGGCTCCCAGGAACTCCGCGATCGCCGCTACCGCCAGCAGTGCCGCATTTCCCGCGCCGTAAGGGTTTCCCACCTGAGTCGTGCGAAGGTCACCCCGAAGCAGCCGCGCGGCGGTGTCCGCGATCCGCGCGGTGTCCGTGCCCACCAGCCACGCGCAGCCCGCCGCCACGACTTCCGCGCGCTCGGTGACGTCACGCAGCACCAGCACCGGGGTGCCGAACGTCGGCGCCTCCTCCTGGATGCCGCCGGAATCCGTCAGCACCAGCGACGCCAGCCGCAGCGCGCGCACCAGGTCCGGGTACTCCAGCGGGTCCGTGACCGTCACGCGCGGCAAGCCGTCCAGCGCGGCTTCCACCTGGTCCCTGACCCGCGGGTTCGGGTGTGCCGGGAACAGCACCCGCACGTCCGGGTGCTCGGCCACGATCAGCTGCACGGCGGCCAGGGTCCGCTCCAGCGGCTCGCCCCAGGACTCGCGGCGGTGCGACGTGACGAGCACGAGCCGCTCGCCCGCCTCCGCGATCTCCATCTCCAGCAGCGCCAGCGCCGTGTCCCGCGCCGGCAGGTCCCGCGCCGCGATCTCCAGCACGGCGTCGACGACGGTGTTGCCGGTGACCGCGATTCGTTGCCGCGCAACGCCTTCCGCGCGCAGCTCGGCCGCCGCGGCGAGCGTCGGCGCCAGGTGCAGCGCTGCCAGCCGCGACACCATCTGCCGTGCCCCTTCTTCGGGGAACGGCGCCGCCAGGTCGTGCGTGCGCAGCCCGGCTTCCAGGTGCACCACCGGGATGCCCAGCCAGAACGCGGCCAGCGCGCCCGCGAGCGTCGTCGTGGTGTCGCCCTGGACGACCAGCGCGGCCGGGGCGTGCCGGCGCAGCGCGTCGTCGAGTGCGGGCAGCAGGCCCGCCACGAGTTCCGCCTGACTTCCGCTGATCCGCGGCGGCACGTCGAGCCACGCGTCCACGGCCAGGCCGAACGGGACCAGGGCCTGCTCGACCATGCCCGCGTGCTGGCCGCTGTGGACCAGGATCGGCCGCAGCGCCGAATGCGCGTGGAGCGCCAGCGCCAGCGGCGCGAGCTTGAGCGCTTCCGGCCGGGTCCCGGCCAGCAACATCACGTCCACCCCGCGGTGCTCCTTCGCCACCTGGTCCAGTGTCCCGGCTCCGCGGTTTCGCCGCGGAGCCGCCGGCGTGCGAGGGGCGCACGCCGACGGCCCCCATCCGATGTCGGTTTCTCGGAGATTTCGCGAATCGACTATCGCGAATGGCTGCTCGAATAGCACGCGAAAATTCCTGAATCACCGGATCGAGTGTTCCTCGGCGCCGTTTTCGCAGGTCGCCGTGAACTCACCTGGATGGCGTAGCAAGTCCGCCGTCGGCTCTGCCGAATGGGCATCGGAACCCAAGTATGACAAGGCTTCCGCTGTTCATCGCAGGACGAAGGTCGCGCTCGACGCGTGAGCGCGACCTTCGCCGAGCCGGTCAGAACGCGGGCAGGATCCGGACGTCGTCCGCCTTGACGAACGCGATCCGGTGCCCGAACTGGATCTGGACGTACTTCAGCTTGCCCTTGACCACGACGTGGTCGGCCACGTCGAAGGTGGTCGCCGAGTAGTACTCCGAGCCGACCGTCCCACCCGACGAGTACTTCTGGCCGGCGAGCAGCGTGTACGGCAGCGGCGTGATCGCCTGCACCTTCACGTTCGCCGGGTAGGCCTCGGGCTCGGGGTAGGCGCGCCCGTACACCGGCACCGACGCGAGGCCGGGCTTCGGCGTCACGACCCAGCCGATCGCGGGCTTCGCGACGCGGGCGTTGCGCGGGTTGTGGAACCAGCCCTGCTGCCCGAGGTACCAGATCGCCGTCCAGTCGCCGCGGACGTCGGCGACGGCGTACCGCTGCCCGGTCGCGACGCGGCTGCCGACGTCGGCGACGTCCATCGTGGACGCCGTGCCCTTCGGGTGCAGGCCGACGTCCACCAGCAGCGGCGAGGTTTCACTGGGCTGCGTGTGCAGCACGACGGCCTCGGAACCCCGCGGCACGCAGGTGGTGCCGAGGCCGCCGCAGCCGGTGAACGCGGGCTGGTTCTTCGCGAAGTCCGGGTCGATGGTGACCAGCGACGAGCCCGGCAGCCCGAACCCGCCGAGCGGCGCGCCCATCAGGTCGAAGTAGTGCGACCAGTCCCAGTAGGGGCCCGGGTCCCAGTGCATGCCCGGGATCGTCACCGGGGTCGTGCCGGGCACGTTGTCGTGGCCGATGATGTGCGCCCGGTCGAGGGGGATGTCGTACTTGTGCGCGAGGTAGCGGACGAGCTTCGCGCTCGACCGGTACATCGCTTCGGTGTACCAGGTGCCCTTCGCGGCGAAGCCCTCGTGCTCGATGCCGATCGACTTCGCGTTGACGTACCAGTTCCCGGCCTGCCAGGCGACGTCCTTGGTCGGCACGTGCTGCGCGATCAGGCCGTCGGCCGAGCGGATCGTGTAGTGCCAGCTCACGTACGTCGGGTCCTGGACCAGCTGGAGAACGTTGTCCCAGTAGCCCTCGGTGTCGTGGATGACGATGTGGTCGATCTTCTGGCTGTTCGGCCGGTCGGCGAGGTCGTGGTTGCCGTAGTCGTCGTCCGGCAGTTCCTGGTAGGGCGCCGGGACGGACTCGCAGGCGACCCTCTTCGGGCACTCGACGTTCGCGGCCGCGGTTTCGGCGTGCCGCGGGACGGCCAGGTCCGGCGTCGGGGTCAGCGTGATCCGCTGGCCGTCGTCGGTGGTCCGGGACACGCCGCTCTTGATGGTGTCGAAGACTTCGTCGGCGAAGGTCTGCGCGGCGGCCTGGCCGGCGGAGCCGCTGTAGCGCGCGACGGCGCCGTACCAGTCCTTGGCGCCGAGGTCCCGCTGGTACTTCGCGAGCAGGGCGGCGCCGCCCCGGATGTTCTGCGTCGCGTCGGTCCGCAGAGTCGCGGCGTCGGCGCCGAGGAGCCGCGCGGCCTCGTCGACGGTCTGCAGTGTCGGCGGCGGGGCGGCGGGCCCGGCCTGGAGGTGGCGCGCGGGACGGGCGTCGTCACCGCGCGGGTCTTCGGACCCCTCGTCGTGGTGCGTGCCACCGGTTCCGGCTTCGCGCAGGTCGGTGAGGTGCATCGGCCCGAAGCCGGCGGAGGTGCTCGGCGTGCCGGCGTTGAAGTCCCACCGGGACTCCAGGTAGGAGACGCCGAGCAGGACGTTCTGCGGAACACCGAATTCGGCGGCGGCGGCGGCGAAGTCGCGCTGCCGCTGACTGGTGGTGTCGGCCTGCGCCGGAGCGGCGAGGCCGGTGAGGAGGGTGACGGCGGCCGCTACGGCCACCGTTCTCGGGACGGGGCGGGACATGGGCATGAACCCCCAGGGTGCAGGTGCCAGAAGTCAGAACCTAACCAGAAACTCACGGCGGGGGTAAGTGCCGCAGCCGGTTCCGCGCACCGCCGGACGCCCGGATGGCGCGCTCCCTCAAGGTGGGCGTGCGGCGACCGGCATCGGTGATGACGCGGGTACCGTGCGACAAAGAGGCCGGTCAGGCGCGTTGTCGCCCAGGAGGTGCACCCTCCTTGCACGACTGGCACTCCCATGGCTAGAGTGCTAATCGCACGGCCCGACAGCCCCGGCACCCGCGACGGCGGGGGTGGTAGAGCCGTAACCACATCCTGCCAACGCTTTCGACGACCGTGGAGGTCAACCCGGTGAGCGTGAACATCAAGCCGCTCGAGGACAAGATCGTTGTCCAGACGAGTGAGGCCGAGGAGACGACCGCTTCCGGCCTCGTCATCCCCGACACCGCGAAGGAAAAGCCCCAGGAGGGCAAGGTCCTGGCCGTGGGCCCGGGCCGGATCGACGACAAGGGCAACCGTGTCCCGCTCGACGTTTCCGTCGGCGACGTCGTCATCTACTCGAAGTACGGCGGCACCGAGGTCAAGTACAACGGTGAGGACTACCTGATCCTGTCCGCCCGCGACGTGCTGGCCGTCATCAACTGACGTCCGCTCGCAGCGCATGACGCCCCGGGCCCCGCACAAGCCGGGGGACGGGGCGTTCTTGCGTTCTAGACCCACCGAAAGGTAAGCGGAAACGCCATGCCCAAGCAGATCAAGTTCGACGAGGACGCTCGTCGCGCGCTCGAACGCGGGGTGAACAAGCTCGCCGACGCGGTCAAGGTCACCCTCGGCCCGCGGGGCCGCCACGTCGTGCTCGACAAGAAGTTCGGCGGCCCGACCATCACCCTCGACGGCGTGACCGTCGCCCGGGAGATCGAGCTCGACGACCCGTTCGAGAACCTCGGCGCCCAGCTCGCCAAGAGCGTCGCCACCAAGACCAACGACGTCGCCGGCGACGGCACCACGACCGCGACCGTGCTCGCGCAGTCGCTGGTGAAGGTCGGCCTGCGTAACGTCGCGGCCGGCGCCAACCCGGCGTCGATCGGCCGCGGCATCGAGGCCGCCGCGGAAAAGGTCATCGAGGTCCTCAAGGCCAAGGCCACCCCGGTCAAGGGCCGCGAAAACATCGCGCAGGTCGGCACCGTCACCTCGCGTGACGCCAACATCGGCGCCCTGCTCGGCGAAGCCGTCGAGAAGGTCGGCGAGGACGGCGTCATCACCATCGAGGAGTCGTCGACCCTGGCGACCGAGCTGGTGATCACCGAGGGCGTCCAGTTCGACAAGGGCTTCCTCTCGGCGCACTTCGCGACCAACCCGGAGGAGCAGAAGGCGATCCTCGAGGACGCCTACATCCTGCTGGTCCGCGAGAAGATCTCCTCGCTGGCGGACCTGCTGCCGGTGCTCGAGAAGGTCGTCGAGGCCAAGAAGCCGCTGCTGATCATCGCCGAGGACGTCGACGGCGAAGCGCTGTCCACCCTCGTGGTGAACTCGCTGCGCAAGACGATCACCGCGGTCGCCGTCAAGGCGCCGTTCTTCGGTGACCGCCGCAAGGCGTTCCTGGACGACCTCGCGGTCGTCACCGGCGGCGAGGTGATCTCCACGGAGATCGGCATGAAGCTGGCCGACGCGAACCTCGGCTCGCTCGGCAGCGCGCGGCGCATCGTCGTCACCAAGGACGACACCACGATCGTCGACGGCGCCGGCACCAAGGACGCCACCCAGGCGCGGATCGCCCAGATCCGCAAGGAGATCGAGAGCACCGACTCCGACTGGGACCGCGAGAAGCTGCAGGAGCGGCTCGCGAAGCTCGGCGGCGGTGTCGCGGTGATCAAGGTCGGCGCGGCCACCGAGACCGAGCTCAACGAGCGCAAGCACCGCATCGAGGACGCCGTGGCGGCGACCAAGGCGGCCGTCGAGGAGGGCATCCTGCCCGGCGGTGGTTCGGCGCTGGTGCACGCGGTCAAGGAGCTTGACGGCTTCCTCGGCCTCGAGGGCGACGAGGCGACCGGCGTCAAGATCGTGCGTGACGCGCTGTCCGCCCCGCTGTTCTGGATCGCGACCAACGCGGGCCACGAGGGCGCGGTCATCGTCAACAAGGTGCGGGAGCAGAGCTGGGGGCAGGGCTTCAACGCCGCCACCGGCGAGCTGACCGACCTGCTGGCCGCCGGCATCGTGGACCCGGTCAAGGTGACCCGGTCCGCGGTGGCGAACGCCGCCTCCATCGCGCGGCTGGTGCTCACCACGGAGAGCTCCGTGGTCGAGAAGCCGGCCGAGGAGGAGCCCGCCGCGGCGGGACACGGCCACTCGCACTGACGCGCAGCACGTCCGTAACCGGGGCGGCATCCCTTCCAGGGGTGCCGCCCCGCTTCGTTCCCGGCCCGAACGGCACGGAGGGCGGCACCCCACCCGGTGCCGCCCTCCGCTGTCTGTGGTCGCTCAGTCCGTGGCCGCTCAGCCGCCGGACATGCTGAGCGCGCGTTTGTCGGACTTGATGAGGTGCTCGCGTTCGGACTCCGAAAGCCCGCCCCAGATCCCGTAGGGCTCGTGCACCGCCAGCGCGTGGGTGCGGCACATCTCCAGGACGGGGCAGCTCAGGCAGACCGCCTTCGCCCTGGCCTCCCGCCGTGCCCGCGCCGGGCCGCGCTCGCCGTCCGGGTGAAAGAAGGACGCGCTGTCCATTCCCCGGCACGACCCATCGAGCTGCCAGTCCCACATGTCGGCGTTGGGTCCTGGAAGCCTGCGCGTGTCTGCCATCCTGACCGCCTCCGTCGTTCGGTCGATGCCGCTAGCTGCTCTGCGGTGGTGCCGATAGTCCATTCGGTGCAACGGCGGTAACGTTAGAAGCGCGCCAATAGTTGTTCAAGCGATTCGGGGCGATTCAGCCGTTAGGCATCCCCCGGATGTGTGAGCAGGGGTTTCGCCTCCGGTTGCCGACTCCGCTGAGTGCCTGGATATTGAGGCTCGTGGGAGCTGGATCGGGTACCGATGAACCCACCCTGCCGGTGGCATCAGTTGCCCGCCGGCTCGGGGTCGCCCCGTCCACCCTCCGAACCTGGGACCGCCGTTACGGGCTCGGCCCCAGCCGGCACACCGACGGCCGCCACCGCCGCTACGGCACCTCCGACATCGGCAGGCTGGAACTGATGCAGCGCGCGCTCCTCAGCGGCGCGTCCACTGCCGAGGCCGCGCGGTACGCCCTCGAGCAGATGCCGCGGTCCGGACCGCCCCAGCCGGAGGAGAGCGGAGAGCGCCCCGGTGCCACGGCCGCCGACGACGGCCACGAGGTCCGGGCCCGCCTCGCCCGGCGGCTGAGCACCGCCGCGCTCGCCATGGACGTCGGCGCGGTGCAGCGCATGCTCGCCGAGACCATCGCCGACCTCGGCGTCCTCCCGGCGTGGACCGGCGTGATCGAGCCGGTGCTGTCGGCGCTCGGGGCCCGCTGGCGCGGCGCCACCGCGGGCGCCGAGGTCGAGTACCTGCTCGCCGAGTGCGTGTTCGCCGCGCTGGTGCGCGCGACACCGGTGCTCGACGAGCCGCGCAACACCCGCCCGGTGCTGCTGGGCTGCGTGCCCGACGAGCGCGACACGATGCCGATGTACGCGCTGGCCGCGTCGCTGGCGGGCCGGCGGATCGGCGCCCAGCTGTTCGGTGTCCCGCTGCCGGCGGAGGTCCTGGCCGTCGCCGTGCGCCGCAGCGCGCCCGCGGCCGTCGTGCTCTGGGCGCACCGGCGCGGCGTCGCCGACACCCGGCTGTTCGCGCGGATCTCGCGAGGGCGGCAGCGCGGCAGGCTGTTCGCGTGCGGGCCCGGCTGGGACCCGGCCGGCTTGCCGGAGACGGTGGAGCTGCTGCCCGACCTGCCGGGCGCGGCGGACCGGATCGAGCACGTCCTGGCCGGCGCCTGGCCACCCCAGCTCGGCGTCGAACCTCGCGAATGACCCATTCCGGACCTCCGGCGTCCCGGCTGAGCCGTTCGCGACGCCGCGTGGGCGCGTCCGGCCACTTCGATCATGGTTTTGTCGGTGGGGACCCGCTAGAAAGGACGCGTGCACGAACCCGCCCTCCGGGCCGCCGCGTTCGGGAGCGATCCGCTGCCCGGCCCGGCCGTCGTGCGCGGTGCCGAGACCCCGAGGGAGCGCCTGCTGGCCGCGATCGTCCTCGGCGCCCAGGGCCGGTACGCCGCCGCTGCGACACTCCTCGACCCGCTCAGGCGGCAAGGCGACCCCTTCCTCGCCTCCCTCGCCGCCAGCACTCTCGGCTCCCACCGGCGGCAGCTGGGCGGCCACCGGCACGCCCGCGCGCTCGACGGTGAGGCCTTCGCGCGAGCCGCCCCGCTGACCGGTGACCCGGATCCGGACGGCCTCGACGCGGCGGGCGCGCGGGCCGACGCCCTGCTCGGCCTGGCCGCCGACAACCTCGCGCTGGGCCGATTGGGCGCGGCGCGGCGCCTGGCCGGCCGGGCCGCGGCGGAGGACGCCGGGTGGCGCGCCCGGGTCCGCGGCGGCTGGGTCGGCGCCGAAATCGAACTCGCCGCAGGTCAGGGCGCCGCCGCTGTGCCGCACGCCCGGCGCGCATTCGAAACGGCGCTCGCGCGGGGTGCGCGGCGGCACGCGACGAAATCCGGGATCGTGCTGGCCGTGGCACTGCGGGCGGTCGGCGCCCCCGATCACCAGGAGATTTCGGACGACCTTGTCGGAAATGCGATCGCGACGGCCGAGGAATGCGAATTGCTTTCACTTTTGTGGCCGGCGGCCCTCGTCGCGGCCGATCTACGCCCAGGACACGCCGAGGAGTATCGATTCAGAGTGGCTCAGGTGTTGCACGCAGTGTTACGAAGCGCAGATCCTTGCGGGAGGAGGATCGCGGGGGAATCACCATGGGTTCCCGCCCGGGGTAGTTGAGCGGTGCTTGAGCCGTCGGAATGGGGTGTTCCGGCATCCGGGCTAAGAAGTTTCAAAAAAAGCCACCGGATCGTGTCAAGGTTCGGGCTAAAGCGTCCGATAGGGGAAGTGGAATGTCACCCGGCTGCAGGAAGGAAACCCCGTGACGACGGTCTTGATCTGCGACGACCGACGCAGTGTCCGTGAAGGGCTCACCCGAGTGATGTCCGCGGTCCCTGGGGTCAGTCGCATCGACTGCGTAGCGCACGGTGACGAGCTGCTGGCCCGGTACTCCCGTCAGCCCGTCGACGTCGTGCTGGTCGGGACGCAACGCGCGGTCCCGACAGGTGTCGAAGCCACCCGGCGGCTCGTCTCGGCCAACCCCCAGGCGAACGTCATCGTCTTCGGCGCTCCGGACGACGCGGGCAGCATCGCCGCGGCGATCGCCGGCGGCGCACGCGGCTACCTCCGCTGGGACGCGTCCCGGCCGGAGCTGGTCGCCGCACTGGCCCACACCCTCGCGAGCACTTCGGTGCCCGCGCCCCGTCAGCCGTCCGATCCGGGCGTCCAGCTGACCGAGCGCGAGCTCCAGGTGCTCCGCGGGATGAGCCAGGGCAAGAGCAACGGCCAGATCGGCCGCGAGCTCTACCTGTCCGAGGACACGGTGAAGACCCATGCCCGGCGGCTGTTCCGCAAACTCGGCGTGCGCGACCGCGCGCAGGCCGTGGCGCACGGCTTCCGCCGCGGCCTGGTCAGCTGACCCGTTCCGCGCGGCACTCTCCTCGATCCTGACACGGCCGGAATACAGGTGACGACGGGCCAGGGCGCACTGCCCTGGCCCGTACCTGTGTGGTCCCCATCACATTCCGGCGCCCTCCGCGGCAGCCTCCCGGGCGGTTCTTCGCCCGCGGTTCCGTTCGTCCGGCGGAACTCGTACCCCCGACCCGGCTCGCTCGTTCTCATCGACGACGACGACCGCGAGTCAGCAGGACAATCCGTATTTTCGCCGCTCCGAAGGGTGCGGCACGCCGGTGAAGACCGCGCGCGCCGCTCCTGTGTCGGCCGACGGTACGGTAGCGGTCACCGGCCCGCGGTGGAGGCAACCACGAACCGGACTCTTTGCACGCCTACACGTAACACTGGGACTGTTGTCTGCGATGGCCAATGTGGGGGATGGACTGGATGAACCGGTCGCCGCTGCTGTCGAGGGAGATCCCCAGGCGGTGGAGCGGCTGCTGGCTGCTATCCGTCCACTGGTAGTGCGGTATTGCCGCGCCCGGGTTGGCAGGCAGGAGCGATCGTTCGCTTCGGCGGACGACGTTGCGCAGGAGGTGTGTCTCGCGGTGCTAACGGCGTTGCCTTCGTACCGTGACCAAGGGCGCCCTTTTCTGGCGTTCGTGTACGGGATCGCCCAGCACAAGGTCGCCGACGCGCACCGCGCGGCGGCGCGCAACCGAGCCGAACCGGTGGCCGATATCCCCGACGAGGTCGAAGTCGGGGTGGGCCCCGAGCAGCGGGCGCTGCAAGGTGAGCTCAACGAGCGGATGTCACAGTTGTTGAAGGTGCTGCCGGACAAGCAGCGGGAGATCGTGGTGCTGCGCGTGGTCGTCGGCCTGTCGGCGGAGGAGACCGCGGATGCGGTGGGCTCCACCCCCGGCGCCGTCCGCGTCGCCCAGCACCGCGCCCTCGCGCGGCTGAGAAAGGTCCTGGCCGCGGAGGAGGTGATTTGAGTGACCGGTCACGAGAAGAGTTTCGAGCCCGATGACGTCTTCGGCAGTGGCCTGACGGCGTCGGAGGCGGAGTTCGCCGCCGACCTGTCGGCCGTACAGGCCGACGACGCGCTGCTCGACGCGCTCGGCGGGTCCGATCCGGCGCTTGCCGACGGTCTCGGCGACCAGGAGCTCAATTCGTTGCTGGTGGCGTGGCGAAGAGACATCGACAGTGAGCCATTGGCCGAGCTCGTCGACGTCGACACCGCTGTGCGCGCCGTGACCACGTCCGCTCTCGCGAAGCGGCATTCTTCGAGCGGACGCCGCCGCAGGCTGCTCGTCCCCGTCGCCGTCGCCGCCGCCGTGCTGGCGATCGCGTTCACCGGGACCGGGCTGGCCGCGCGCTCCGCGCAACCCGGCGACACGCTGTGGGGCCTCGCGAAGGTCCTCTACTCCGACCACACCCGCTCGGTCGAGGCGGCCGCGACGGCGAAGCTCGACCTCGAGAAGGCCAACCTCGCGATCGCCGGCGGCAACCTCGACGTCGCCCGCCAGGCCCTCCAGGACGCTCAGGCCGCGCTGTCGCAGGTCACCGACGACGAGAACCGCGACCAGCTGATGGAGCAGCACCGGCAGCTCGCCGCCCAGCTGCAGAACCCCGAGGCCCCGGTCCAGGGCCCGATTCTGACCTCGGCGCCGCCGGTCGTGCCCGGCGCTTCGCCGACGCAGACGCCGCCGGCCGGCTCGGCGACGTCGATTCCGGGCAGCGGCAGCGGGACCACCAGCCTCCCGGGCAGCGGGACGCCGACCCCGACGCCCCCGCCGCCGACCACCGAGACGCCGACTCCGACGCCGACCCCGCCGCCGACCACCACGGTCGCGGCGAGCGGCAACGACCCCGGAACGCCGCGCAGCGAGTCCGCCGGCGGTGAGCCGCAGGGCGTCACCGAATCGCCGTAGTCTCCGAAGGACGCGAAAGAGCCCTGGTGACCTTGCTCACCAGGGCTCTTTCGTGAGTTGATGCGGGTGCGTCGTGCCAGCGGGCCTCAGTAGGCGCTTTCGTTCGCTGTCACGCCGTCGGCGAAGCCGCGGCAGTAGTCCCAGCTGACGTAGTCGCCGGGGTTCGGGTCGTAGGCCGGCTCGTGCGGGCGCATCCGCCCGTCGGCCAGCAGCTGCTCCAGGCTGGCCCGCAGCAGGTGCCAGTCGTGGTAGTGCGGTTCGTCGCACTCACCGCAGTCGACGACGATCCCGCGCACCCCACGGGGCTCGAGGAGCGCCTGGTAGACGGCCAGATCCGAGAGATCGGCCAGCAGCTCGGTGCGTTCGGAGTCGCTGATCGGCTCGTCCAGCCGGTCTTCGTGGTCGAGGAATGCGCGGGCGGGGTCGTCCGGGTCGTCCGCGAACGGGTCTGGAGGCAGGACATCATGCGCCACGGCCAGCACGGTACCGGGCGGCCCCGGTGGCTCGCCCACCGCCCGGGGCGGGAGCGGCGCGGCGGATATCATGAGGGGAAGGCTCCGAGTCGCCACAGCGACCCCGCTCATCCCGCGCCAGGAAGGCCCTTCACCCGCTATGACCAGCGACGGCATCACCGCCCCCGTTCCGGCCAAGTTCGCCATGCTCGGCCTGACTTTCGACGACGTGCTGCTGCTGCCGGCCGAATCGGACGTCGTGCCCAGCGCGGTGGACACCAGCACGCGGCTGACCCGGAACATCTCCCTCGGCATCCCGCTGGTCTCGGCCGCGATGGACACCGTCACCGAAGCTCGGATGGCGATCGCCATGGCCCGTCAGGGCGGGATCGGCGTGCTCCAGCGCAACCTGCCGATCGACGAGCAGGCCGCCGCGGTGGAGGTCGTCAAGCGGTCCGAGGCGGGCATGGTCACCGACCCGGTCACGTGCGCGCCGGACGCGACGCTCGCCGAGGTCGACGCTTTGTGCGCGAAGTTCCGCATCTCCGGCGTGCCGGTGACTGACGCGTCCGGTGCGCTGGTGGGCATCATCACCAACCGCGACATGCGGTTCGAGGTGGACCACAGCCGCCCGGTGTCCGAGGTCATGACGAAGCCGCCGCTGGTCACCGCGCAGGTCGGCGTGTCCGCGGACGCGGCGCTCGGCCTGCTGCGCCGGCACAAGATCGAGAAGCTGCCGATCGTCGACGGCGCGGGCAAGCTGCGCGGGCTGATCACGGTCAAGGACTTCGTGAAGACCGAGCAGTACCCGAGGGCGACGAAGGACCCGGACGGCCGGCTCATCGTCGGCGCCGCGGTCGGCGTCGGCCTGGACGGGCACAAGCGCGCGATGGCGCTGGCCGACGCGGGCGTCGACGTGCTGATGGTCGACACCGCGCACGGGCACTCCCGCGCGGTCGTCGACACCGTCTCGCTGCTGAAGAAGGAGCTGGGCGACTCGGTCGACATCGTCGGCGGCAACGTCGCGACGCGGGCGGGCGCGCAGGCGCTGGTCGACGCGGGCGCGGACGGGGTCAAGGTCGGGGTGGGCCCTGGCTCGATCTGCACCACCCGGATCGTCGCGGGCGTCGGCGTCCCGCAGATCTCCGCGATCTACGAGGCGGACCAGGCGTGCCGCCCGGCGGGCGTCCCGGTGATCGGCGACGGCGGCATCCAGTACTCCGGCGACATCGCGAAGGCGATCGCGTCCGGCGCGTCCACGGTGATGCTGGGCAGCCTGCTGGCCGGCACCGCCGAGTCGCCCGGTGACCTGATCCTGGTCAACGGCAAGCAGTTCAAGGTCTACCGCGGGATGGGTTCGCTCGGCGCGATGCAGTCGCGTGGCCAGGCGAAGTCGTACTCGAAGGACCGCTATGCCCAGGACGACGTGCTGAGCGAGGACAAGCTGGTCCCCGAAGGCATCGAAGGCCGGATCCCGTTCCGCGGGCCGCTGGCCAACGTCGTGCACCAGCTCGTCGGCGGCCTGCGTTCGGGCATGGGCTACGCGGGCGCGAACACCATCGCCGAGCTGCAGGAGGCGCAGCTGGTGCGGATCACCGCGGCCGGGCTCAAGGAGAGCCACCCGCACGACATCACGATGACCGTGGAAGCGCCCAACTACACGACGCGCTGAGTCCGCCCCATCGGACGTTCCCTTCCCGGTCCCGGCTCGCGAGACTGTTCTCGTCGAGCGAGGACCAGGGAGGGAGCGCGATGGCGGTTTCGCGAAGGGCGGTGGCGGCGGTGGCCGCGGCGGCGGTGCTCGGGCTCGGCGGCGGGGTGGCGGCGGCGTCCGCCTCGGCGTCTCCGGGCACGGCGACCACGGCGCAGACGTCGCCGGGGGAGATCTGGAAGCGCACCGAGCTGTTCTTCGGCACCGGCAAGCCGGACGGCACCGAAGTGACCGACAAGGAGTTCGCCGCGTTCTCCGACCAGGAGATCACCCCGGCGTTCCCGGGCGGCTTCACCCGGCTCGACGGAAACGGCCAGTGGCGCGGCGGCTCCGGGGCGATCGTGCGGGAGCACACGCACGTGATCGTGCTGCTGTACCCGTTCGCCGACCATGCCGCCGAGCGGGAGATCGAAGAGATCCGGACCGACTACCGGAAGCAGTTCCAGCAGGAGTCGGTACTGCGTTCGGACTCCGTGGAGAAGGTCTCCTTCTGAGCCTTCGTGACCTAGCGTGCTTACGGTAATCGGTCTATCGCCTTGCGTGGCCATCGTGGTGTGCACTGAAGGGCATGACGGTCGGCCGCTTCACGCGCGTGCTCCGCAAGGTGTTCTTCACGGCGGTCGCCCTCGTTTCGCTGTTCCTCGGCGGCATGGTCTGCCTGATGTGCCAGGTGCTGGCCGGCCGGGACGCGCCGACGTACCGCGTCGAAGGGCAGGTGGTGGCCCACGAGCGGGGAAGGCTCCCGGTCGGCGGTGACGAAGACGCGGTGAGCGACACCATCGCCGTCGACGCCGCGGACGGCGGGCACTACCGCGTCACCGCGGTCGGTCCCGGCCTGGACCTGCCGGCCGGGCAGCCGGTCGCGCTCGACGTGTCGACCGCCGACGGCGCCATCGCGTACCTGCGGGCCGGCGGCAGCGTGGTCGACCTGCGGCCGGGCGTGGTCCGGCCGGTGCTGCTGATCGTCGCCGCGCTGCTCGCCCTGGGCGCGGTGTACTTCGGCGCGGTCCGGCTGAACGTCTACCCGCCGGTGGCGACCTGGCTGGCCCTCGCGCTGGGCGCGTTGCTGGCGCCGGTCGCCGTGTTCGTGCGGGTCTAGACCCCCGTGCGCGAGTCACCCACCCGGACCATCGACAATGGGGCACGGCAGATCGTCGTCGTTCGAGGAGGCTTCACGTGCGGGACCTGGTCGAGATCGGGATGGGCCGCACCGCGCGGCGGGCGTATGACCTCGACGACATCGAGATCGTGCCGTCGCGGCGGACCCGGTCCTCCGCGGTGGTGTCCACCGCCTGGCAGATCGACGCCTACCGCTTCGACCTGCCGCTGGTCACGCACCCGACCGACGCGATCGTCTCGCCCGGCACCGCGGTCGCCGTCGGCGAGCTGGGCGGGCTGGGCGTGCTCAACGCCGAAGGGCTCTGGGCCCGGCACGCGAACGTCGAGGACGCGATCTTCCAGCTGGTCCGCGCGGCCGAGGACCTCGAGGACCCGACCGCGGTCGGCCGCGTGCTGCAGGAGCTGCACTCCGCGCCGATCCGGCTCGACCTGCTGACCGAGGCGATCAAGACGGTCCGCGAGTCCGGCGTCACGGTGGCCGCGCGGGTCAGCCCGCAGCACGCCGCCGAGCTGACCCCTGACCTGATCGCCGCCGGCGTCGAGATCCTCGTCGTGCAGGGCACGATCGTCTCCGCCGAGCACGTGCAGCGTGACACGGAACCGCTCAACCTCAAGGAATTCATCGGCCGGCTCGACGTCCCGGTGATCGCCGGCGGCGTCAGCGACTACCGCACGGCGATGCACCTCATGCGCACCGGCGCCGCCGGCGTCATCGTCGGCCACGGCTACACGCCGGGCGTGACGAGCACCGATCGCGTCCTCGGCATCGGCGTCCCGATGGCCACGGCGATCATCGACGCCGCGGCCGCCCGCCGCGACTACCTCGACGAGACCGGCGGCCGCTACGTCCACGTGCTCGCCGACGGTGGCATGACGGTGTCCGGCGACATCGCCAAGGCCATCGCGTGCGGCGCGGACGCCGTCATGCTGGGCTCCCCGCTGGCCGCCGCGTCGGACGCGCCCGGCCAGGGCCTGTACTGGACCGCGGCGGCCGCGCACCCGTCGCTGCCGCGCTCACGCGTGGCGGCCGGGCCGGACTACGCGGTCGACCTCAAGACCCTGCTGTTCGGGCCATCGTCCGACGCGGAAGGCGTGGTGAACCTCTTCGGGGCGCTCCGCCGGGCGATGGCGAAGACGGGTTACTCGGACCTCAAGGAGTTTCAGCGGGTGGGGCTCACCGTTCGCCGGTGACGTGCGCGAGGAAGGCCGTGAAGGCGGCCGTGGAGTAGACGAGCACCGGGCGGGCCGGCCGTCCGGCCTGCTTGGTGTCCCGCACCCCGACCGCGTCCGGCGCGAAGCCGATCTCCACGCAGGCGTTCTCCTCGAAGTGGCTGTGGCTCGACTTGCGCCAACCGGTGAGCGTTCGTGGGCTCATCGTGGTGCCTCCTCGAATCGTGTCCCCGTCGGTCCAGCGCCGACGTGAACATCGAACTACCGGTTAGATACCCACAAACACACGCTCCCGAAAAGCCCCGATCGGGTGACTGGCGAGTAACTTACCTCTAGTCAGAACGGAGGGGCGCAGTTACGCTCCAGGTGTGACTGCCAGTAACACCACCACCGGTGCGGGTGGCCTCGACTACGACGTCGTCGTGGTGGGGTCGGGGTTCGGCGGCAGCGTCGCGGCGCTGCGGCTCACCGAAAAGGGCTACCGCGTAGCCGTCGTCGAAGCGGGGCGCAGGTTCGCCGACGACGAGTTCGCGAAGACGTCGTGGGACCTCAAGCGCTACCTCTGGGCGCCGCAGGTCGGCTGTTACGGGATCCAGCGCATCCACATGCTCAACGACGTCATGGTGCTGGCCGGCGCCGGGGTCGGCGGCGGGTCGCTCGTCTACGCGAACACGCTGTACCGGCCGCTCAAGCCGTTCTACGCCGACCGGCAGTGGGCGCACATCACCGACTGGGAGTCCGAGCTCGCGCCGCACTACGACCAGGCGAGCCGCATGCTCGGCGTCGTCACGAACCCGAGCGTCACCCCGTCGGACGTCGTGATGCGCGACGTCGCGAAGGACATGGGCGTCGCCGGCTCCTTCCACCCGACGCCCGTCGGCGTCTACTTCGGCAAGCCCGGCGAGCGCGCGGCGGACCCGTACTTCGGCGGTGCCGGCCCCGAGCGCACCGGCTGCACCGAATGCGGCTCCTGCATGACCGGCTGTCGCGTCGGGGCGAAGAACACGCTGGTCAAGAACTACCTCTACCTCGCTGAGCAGGACGGCGCGCGGGTCATCCCGCTCACCACGGTGACCGCCGTGACGCCGTTCGACGGCGGCTACGAGGTCAGCCTCAAGAAGACCGGGACGACGTCGAAGAAGTTCCGGACCACCATCACCGCCGAGCAGGTCGTCTTCGCCGCCGGCACCTGGGGCACCCAGAACCTGCTCCACCGGATGAAGGACACGGGCACGCTGCCGAAGCTGTCGCGCCGGCTCGGCGAGCTCACCCGCACCAACTCCGAGGCCATCATCGGCGCGGCCCGCACCGAGGTCGACGAAAGCCGTAACTTCAGCCGCGGGGTCGCGATCACCTCGTCGATCCACCCCGACGAGAACACTCACATCGAGCCGGTCCGCTACGGCAAGGGCAGCAACGCCATGAGCCTGCTGCAGACCATCGCCACCGACGGCGCTTCGCCGGTGCCGCGCTGGCGGCAGCTCGCGCGGTTCCTGCTCAGGCACCCGATCCAGTCGGCGCGGATGCTCAACGGGTACCGCTGGAGCGAGCGCACGGTGATCCTGTTGGTGATGCAGAGCCTCGACAACTCGATCACGACGTACACCAGGCGCGGGCTGTTCGGGCGGCGCAAGTACACGTCGAAGCAAGGCCACGGCGAGCCGAACCCGAGCTTCATCCCGGCCGGGCACGAGGCCAACGAGCGCACGGCCGAACACATCGGCGGCATCGCGGGCGGCACGTGGGGCGAGATCTTCGATATCCCGCTGACGGCGCACTTCATCGGCGGCGTCCCGATCGGCGCCACGGCGGAAGACGGGGTGATCGACCCGTACCACCGCGTCTTCGGCTACCCCGGCCTGTCCGTCGTCGACGGCGCGGCGATCACGGCCAACCTCGGCGTGAACCCGTCGCTGACCATCGCGGCCCAGGCCGAGCGGGCGTTCTCGTTCTGGCCCAACAAGGGCGAGGCGGACGCGCGCCCGCCGCAGGACGCGCCGTACGCCCGGTTGCGGCCGGTCGCGCCGAAGAACCCGGCCGTTCCGGCGGAAGCACCCGCCGCGCTGCGCCGATCCTCCTAGACTCGGAGCCGTGACGGCATCCGAGAAGGCGCACGCGCTGCTCGACGGCATCCGGAAGCTCGACGACGAATGGGCGCGGGCCATCGGTGGCCTCGGCGAGCCCGAGCTGCGCGCGCCCAGCGCGTTGCCCGGCTGGTCGCGCGCACACGTCCTGACCCACGTCGCGCGCAACGCCGACGGCCTGGGCAACCTGCTGACCTGGGCGAACACCGGGGTCGAGACGCCGATGTACCCCAGCCCCGAGGCTCGTGAGGCCGACATCGAGGCCGGTGCCCGGCGCGGGTCCGCCGACATCCTCGCCGACTTCGTCGCGTCCGCCGCGCGGTTCGAGGAGTACGCCGGGGCGATGCCGGACGAAGCGTGGGCGCGCGAGGCGCGCAACCGGCAGGGCGCCCCGGTCACCGGCGCCGTCGTGGCGCGGATGCGGCTGTCCGAGCTGGCCATCCACCTCGCCGACCTCGACCGCGGCTACGACCTCGACCGGGTCCTCGGGCTGCTCGGCCCGCTCACCGAGGACGTCGTCCAGCACGCGATCACGTCCCGGAGCGCCCACCTGCCGGCGCTGCGCCTGGTCGCGGGCGGGTTCGAGTGGACGATGGGCGCCGCCCCCGGCGCGCCGGTCACCGGCTCCGCCGGCGAGCTGCTGGCGTGGCTCACCGGACGCTCCGACGGTTCGGCCCTCGACGGTGATGTGCCACCCGTCCCCGCCTGGTCGTGAGGCGCTGACCAGCGGCGGCCCGCGTGGACGTCGCCGGGCGGCCGCCCCGGCGACGGATCTAGACTGGGCGTCCCCGGCACGGAGGAGTCCGATGTGGACAGCATGAGCAGGCTGGACTGACGCGGTGGCCGAGCACGACCAGGGACAACCCGGCGGACGACCGCACGTCTACGACCGTATGGACCTGGGCAGAAGGGCGTTCCTCCGGCTCGCGGGCGTTTCGGCGGCCGGCGCCGTCGTCGCTGCGTGTGGGCCGGACAGCCCCTCGGCGCCCGTCGCGTCGACCGCTCCGGCGTCCCCGTCGGCCTCCGGGCCGCCCGCCAGCCGGCTGCCGACCGGCCCGCCGAACTGGGACGAACTGCGCGCGAAGCTGACCGGCGGGCTGCTGCGCCCGGACAGTGAGGGCTACGGCAACGCCAAGCGCGCGTTCAACCCGCTCTTCGACAACAACAACCCGATCGCCGTGGCGACGGCGTCGACCGCCCAGGACGTCCAGACCTGCGTCCAGGCCGCGGCCGGGCGCGTGACCCTCGCCGCGCGCAGCGGCGGGCACAGCTATGCCGGGTACTCGGTGCCCGACAGCGGGCTGGTCGTCGACGTGTCCGCGCTGAACAAGGTCGTCGTCCAGGGTGGCCAGGCCGTGATCGGCGCCGGCGCGAAGCTGAAGGACGTCTACGCCGCGCTGGCGCGGGCCGGGCGCGCGCTGCCCGCCGGGTCGTGCCCGACGGTCGGGATCGCCGGGCTGACCCTCGGCGGCGGCATCGGCGTGCTCTCCCGCAAGTACGGCCTGACCTGCGACCACCTGAGGTCCGCGCAGGTCGTCACGGCCGACGGCCGGCTGCTCACCGCGTCCGCGAGTTCCGAACCGGACCTGTTCTGGGCGCTGCGCGGCGGGGGCGGCGGCAACTTCGGCATCGTCACCGAGTTCACGTTCGACACCGATCCGGCGCCGAACCTGACCGTGTTCTCGCTGCACTTCCCGGCCGGTTCCGCGACCGACGTGCTCGCCGTGTGGCAGAACTGGATCGCCGCGACGCCGCCGGAGCTGTGGGCGAACGTGGTCCTTTCGGGCGGGTCGCCGGTCCAGTGCCGCGTCAGCGGCTGCTACGTCGGCGGCACCGCCGGGCTGAACACCCTGCTGAACAACCTGATCACCAACGCCGGGGCGCGGCCGGCGCAGCGCACCGTGCGCAGCCTGGACTACCTCGGCGGGATGCGGTTCTTCGAGGGTGGCTCGGCCCGGCAGACGTTCGTCGCGTCGTCGCGGATCATCACCACGCCGGTCGACGCCGCCAAGGTCGTCGCCCTCGCCGAGGGCCGCACCGGGACCGATCTGCTCATCGACGCTCTCGGCGGGAAGGTCGCCGAGCCGGCGAAGAACGCGACGGCGTTCTGGCACCGCGACGCGCTGGCGAGCGTGCAGGTCTACGCCCAGGCGACGGCGAAGAGCCGGGACAAGGCGGCGCAGTCGGTCGCCGACGTCGTCGCGGGCCTCGCCGCCGTCGGCGCGGGCGGCGGGTACGTCAACTACATCGACCCGGCCCTGCCCGACTGGAAGGCCGCCTACTACGGCGACAACGCCGGCCGCCTCGCGGACGTCGCGAAGAAGTACGACCCCTTCAACGTCTTCCGGTTCGGGCAGAGCGTGGGAAGCTGATCAGCGGAGCGAAGCTCCTCCGTTGAGGGCGGCGGCGGGGGCATGGACGGACTACAGGTCGATGCCGGTGAACACCGTGACGCGTTCCTCGGTCAGGTCGTGCATCGCGGACAGGACGCCTTCGCGGCCGACGCCGGAACCCTTGACGCCGCCGTACGGCATCTGGTCGGCGCGGTAGGACGGGACGTCGCCGATGATCACCCCGCCGACCTCCAGTTCCGCCGACGCGTTGAACGCCAGCTGGATGTCGGTGGTGAACACCCCCGCCTGCAGGCCGTACGCGGATTCGTTGACCGACCGGAAGGCGGCGTCCACACCGTCCACAACGGACACCGCGAGCACCGGGCCGAAGATCTCCTCCGCCCAGGCCCTGGTGCCCGGCGGGACGTCGGTGAGCACCGTCGGGGCGACGGTCGCGCCGTCGCGGGTGCCGCCGGTGAGCACCTTCGCGCCCGCCTCGACCGCCTCGTCGATCCACGCGATGATCCGTTCGGCGGCGGCTTCGTCGACCACCGGGCCGACATCGGTGTCGCGGTCGTACGGGTCACCGGTTCGCTGCGCCTGCACGGCTTCCACCAGGGCGGGCACGAACTCGCCGGCGACGGCGGCGTCGACGATCACCCGCTGCACCGCGATGCAGGACTGCCCGGCCTGGTAGTTGCCGAACGTGGCGATGCGGTGCGCGGCGCCTTCGGGGTCGGGCCAGTCGCGCAGCACCACGGCCGCCGCGTTGCCGCCGAGTTCGAGCACGACGTGCTTGCGTGGCGCGGCGTCCTGGATCGACCAGCCGACCGGGCCGGAGCCGGTGAACGACACGACGGGCAGCCGCGGGTCGGCGACCAGTGCCCGCGTTTCGTCGTTTCCCAGCGGCAGCACGGAAAACGCGCCCTCCGGCAGGTCGGTTTCGGCCAGGACCTCGCCGAGCACCAGCGCCGACAACGGCGTCCGCGGCGCGGGCTTGACGATGATCGGCGCGCCGATCGCCAGCGACGGCGCGACCTTGTGCGCCACCAGGTTGAGCGGGAAGTTGAACGGCGCGATGCCGAGCACCGGGCCGCGCGGCACGCGGCGGGTCAGCGCCAGCCGCGCCTCGCCCGCGGGGTCGGTGTCGAGGCGCTGGACGTCGCCGGTGAACCGGCGGGCCTCCTCGGCGGCGATGCGGAACACCGACACCGCGCGCTTGACCTCGGCTTCGGCCCACTTGAGCGGTTTGCCGTTTTCGGCGGTGATCACTTCGGCGATCTCCTCGGCGCGCGCGGCGAGCACGCGGGAGACGTGGTCGAGCGCGCCCGCGCGGACGTGCGCGGGGGTGCGGCGGAACTCCTTGGCGACCGACACCGCGGCGGCGACCGCGCGTTCGACCTGGTCCGGCCCGGGCACGGCGACCGTGGCGACCTCGCTGCCGTCGTACGGGTGGCGCACGACGAAGGTGGTGGCGCCCGGCTCCGGGCGGCCGGCGATCCAGGCGGGGCGCGGCTCGGGAGTGATCATGTCCATGCGTACCAACGTAATCCGGGCGGAGACCCGATCGGCGGACCCCCACCCGGACGGGTCACGGCCGGCGGCGCGGGCGCCCGTCACGGCTGGTGGCGGTAGAGGTCGCGCAGCAGGAGCACCTCGGCGCAGTGGTGGATCACCTCGCGGTTGATGTGCAGCACCAGGGTCGCCATCGGGTACTCCGCGTACGGCCCCTCCGCCGGGCCGCACGGTCGCGCGAAGGCCTCGCCGTCCAGGGTCAGCACTCCGGAAATCCACTGCGCGTAGAGGTCGTCGAGCCGCGTCAGCGCCTCGGCGGCCGTCCCGGGGTAGGGGTAGGTCTCGTAGCTGATCGGCGCGCCGCCGAAGTGCGAGCCGATGCGCGCGCCGAGGACGCCGACGAGGATGTGGCCGAGCCGCCACGCGATGGTCGTGACCGGGGGCGGGGACGGCTCCGGGAAGGCGAAGTCGATGGTGAACGGGCCCGTGCCGGGCTCGTCGTCCGACTTCCGCGGCCGCACGGTCCAGCAGCCCGCGACCGGTTCCCAGAGGTATTCGTCGTCGGTGAGCCCCTCGAGCTTCGGGCGCACCAGCACCTTCCAGTGGAAGTCGAGCTGGTCGGTCAGTTCCTTGGTCCAGTTCACAGCCATACCGGGCACCGTAGGCGCGATTCAGGACAGGACCGGCCCTGAATCCCGGGGGACCGGGCCCACCTGGGACGATGGCGGGGAACCCCACTTCTCGTCTGGAGGCGCCAGGTGCCCAACCCCACCGGTCCGGTTCTCGTCGTGGACTTCGGGGCGCAGTACGCGCAGCTGATCGCCCGGCGCGTCCGCGAGGCACAGATCTACTCGGAGGTCGTCCCGCACAGCGCGTCCACCGAAGAGATCCTCGCGAAGAACCCCGCGGCGATCATCCTCTCCGGCGGCCCCTCGAGCGTGTACGCCGAAGGCGCGCCGGGCATGGACCCGAAGCTCACCGAAGCGGGCGTGCCGATGCTCGGCATCTGCTACGGCCACCAGCTGCTCGCCAGCGCGCTCGGCGGCGTCGTCGAGCCGACCGGCGTCCGCGAGTTCGGCCGCACCGAGGTCCGCGTGACCGGTGACGGCGGTGTCCTGCACGCCGGCCTGCCCGCGCACCAGCCCGCCTGGATGAGCCACAACGACAGCGTCACCAAGGCCCCGGAGGGCGCGGTCGTCACCGCGTCGTCCGACGGCGCCCAGGTCGCCGGCTTCGAAGACGTCAAGCGCCGCTTCGCCGGCGTCCAGTACCACCCGGAGGTCGCGCACTCGCCGCACGGCAAGGAGGTCCTGCGCCGGTTCCTGCACGACATCGCCGGCATCGAGCCGCAGTGGACGACGTCGTCGATCGTCGAGGAGCAGGTCAAGCGGATCAGCGAGCAGATCGGCGACGGCCGCGCGATCTGCGGCCTGTCCGGCGGCGTCGACTCCGCCGTCGCGGCCGCGCTGGTGCAGCGCGCTATCGGCGACCGGCTGACCTGCGTGTTCGTCGACCACGGCCTGCTGCGCGCGGGCGAGCGGACCCAGGTCGAGCAGGACTTCGTCTCCGCCACCGGCGTCAACCTCGTGACCATCGACGCGCGGCAACGCTTCCTCGACGCGCTGGCCGGCGTCACCGACCCGGAGCAGAAGCGCAAGATCATCGGCCGCGAGTTCATCCGCGTGTTCGAGCAGGCCGAGCGCGACCTCAAGGCCGCGGGCGACTACCGGTTCCTGGTCCAGGGCACGCTGTACCCGGACGTCGTCGAGTCCGGCGGCGGCGAGGGCACGGCGAACATCAAGAGCCACCACAACGTCGGCGGGCTGCCGGACGACCTGCAGTTCGAGCTGGTCGAGCCGCTGCGGCTGCTGTTCAAGGACGAGGTCCGCAAGGTCGGCACGGAGCTGGGCCTGCCCGAGACGATCGTGCAACGCCAGCCGTTCCCCGGCCCCGGCCTGGGCATCCGCATCATCGGCGCGGTCGACCAGGAGCGCCTCGACACACTGCGCGCGGCCGACCTGATCGCGCGTGAGGAGCTGACGGCGGCCGGGCTGGACCGCAGCATCTGGCAGTGCCCGGTGGTGCTGCTCGCCGACGTCCGCAGCGTCGGCGTCCAGGGTGACGGCCGGACGTACGGGCACCCGGTGGTGCTGCGCCCGGTGTCGTCGGAGGACGCGATGACCGCGGACTGGACGCGCCTGCCCTACGACGTCCTCGAGCGGATCTCGACCCGCATCACCAACGAGGTCGCGGAGGTCAACCGGGTGGTACTGGACGTCACGTCCAAGCCGCCGGGCACCATCGAGTGGGAATGACCCCTTGGTCACGACTCGAGGCCCCGGCGTGGAATCCGGGGCCTCGAGAGTTTCGGCTCAGCGGCGGCGCTTGCCGCCGAACGACGCGCCGAGGAGCATCAGCCCCACGAACACCGCGCCGCCGGCGATCACCCAGCGGAAGTCGAACCGGGGCAGCCAGCTCGCGCCGTCCGAGAGGACGTACACCGACACCAGCAGGGTCGCGATCCCGACGATCAGGGTGAAGAAGTCCACCCCGCGCCGGGCGGGCCGGGTGTCCGTCGCGTTGTCGTAGGCGTATGGGTTCTGGTCAGTCACGCCGCACCTCCACGTTGCCCACACTGTTCGAGACGTGCAGGGTGATCTTCTGGCCGCCGACGCCGTCGGTGCCGTAGTCGGTCCCGCTCAGGGCTTCCTGGCTGATGCCGTCCGTCGTGCGGTCGAAGCACGCCATGGAGCCGGCGCCGGTGTGGCAGTCGTAGGTGACGTCCGCCGTCTCCGGCACGATGACCGTGGTGTCGCCCGCGCCGTTGACCACGTTGGTCGTGATCGGGGCTCCGGCAGGCAGCTTGGTCAGGTCGAGGTCGATGTCGCCGGCCGCGTGCTGGTAGAGCGGCTTCAGGTCGGTCACCGCGCGCGGAGTCACCGTGAGATCCCCGGCGCCGCCGCGGAAGTCGAAGTTCTGGAACGGCGCCGTCGTCAGGATCATCCCGGCGATCGCCAGCGGCACCGCGAGCCCGATCAGGCCCCGCCCGCCGCGGGCGAACGCCCCGGCGACCAGGCCGATCCCGACTACGCCGAGGACCAGGCCGATGACGTGCTGCGCGGAGAACCAGGTAGCGCCGTTGAGGTTCGCCAGCACCCCGCCGCCGGCGGTCAGGACGGCGAGCGCGAACGTCGCCGAACCCACCTTCGACCGGTGGCGTCGCTGCGGCGCTCCGTAGGACGGCGGCGGGGTGGGCCGCGGCGGCTCCTGGACGGGCGGCGCGTCGGGCAGGTCCCAGCCCGCCGGATCGGCGGCCAGGGGATCCCAGCCCTGCGACGGCGACTTCGCCTCGGCGGTCGCGGTGTCGGTCATGGTGAAGGCTCCGTTTCCGGTGAAGGCCGGGTAGGACGACCGCGCGAAGACCGGGACCGGCCGGTTCTCCTGGCCGCGGCTGCGGTGCAGCAGGTACAGGGAGGCGGTGATGAGCGCGAAGCTGATGAGACCCCCGCCGTCGAACCACGAGCCGCCGAAGGCGCCCCCCGCGCCGATGACGGTGAGGACCATCAGCACGACGGCGAACGCCGGCGACACCGACGACCGGCCGCGTCCGATCAGGCTTTCGAAGCCCGACACCTCATCGCTCTCGCCCGGCAGGAACAGCCACCCCAGCAGGTAGAACGGCACCCCGAAGCCACCGAAGATCGTCGCCACCACCAGCGCGACCCGCACCACCACCGGGTCGATCCCGTACCGCTGCCCGATCGCGGCGGCCACCCCGGCCAGCTTCCGGCCGGCGTGCGGCCGCCGCGGCCGGCTGACCCAGAAGTCCTTCACGGTCTCCTCGAAGCCGTTCAACGGACCCGGCTTCGGCGCCCGAGTTTCGCTCGCACCACTCATACCGAAGAGCATGCGGCACACGCGGCTGCGCGACATCCGGGATGGTCCCTGATGTTCCCCTGATGTTGCGACCTGGGATGACGTGTTCCGGAGCGGTGTGGAGTTAATAGGAGTCTCTGGGGCGTATTGTCCCAGGTCAGGCGGTCTCTTCGGAAGCCCCTTCGGGAGCCTCTGGGAACTCTTGGTTGTCGCGGTCCGTCCCACGGTCCGTCCCACGCGGTCCCACAGCCTTGAGCGGCTGAGACTCGCCGAGCGCGGCGAGCACCCGGCCCTGAGCGGCCTGGGTCTGCTGGACGTACTCGCGCGTGATCGACAGGTCACTGTGCCCGAGCAGATCGGCGAGCAGGAAGGCGTCAATGCCGGCCTCGGCGAGGCGAGTGGCGTAGCCACGGCGAGCCCCATACGGCGTCTTGTGGTCGACCCCAGCGCGGCCCGCGGCGATCGACAGCGCCTCTCCGAGAGAGTTGGGCGACAGCGGGCGACCGTTGACAGTGAAGACCAGGGCGTGTGTGCACGGTGTGCCGCCGAAGTGTGGCACGCCGCAGCCCGTCTTCAGGTCGCGGTTCGCGGTCCGGCGGTTGTAGATCTCCTCCGCCTTCGACGTGAGCGGCACGACGCGCACTTCGTCGTCCTTCGGCCACTCGCGGATGAACTTCGACTTGAAGACGTAGACCTCGTTCACGGTGACCCGGCGGGCGCGGGTGCTGACGCGGTGGGCGTGGAGGCCGGCCAGCTCGCCGGGCCGCATCCCGGTTTCGAGCATGAATTCGATCGCGTCGCGCCAGGGTTGCTTGAGTTCGTCGCCCAGCTCGGCCACGTCGGTGGGCTCGATGTAGATCTTCGGCTTCTTCACGATGCGGGGCAGCTTCACGCCGGCGCACGGGTCGGCGGTCAGGATCTTCCGTTCGACCGCGATCGAGATGGACACGCGGAACACGCCGTAAATCCGGCGCACAGTCCGCGGCTTGAGTCCCAACCGGCTGAGCGAGTCCACCCACGCCTGAATCTCCGGCTGCTCGAGCTTCACGAGCGGCGTGCTGCCCCACTGTGGCCGGACGTACTTCCGGACGTGGTTCGCCTCGTTCCTTGGCGTGTCGGACGCGAACTGTCGGTCAACCACGATGGCGTCCCACCAGTCACCCCACCCGGTTTTCGGGGAGAGCTTGTCCGACTTCGACGCCGCTTGGCGCTTCGCCTTGCCCTCGGCCTCGACCGCGGCATCCTTCGCGTCGGATTTCCTGTCGAACGTGCCTGGCACGCGCTGCCGCTCGCCGTTCGCGTCGCGGTACAGGCCGCGGTATCTACCGCTCGGGAGCTTCTCGACGCTAGGCATCAATTCTCCTGTTCTTTTCTGTACTGCTCGGCCTTCTCGGCGCCGACCTCTGCCGAATGGCGAAGCATCTCGTAATGTGCTCTCGCAGTGTTGTAACGATCAGCTGCAAATCTTGTCTGCATGCGCGCTTCGTCAAGAGTCGTGCGCAGTTCATCGACTTTGGCTAGCAGTTCTTGGATTTCTGGAGGAATCTCCGCGTTTTTGATCCCAGCGCTTACCTGCTCCGCGCTCCATTCGGCAAGTCGTATCCGCGCCTCCGTATCTGCCCGGCTAAAGGAGCTAACGATGCTGTTGACTGCGTCCTGAGCATGTTGTGCAGCCCTGCGAGCTACGGTTACTTCAGCGGCGGCCGCTGCCAACTCTTCTTCGATGACAGAGCGCTGCATGGTATATATCGCGCCCTCGACCATGTCCCGGAGCCGACGGAGGTCGTCTAGGCCTAGGCCGGTCAGGCGGTCACGTAGGGGGATTTCTCGCAGGGGAATCTCGCGCGGAGCAATTCCATAGGGAGTCAATCCATATGCTACTGGTGGTTCGAGCGCTGTCCGAGACAGATTTTGCGGAGAAGTACTATCCTCTCTGTCGCGAGTCGAACTCAAAACTCTTTCGACTTCTTCGGCCGGCTTAGTCTTAGCGCGTGCGGATAGAAGTGTGCCGGGTTGAAGGTAAAATAGGTTCTCGATGTGTTGCCACGTCAAGTAGCGGACCTTCTTGCCATTTTCGACACGTAAATACGTCTTATATGCAAGTTCGGCTCTTTCTGCTGCTGCCTCGGCTGTGAGGCCTCGCGCTATTCGCTCCTGGCGGATTATCCCGCCAAGCAACTCGTCGTACTCCGTGGCGGTGATTGCGTGATGTGCGTACTGCACTGCGGCTTCGCGCAGGGCTGAGCGGGGCGGCTCGCTCCCCGGGTCGCCCTGGCTGTCTTTGCCGTTCGCCTGCATCGTCACACCCTAATGGTGCCTGGTGACATGTAGGAGTGTCTAGGAGTCTTGGGTAACTACATGCATGTAACTCTAGGCAGGTAGTGTCACCCAATTGGGTGACTACTCGAAAGTAACCCAGGTCAGGCCAGGGGACCACGTGTTCGAGGGTCCTTGCAGGGATGGGAGTCTTGTGGGTAGCTTAGGCATCCTTCGGGCGATCTTGGCCCACTGAACGAAACTGGGAGGACTCCTTGTCCGAAACCCTCGTCAGGCCGCTGACGCTCAACGAGGCCGCCGCCTACGCGCGCGTCCACCGGAAGACCATGTTGAAAGCGCTGCAGCGCGGCGAATGCGTCGGCTACCAGCGCGGGGTGAACTGCCCCTGGCGGATCTATCAGGAGGACCTGGACCGCTACATCAAGGGCGAGAAGCCCGCGAAGGTGCGGAGGTCAGCATGACGACCTCAACGCAAATCCCCAGGACGAGCCGCCCGCTCGAACTTGCCGGTCCCGGCGAGCGGCCCGCCTCACTGAGCACACAGGAAGGAACCTGCATGCGAGAGCAGGGTAGCGCGTCCTTAGGCTGCGCTAATCACCCATCTGGCCGAGTCCAGCCGAACGAGGAGTACGCAGAGCGGCTGTTGGCCGCGATCGCCGAGCGCGACGCCGCGTTCGTGCACGCGCCGTTCTGCGACCACCCCGAGGCCGGGGCGCACCCGTGCACCAGCTCGGCCCCGGCACTGCCTGGCGTCGCGTACTCGGTGCGGGGCCTGCCCGCTACCGCGCAGGCGATCGCCTGGTCTGAGGAAGACACCCGCGAGCAGCGCGTGGCGATCGTGATCGAGCACCCGTACGTCGAGGACGAGCCCGCCGAAGACGTGTTCGCCGAAGCGTGGCTGGAGCCCGCGACCGCGCGCGCCCTCGCCGCGCAGCTGCTCGACGCCGCCCGCCAGGCCGACGCCGCCGAGTTCGTCGCCGAGCTGGACGCCGTCGGCGAGTCGGACCGCCAGGTGACCGAGCTGGGCGCGCTGTTCGCCCGGGTCGAGGCTGGCGACTTCTCCACGGTCGCCGAGGTTGGCGACGCCATGCGCCGGATCGTGGGTGTGGCATGACCGTGACCGCGGACACGACACCGACCGTGTCGACCAAGACAGCCATGCTCTCGCCGCTCGCGGATGCTTCTCGCCGCGCGTCGGCGTTCGGGGCCGCTCTGCGCGCGATGCGTGCTGCCCACGATGACGCGAGCATCCGGCCCGACAACGTGGCCGCCATCGAGGAGGCCTACCGCGCCGCGAGCACGGAGGCGGACCGGCTGTTCCAGCACGCTGCCTGGTGCGACCGCCCCGACACGGACACGCACTGCTGCATGGCGCACACCGAGTACATCGAGGGCGTGCCGCGGATGCCGGGCGACGCCCCGGCGAACGCGTCGGCGACGGCGTGGGCCAATGAGGAAGACGCCGCACAATCGGTGTGCCTCAGTGTCGAGGACGGCGAGGGTGACAGTCAGGACGGCTGGTTCAGCGCGGACGCCGCGCGTGCGCTCGCCGCCCAGCTGACTGCGGCCGCGGACTTGATCGACGGCGGGGTGTCGCGTGACTGACCAGGTTCTGTCCACTCCGAACGGCATGGCTCCGACCTCCTCGGGGGCCACGCCGCCGATGCACCCGGCCGAGCTCGTCAACCGCACGGTGCACTTCGCCGAGGCCGCCCGGGATGGCCGGATGCGCGCGCTCGACGCGATCGCCGCCGTTGAGGCCGAGGTGCTGGGCTACGTCCGGCACCTCGGCGACATGGCCGCCGTCCGGGACGCCCAGGTGACCGCGGACGCCGAGGGCAAGGTGTCGGCGGACCCGGCGGCGACCTCGGCGCGCGCGGCCCGACTCGTCGAGCCGCGCACCGGCAACCAGCGCGGCGCGATCCTGCGGTTCATCGTCGAGGGCAACGGCTCGACTGACTTCGAGATCGCCCGGGACCTCCGGATCCTGCCCAACAGTGTGCGGCCCCGGCGCGGCGAGCTGGCCGAAGCCGGGTACGTCGTCGACTCCGGCCGGATCCGGCGTCACCGCGGCTCGGACTGGGTGGTCTGGGAAGCCACCGACGAGGGGCGCGCGTGGCACCGTCGAGCATTCGGGGGTGCGGCATGACCGAATCCATGGACCTGGACCACTGCGACCACCCGGTGTGGGTCGCGGTCGACGAGGCCGTGCCGCTGGCCGCGATGGTCGAGGCGAACAAAGCCGCCGACCCGGTGGACGCGATGTGCAAGGTGGTCGACAAGGCCGTACGAGCTGCGCTCGCGGCCGTTGGCTACCCGGCGTCGGACGGCTTGGCTCCGTCCGGCACCGGGCTCCGGCTCGATCGCGCGCAGCTCGGCGAGGCGGTGCGTGTGATCGCGACCGCGTGGGCGAGGGAGAGTGACGACCAGGTCGGCGCCGGCCTGCAGTCGTGGGACCAGCTGGGCCCGGACGTGCAGGAGCTGCACATGCGCGTCGGCGAACAGCTCTACCTCCTCGGCCGCCAAGACCCGTCCACGGAGGCGCTGAAGGCGCACGACGAGGCCGTAGCCGTCGAGCTGTACCGGCTCGTCCGCGAGCACGCCGCCGAGCCCGAGGAGGCCGATCGTGGGTGACTTCGTGTACCGCGACGCGTCGGACTTCGCGTTGCACGCCCGGCACTTCCGGCGCATCCCGGGCCATGGGGAAGCGATGGACGGGGACGCCGTGGCGATCTGCTCGGGCATCCCGGCCGCGGAGATCGCCCGGCGTATCGCCGCGCAGTCCGGGCCGGTGATCACCGCCGAGGAGATGCGCCGCGGCTGGGCGCGCACGGACACCGTGCGCGTGAAGCTGGGCCGGAACCCGAGCGTGTACGACGTGCTGCGCGAGTTCGGCGACGAGTCGGCCGCGGCCGGCCTGCTCGGCGCGCCGGGCGGCGCTGGTGGCTGAGTCCGCTGTGGACGGCGTGCTGCAGCTGGTCGCGGTCGGGCCGGTGGACATCACCGGCGCGACCGCGGCCGCCCGTGCCGACGCCGAGAAGTACGGGGCCGAGGACCCCGCGTACGCCGAGCTGATGGCGACTCTCGCCGCGCTCGGCGATCTCCTCGACACCGACCCGGACCCCGCCGAGTGCGCCGCGCTGCTGCAGCGCGTCGACGCGCTCGGCCGGTCGGTGGAATACCAGGCCGGTCAGCGGTGGGTCCGCTGGTCCGTGCGAAACATGATCTTGGAAAGGGTGGCGTGATGGCGCGCGAACACGCACGCATCTTGTGCCGCATCTGGCGGGACGCGGAGTTCCGCGGCCTGGTGACGGACGAACAGTGGATGTACAAGGCCCTGCTGTCGCAGGCCACGATCTCGAACGCCGGGGTGATCGCCTACACCCCCGGCCCGTGGTCGCGGCTGTCAGCGGACATGACGCTCGAACGCGTCGAGGCCGCGCTGTCGAGCCTGGCAGCGAAGCGGTACGTCGTGCTCGACGAGGACACCGGCGAGCTGCTGGTGCGCACGTTCATGCGCAACGACGGCGTGTCCAGCAACGGCAAGGTGTTCAAGAACGCCCTGAAGGTGGCGCAGCAGGTGCAGTCCGACGTGCTGCGCCGCGTCCTGGCCGCCGAGCTGCGCAAGGTCGGCACCGACGACGCCAACCGGGCGGCCGCCGAGCTGGATCCGGACGCCGCCGCGCCGACGCCGGCGACTGTCCAGAGTGGAAATTCCACATCGGACGGGAACGCCGTTCAGAAAAAAAGTGAACGGCCGGAAAAAAGCTGCGGGGTAGGGGAAGGGGTAGGGGAAGGGGGTAAGTCACCTTCCGTAGTTGGTTCCGTTTCGTCCAACCGTCGCCGGTCGGACGCGATGAGCACCAGGGCGGTCGACAAGGCGTTCGCCGAGTTCTGGGCGGCTTACCCCCGGCGGGAGGCGAAGAAGGGCGCCCGGGTCAAGTTCGGCCAGGCCGTCAAGGGCGGCATCGACGCCGCCACGATCATCGCGGGCGCTCGACGGTACGCGGCGTACGTCGCCCAGGTCGGCCGGGAGCGGGAGAAGATCAAGATCCCGACGACGTGGCTCAACAACGGGTGTTGGGACGACGAGCTGAACGGCCCTGTGGTCGCGCAGGCACCGAAGCCGACCGGGAACCCTGCAGACTGGCTGCGGGACCGCTGGCAGGCCGCTGACGCCGTCGCCGTGGCCCGCGTGCTCGGCGAGCGGTACGAGCGTCCGGACTTGCCCGTGCACGTCGAGGGGAAGGACGCCATCGCGGTGTTCTGGCGGACCTCGGCGCGGTTGTGGATCGAGGATCACCGCGACGCCGCGATGGCGAAGCTGGCGCAGGCGGCCGCCGCGTGAACCACACGACCGTCCGCCAGGCGCGCAAGTCGCACCACTGCGCCAACGTGAGCCACCGTCAGCCGTGCATCCTGCCCGGCGCCGTCTACCTCGAGCACGTCGTCTCGCCCGACCACGATGGGCTCGGCAACACCGGCTGGTGGCGCCTCCCTGAGTGCGCCGCCGACGCCCGTGCCTACCAGCGTGGCCACCTCATCGACGCCCGGGAGGCAACCCCGTGACCGCCGACGACGAGCAGTACCCGGTGCCGAACCTGGCCGCCGAGGCACTGGCGCAGCTGCGCCCGCTCGCCGAAGAGGGCTACCTGGTCAGCCTGCTGACCACGATCACCGCCCGGGAGATGCGCGAGGAAGCCCTGGCTCGTGTGCAGCCAGCCGACTTCTCGGTGGCCGCGTACGGCGGACTCTGGGAGGCCGCGCAGCGGCTGTACGCCGAGGGCAAGCCGGTCACCGCGCGCACCGTCGCCGCGGCCGCCGACACCGCCGGCGAGCTCGCCGAGCGCACACTGGCTCGGTTCCTTGGCGCCGTCCCGGCCCCGGCGGACTTCCCGCACGCGCTCGCCGAGGTCACCCGCTGCGGTGCGCTCCGGCGCGTCGTCGAGGCGACCGTGCGGATCCAGCAACGGACGATGGCGGCCGCCGACGGCTCGGCTGCGCTCGCCGCGGCTCACGAGGAGCTGGGCAAGCTCGATACCGCCGAGCTCGGCCAGGACGAGCACACCCGGACGTTCCGGGACGTGCTCACCGAGCTGGACGCCGCGCTGCGCAGCCCGGAGTCCTACCGGTTTGTGCCGACGCCGTGGGAGGAGCTGAACGAGCGGTTCTCGGGTGGCCTGCACATGGGCCGCATGATCATCGTGGGCGCGCGGCCCGGCGAGGGTAAGTCGATCGCCGCGCACCAGATCGCCGAGCACGCCGCGAGCCTCGGCCACCCGGCCGCGATCTTCTCCGTCGAGATGGGACGACTGGAGGTCGCCGGCCGGATCGTGTCCAATGGTGCCACCGTCGAGATGGGCGAGATCACCCGCCGCGAGCTGTCCGAGCACTCGTGGCGCAACTTCAACGAGTACCGGGCTCGCGCGCAGGACTTCCCGCTCACGATCAACGAAAAGCCGGATCTGACGCTCGGCTACATCGCCGCGCAGTGCCGCGCGCTCAAGCGCCGTGGCGGCCTGGACGTGGTCGTGATCGATTACCTGCAGCTGCTCAACGGCGACCGTCGGATGCCGCGCGAACAGCAGGTGTCGGCGATTTCCCGCGGGCTCAAGCAGCTGTCCCGGGAGCTCGATTGCGCGGTGGTCGTCCCGGCGCAGCTGAACCGGAACGCGGTCGCGCGCGGCAAGGCCGGGCTGTCGGACCTGCGCGAGTCCGGGAGCATCGAGCAGGACGCCGACGCCGTGATCCTGCTGGCCCGCCAATTCGACGACGAGGGCGAGTTCAACGGGATGCTGACCATCGATATCGCGAAAAACCGCTTCGGCCGCATGGGCGAGCTCGAGCTGCCGTGGCGCCCCTACCTGTCTCGCATCGGATGAGGTGGCTGTTGGCGCCGATGCGCGATGTGCTCACGCATCGGCGCCAACAGAACAGCCAACCGGTCGCGCTGCCAATCGGCCAGTGATGGTGCCTCTGCGGCGACCGCCCTGGCCCGCGCGCGTAATTGCTCGGGTTTCATCGCTCATTGGTTCGAGGTACCGGCGGCAGCAGGTGCCGTAGCTCGGCGGCGAGCTCGGCGTCCGGGGTGCCCGAGGTGGCGACGATGCGGGCGATGAAGTCCTCTTCGGACTCGCCAGGGCGGCACTCGATCCCTCGCGATCGCTCTGTCATGGCTTCCCTCGCTTGCGAGCGCGGGCCTTCGCCGACAGGAACGCCATCCGCAGGAAATGAGCCTTCCGAAGCGCATCTGCCCGCTTCACCCGTTCATCGTGCGGCAACAGGCCGTCCGGATCGACTTGCCTCATCCACCGATCCTCGAATCCGCGTCGCGCCGGCTCGGTTGCGGCGGTCCGGTCGTCACAGTTCGCCCAACGCGTGTAATTGGCAATGCGTGCCACCATCGATCGCTGCTCTGGCGTCACGGCTTGCCTCGACGTACAGGGCGGTCCTGGTCGCGATCGGCTCGCACCGGCGGCAAGAGCCGGCGGATCACAGCCATCGCGGAGTCGCTGAGCGGCGGTGCGGTGTCGACCACACGACGAATGAACTCCTCCCGGGTCTCGCCGGGCTGTTTGCGCAAGATCATCAGCAAGTCTTGAGTGAACGCCGGGCAGGTCGCCCGTCGAACCCCGCAAGATCACTCAGTCGAGACCCTAACCAGCTAACCCGGTTAGATGGTTAGAATGCGTGCATGTCGCACGCATGGGTCGGTGGGTCTACCCGCCAGTGGCGCCGCATCCGGCGCGCCGTGCTGGACCGCGACCAGTGGATCTGCCAGCTGTGCGGCAAGCCGATCAACCCGCAGCTGCACAACCCCCACCCACAGTCCGCTCAGGTCCACCACGCCGAGGGCAAGGCGTACGGCGACGACCCAGCCCAGCTGCAGGCCGCGCACCGGCTGTGCAACCAGCAGGCCGGCGACCCCACCCGCGCGCCCGACCCGGCGCCCCGACCCATGACCAGGTGGTGACCGTGCAAGCCTCTGACCTGCATAAATGGGCGTCCGCAGTGGACAAGCCCCTGACCTGCGGTTTTTTGGGAGGCCCAGCGGCCCCGGACATCCACGCCCTTGTGTTCTCTCTCTCCCCGGGCCCCCACGCCACCCCGCGGGGCCCGCGGTGACCGCGTCCGAGGTCGACGACGCCGAGCAGGGCGAGGTGTTGGCCGCCGTGCGCTCGACCGTGGAAGCGCTCGACCTCGACGAGGAGGACCAGGCCGCCGTCGCCCTGGCGCTTCGGCTCGGTTCCGCGATCGACCGGGAGGAATCCGGCCGAACCCTGGCCGAGCTCGCCGGAAAGCTGACAAGCGTGCTCGTCGAGCTCGGCGCGACGCCGGCCGCCCGCAAGGCGATCTTGCCGAAGGGGGGTGCACAGGTTGACAGCCCTGCTCGAACCGCCCGGGACGAGCTCCGCGCCCGCCGCGCTGCTCGGTCGTACGGAGCCGAGGCTCTGGACTCCGCCACTCCGTGAGCTGACGCCGGACACCACCTACGGGTTCGACGTGATCGACTTCGCGCGCGACGTGATCGCGATGCCGCTGGACCCGTGGCAGGAATGGCTCGTCATCCACGCTGGCGAGCTGCTGCCCGACGGCCGGCCACGGTTCCGCACCGTGCTGGTGCTGGTCGCGCGCCAGAACGGGAAGACGCACCTGCTCGTGGTGCTGTCGCTGTTCTGGCTGTTCATCGAGCAGGTGCGGTTGGTGCTCGGCACGTCCACGAACCTCGACTACGCGAAAGAGTCGTGGGAGAAGGCCAAGGACATCGCCGAAGCGGTGCCGGAGCTCGCCGAGGACATCCAGAAAATCCGTGAGGCCAACGGCGAACAGTTCATCCGGACCATCTACAAAGGCCGGTACAAGATCGCCGCGTCGAACCGGCGCGGCGGCCGGTCCCTCACGCTTGACCGGCTGATCGCCGACGAGCTGCGCGAACATCACGACTGGTCCGCGTACAACGCCGCGATGCCCGCGATGAACGCCGTCCCGGACGCGCAGGCGTGGCTCATCTCCAACCAGGGCGACCACCGCGCCGTCGTGCTCAACTCGCTGCGCAAGTCCGCGCTCGCCGCGGTCGAGGCCGGCACCGCCGGTGACCCGGCCTCGGAGGAGCGGCTGGGGCTGTTCGAGTGGTCCGCGCCGGACGGCTCGCGCGCCACCGACCCGCAGGCGCTCGCCGCGGCAAACCCGAACCTTGGCCGCCGGATCGACCCCGCCGGCCTGCTCGGCGACGCCCGGCGCGCGGAGGCCGCCGGAGGCGAGGAGCTGACCGGGTACCTGACCGAGATTCTGTGCATGAAGGTCCCGATGCTCGACCCGGCGATCAGCGCCGAGAAGTGGACCGCCGAGGCGCCGGAGGGCTGTCTGGCCCCGGGCGACCTCAGCAGAGTGCGCGGCCGGGTGGCGCTGTGCTTTGACGTGTCGATCGACGGCAAACACGCGACGCTCGCGGCCGCGGCTGTCCTCGACGACGGGCGAGCTCGCGTCGAGGTCGTCAAGGCCTGGACGGACATGAAGAAGATGCGCCAGGAGCTGCGCGCCGTAGTGCGCAGCGTCGGCCCGCGCCGGATCGGCTGGTTCCCGTCCGGCCCGGCCGCCGCCTACGCCGCCGAGCTCGACGACAACGACCAGGACGACTGGCCACCGGACGGCGTCGAGGTGGAGGGCATCCGCACCGACGTGCCCGCGGTGTGCGCGGGGTTCGCCGCGCTCGTCGACGACGGCCAGATCGCGCACTCCGACGACCCGTTGCTGAACGCGCAGGTAGCCAGCACCGAGAAGGGCCGCCGCGGAGACAGCTGGGTGTTCGTGCGCCGCGGCGCCGGGCACTGCGATGCCACCTACGCCGCCGCCGGTGCCGTGCACCTCGCGCGGACCCTGCCCGAAGAGAAGCCCGCCGGCTGGTTCGGCGTGGTGTGAGGAGACCACTGTGGACGAACTGCTGACTCAGCTGCGCAAGGTGTGGCCACCGTACGCGCAGGCCGTTGGTGTGCTCATGGTCCTGGCCGGCCTGGTGCTGCTGGTGACCGAGCTCGCCGGGCCCGTGTTCGGCGTCGTCGCCGGCCTGATCCTCGGCGGCCTGGCCGCGGCCGCGCTCGGCGTGCTCCGCGAAGCCGGGAGGCTCTAGATGGGACTCGGGAAGACGTTCCTGCGCTCGGCCGTCGCCGAGCAGCAGCTGCGGATGCTCGTCTCTGACGGCTGGACCATCGGCCCGGACACCAGCGTGTTCGGTGACCGCGGCTGGGGCTGGGGTGCACTGATTCGCGCGATGGGCATCCCCGGCGTGGGCCGCGCGCTCACGCTGCTGTCGGACATGATCGGCTCACTGCCGTTCGACGCCTACACCTCACACGGGCGCGAGTTCGCCGAGAAGGTCACGCCGCGGCCGATCCTGCTCGAGCAACCGAACCCGGAAGAGATCCGGATGGCCACGATGTCCAACGCGACCGTGGACTACCTGCTGCACGGCAACGCCATCGGCGTGATCGCCGAACGGAACGCGCTCGGCGTCCCCACCGCGATCGTGCCGGTACCGGCGACGCAGACCGGTGTGCGTCGGGTCGACGGCCAGACGTACTCCGTGCTGCCGAAGGGCGCGATCGAGTACAGCATCGGCGGCCGCTCGTTCGCCGCGCACGACATCATCCACATCAAGGGCCTGTGCGAACCCGGCGCGCTGCGCGGCGTCGGCGTGCTGGAGGCGCACCTGAACGGGCACGGCTCGCTCGACCTGGCCGCCGAGCTCGCGCGCCAGGCGCGCAACATCGACGGCAACGGCATCCCCACCGGCGTGCTGAAGGCGACCAGCCCGGACGTGACACCGGACCAGCTGCGCGAGGCGAAAGCCCTGTGGCTGGAGAAGCAGCGGGACCGGACCGTGGCCGCGTTGGCACCGGGCACCGAGTTCACGCCGCTGGCCTGGAACCCGGAAGAGCTGCAGCTGATCGAGGCCCGGAAGTTCAGCCTGCTGGAGGTGGCGAACATCTTCGGGTTGCCGCCGCGGTTCCTCGGCGCGCCGACGGGCGACTCGATGACGTACAGCACGGCCGAGTCCGAGGGGATCGAGCTGCTGAAGTTCACCCTCGGCGGGCACCTCGCGCGGTTCGAGCAGACGCTGTCCCTGGCTTACCCGCGGGGCACGCAGGTCCGGGCGGACCTGGACGCGTTCCTGCGCTCGGACACCGTCGCCCGCTACGGCGCGTACAAGACCGGCATCGACGCCGGGTTCCTGCTGCCCTCGGAAGCCCGGAAGAAGGAAGACGACCTTCCGCCGGTCGCGGGCATCGACGACCGGCCACGGGCGCAGCCGCCACAGCCGCAGGAAGAACAGCAGCCGGGCGCTGTCGTCCCGCTGTCGAAAGCCAAGCCCGTTCCGACCCGCAAGGAGAGTGCGTGATGACCGCCCGCAAGCCCGCCGCCCGCAAGGCCGCCGCGAAGCCCACGCCGGCCGTCGCCGACGAGACACCGGCCGCCGAGGAGACGCCGACCCCGGCGCCCGTCGTCGGCGAGGCCGGCCCGGAGATCGCCCTGCCGCCCGGCGCCGACGAGCAGCCCGCCGCGGCCGCGCCGGCGGAGCTCGACGAGGGCCAGGCGCCGGAGCTCGCGTGGTGCCGCATCGGGCGCGACCTCGAGGAGAGCGCGCCGGAGTGCCCGCGCCACGAATTCGAGGCCGGCGCCCGGCTGTGCAACCTGCACTTCGTGACCCGGCTGGATCTTCGGGAGGTGGCCCGCAATGACGGCTGACGTGCTCACCCGGCAATGGATGCCGGACCTGGAGGTCCGCTCGTCCGGGGACGGCCGGACGATTTGCGGCATCGCGGTGCCCTACGAACGCCCGCAGTACATCGACAGCAGGCTGACCGAGCAGTTCGCCCGGGGCGCGTTCAACGCGCAGCTGCGCGCCGCGCACCGGGTCCCGTTCATGCGCGACCACGGTCCGCACGGCGGCCGTCTGATCGGCGTCGCGACGACGTTGCGCGACGACGCGGCCGGCCTGTACGGCGAGTGGCGCGTCTCCCGGACGCCGACCGGCGACGAGACTCTGGAGCTCGTCAAGGACGGCGCGCTGTCCGAGCTGTCCATCGGGTTCCGCGAGGGCCAGAACCGCACCCGCCCCGGCGGGGTGATCGAGCGCGCAACCGCGACCCTGACCGAGGTCGCGATCGTGATGGCCGGCGCCTACGGCGAAGCGGCCGCGATCGCGTCGGTGCGCGCACAGTCCACGGTGGACCGGCGCGCCGAGCTCGCGCAGATCGTGGCCGGCCTGCCGACGTTGTCCGCGGACGCCGAGCTGCTGACCCGCTCGGCGCATGGCGGCTCGAATCTGAAGTATGGGCCCGGCTCGCCGCTGTGGACGTACTGGACCGGGCCGGAAGGGTTCGCCCGGTACGGGGCCAGCGCGGACCCGTGGACGACGCTGCGCGATGCGCTGGCGAAGGAAGGCGCGCCGGCGTCGACGGCGGATGGCCTGGCCACGAACATCATGCAGGCGACCCCGGCCGGGCGTGCGCTGTACGCCGCGCACCACGGCAAGAAAGCACGGTAACCATTATCGGCCGTTGATCGGTTACACTCGACTCGAACACGCGGACGCCGACACCTCAGCCCCTCACCGAAGCTGACACCCCGGCCTCTCGGGCGGAACCCCATTCGTTCCGAGAACCCGGAGGACGGCGCCATGCCGAACCCGTACCTGGTCCGGTTGCGTGAGCAGCACGACGCACTGCGAGCCTCGATCGAGGGCCTGCAGACGCGCGCCGCCGAGGGCAACCGCGACCTGTCCGAAGAGGAGCTTCGCTCCGTCACCGAGCAGGCCACCCAGCTCGCCGGCCTCACCGACCAGATCGAGTCCCTGACCAACGTCGAGGTGCGCGCTCGCCGCGTCGGCGAGCTCGCCGCGTCGCTCGACGCCGGCGGCCAGGGCGACGGCCAGGGTGGCGAGCCGCAGAACCTCGGCGGTGACCAGCAGACCCGGTCCCGCACCACGACCCGCGACCGCGACCCCGGGCACTACCGCTCGATCGCCGAGGGCGGACAGCACTCGTTCTTCGGCGACCACTTCCGCGCCGTGAAGAGCGGCGACCAGGAAGCCCGGCGACGGCTCGACGAGCACATGCGCGCCGTCACGCAGGCATCCGGCGGCACCGGCATCGTCCCGCCGAAGTGGATGCTCGACGAGTACCAGGCGCTCGCGCGCCAGACCCGCATCGTCGCGGACCTGGTCCGCCACATCCCGCTCGGCCAGGACCCGCGCCCGCTGATCCTGTCCAAGCAGACCGGCGGCACGGACGCCAACATCACCACGCAGACCACCGAGGGCGCCAACAACGCCGGGTGGGGCACCGACCGCTACGCCTCGAACGTCGACACCCTGACGCCGGTGTTCAAGGCCGCGTACCAGGACGTGTCCCGCCAGCTGCTCGACGCGTCCACCCCGGCCGTCGACTCGCTGATCTTCGGCGACCTGCGCTCGGCGTGGGACGCGGTGGTGGAAGCCCTTACGTGCGCGGCGATCCTCGCCGGTGGTACCGCGGCCGGGACCACGTTCCCGACCGAGGCCGCGTTCAAGGCCAACGCCGCGGCGATCGACGCGGTGATCGACGCCCAGACCGAAGTCGCCGGCGACCAGCGCGGCCCGGCCGACCTCGCGGTGATGAACTACCGCCGGTTCGGCGCGTTCCGCAAGCTGAAGGACAACAACAACCGGCCGCTCATGCCGGTGTCCCGCTACGGCCCGCAGAACGCCACTGGCGCGCTGGACAACCGCTTGGTGGGTGACATCGAGGGTGTGGACGCGGTGGCGAGCTCCGGCGTGCCGACGGCCTACGCCGAGAAGTACGCCGTGCTCCGCCGCCAGGCGGTCATCCTCGCCGAGTCCGAGACCGTGGACTTCACCTACGAGCAGGCCGGCGGCCCGGCGTTCGTCCGGATGGGCCTGTGGGGCTACGTCGGGACGCTGGTCCGCAACCCGGGCAGCATCTCGATCCAGACCGTCACCGCGGCGAGCTGATCGTGGTGACGTGGCCGCCGCCGTTGGCGGACCTGAAGGCGGACATGAAGGTCCCCGGCACCGGGGACGATGTCGTGCTTCAGGCGAACCTTGATGCGGCGGTCACGTTCGTGCAGCGGGTTCGGTCCGATGTGGACTATCGACCGAACCCGCTGCCCGACGCCAAGATCCCGGACGCGGATCTCGTGCTCGGCACGCTCCGGCTGGCCGGGCGGTGGTTCACCCGCCGGCGTTCTCCCGAGGCGCTGGTGGACATGGGCGAGATGGGCTCGGCGCGGGTTCCGTCGTTCGATCCCGACATCGAGCGGCTGCTGTGCATCGGTCGCTTCCGAGGGCCGGTGTTCGCATGAGCACCCGGATTCAGGACGCCGTTGCCGCGCTGAAGGCCGCGCTCGTCACGGTTGGGCAGCTGGACGGCCAGGTGTATGAGGACCCCGGCGCCACGGTGCTGGGCGTCGGCGCGGTCATCACTCCGCCGACGTTGACGTGGGGCACGTTCGGCGGTTCCGCACCGACTGACGCCACGTTCGTTGTGCACCTCGTCGTGCCGTTCGACGAGTACGCCACCACCCGGCTCTTCGAGCTCGTCGAGCCGGTGGTGGACGCGATCGAGGCTGACCCGCTGTTCGCGGTCGCCTCGGCATCTCCGGGCCTGCTGCAGCAGGGCGGAACACAGCTCCCCACGTACGCCCTCACGGTCGACGTGGGTTTGTAGGAGGAGGAACCGATGGGCGCTCTCACCGCTCGGCGGCTGAAGCTGCTGAACCTCACGATCGGCACGGTGTCGGTCGAGTGCCAGCTGTCGAGCTGGAACCTGGACCCCGGGATCCAGGACGGCGACCGGCTGCGCAGCTACTGTCCGGACGGCGTCACGATCGCCGAGACCGACGCGGAACCCACGCTGCAGCTGAAGACCTACAGCAAATGGGTGGTCGGCGGGTTCGAGGACTTCTGCTGGAACAACCGCGGCGTGGTCGCGGATTTCCAGCTCGACCACCACCCCGACATCCCCGCCGAACACGTGCGGTGGAACGGGCAGGTGCTGGTTCAGCCGGCGCCGGTCGGTGGCGACCGGGGCGACCAGGAGATGACCGAGATCACGTTCATGTGCATCGACGACCCCGTGTTCTCGCGGCCGTAAGGGAGATCTACGACATGGCACGCCAGTCCGTCACCACACAGAAGATCACCCGCGCCGGGACCATCCCGACCGCGGCGTCCCCGAACGTGGACGGCGACATCATCGACACCGGCGCGTCGGTGTTCCTGCTGGTGTCCAACACCGGCGGCTCGCTGGCGCAGGTCACCGTCCAGTCGCAGGCCACGTTCGACGGCCTCGCCGTCGAGGACCTGGTGGTCCCGCTCGCCGGCGGCGTCACGCGGGCGATCGGCCCGATCCACACGGGCACCTTCGGATTCCCCGACGGCAACGCGAACGCTGGCCGCGCGTTCGTCGACTACACCGGCACCCCGGCCGACATCAAGCGTTCCGTTCTGTCCTATTAGGAGGCACGTACATGATCACGTTTCAGATCACCGGTGACAGCGGGTTCGACGCCGAGGTGGTCGTCAAGCCACGGCACTTCCTGCTGTTCGAGCGCGCCACCGGCGTCAAGTTCTCGCAGTTCGAGGACGAGGTGTCGATGGCCACGCTCTACCAGCTCGCGCACCTGGTGATGAAACTCCTCCACCCGAAGGACACGCCGGCGAAGCTCGGAGAGTTCGAAAAGACCTTCGACGTGCTGCCGCTCGAAGACGCGGAGCCGCCGGGCCCTACCCCCGCGGCTCCCTGAGCTACACGGTCCTGGGGATCGCGGTAGCTACAGGCATTGCGCCGCAGTACATCGAACGACTCGACGAACGATCGATCACCACCATGGCGTGGCATCTCGAACAAGCCGAGAAGCAGGCCAGGGGAAAGACCTCGGGGCCAGGTGAAGGCCCGAGCCGATTCGGCTCCGCCCAGATGTCCGGATAAGGCGCGAGGAGGTGCACCACGATGGCGAAGTCCACGCTCGTCGTGACGGTGCGCATCGACGGTGTGCGGGAGATCCTGCGCGCGTTCTCCGTGCTGCCGAAGTCGGCCCAGAAGGCGATCCGGGACCACTCGCAGGCGCTGGCCCGCAAGCTCGCGGTCAAGGCCGTGGTGGACGTGTCCGCCCACGGTGGACCGCAGGGACCGAACCTGGCGACCACGGTCAAGGCCGTCCGCGACCGGGTGCCGGCGATCCAGATCGGCGGCACCCGCAAGCTCGGCCGCCACCGGGCGCCCGCCTGGGGGATGTTGTTCGGCTCACTGTTCGGCATGAACGGCCGGAGCGGCTGGTTCTCCGCCGCCCGCTACGCCTCGGCGGCCGGCCGTCAGTACCGGCCGCACGCCGGGCAGCAGGCGTACGCGTTCTTCCCGCTCGTCGAGGCCGAGGCACCCACCATCTCGCGTGAGTGGCACGCCGCGGTCGACGACGTGCTGAGCGAGTTCTCCCAGGGCGGTACGTGATGGCCCTCGGCGAACGCACCGTAAAGATCAAGTTCGACGGGTCCAGCGCCGGCCTGGTCGCCGCGGCCGCGGTCGCCAAGGCCGAAATGAAGTCGCTGGCCGACGACGCCAAGAAGCGCAGCAAGGCACTGAACGACTTCGCCGCTGGTGTCGGCAACGCCGCGCGCGGCGTGATGAACCTGGCGTCCAAGGCCGCGTCGGCGGCGTCGGTCGCGAACCTGCTGCCCGTCGCCATCAACGGCATCATCGCCGCGGCCGGCCTGCTGCCGCTCGCGGTCGCCGGCGGGTTCGCGCTCGCCGGCGCGATGATCGCGGCCAAGCTCGGCGCCGACGGGGCCAAGCGCGCGTTCGCCCAGCTGAACCCGCAGCTGACCTCGCTCAAGGCCGCGGTGTCGTCGAGCTTCGAATCGGCGCTGTTGCCCGCGGTGCGGAACCTTCAAGGGCTGTTGCCGAAGACGACGAGCGGGTTTCAGCAGATCGCGACCGCGATGGGCGGCGTGGCGACCAAGGTCACCGGCGTTGTCGCGTCCGCGAAGGGCACCGAGCAGGTCAACACGCTGCTGTCCGGCACGGCGCGGGTGATCCAGAACATCGGTGCGTTCCTGGCGCCAGTGACCGCAGCGTTCCTCCGGATCGGCGCCGTCGCGATGCCGATCCTCGTGCAGCTGTCCGGCGGACTCGGCGCGGCCGGCGAGAAGTTCAACGCGGCGGTACAGCGCTTCGCCGACTCAGGCGAGCTGGAGCAGTGGATCCGCGGCGCGATCGCGGGGTTTCAATCCTTCTTCGCCGTCGTCGGCGACGTGGTGGGCATCATCAACTCGGTCAGCGGGGCGATCCAGGATGCCGGCGGCGGCACCCTCGGATTCCTCGGCCCCCTGCTGGCGACCGTGCGCACGTTCCTCGACTCCGCCGAGGGACACGAAACCCTGGTGAAGTTCTTCCAGGCGCTCAACACCGTGGCTGGCGTGGTGTCCAAAGTGCTTGGTGCCTTGCTGGCTGCGGTGGCCCCGGCAATCCCGCCGCTGGCCTCGGCGTTCGCCAACCTGGCGACGACCATCGGCAACATCCTGGTGCCGGTGATCAACTTCCTGGCGCCCGTGCTCGCGAACATCGCGAACTTCATCGCACAGAACACCAGCTGGATCACGCCACTCGTGATCGCCCTCGGGGTGTGGGCGGCCGCGCAGTGGGCGCTCAACATCGCCCTGAACGCCAACCCTATCGGCCTGGTCGTGCTCGCGATTGCCGCGCTGATCGCGATCGTGGCGCTGATCATCACGTATTGGGACCCGATCGCCGAGTTCTTCGTGAACCTGTGGAACATCGTCAAGGACGCCGTGACCGTTGCTGCGCAATGGATCTGGCAGCGGCTCGTCGACGCGTGGAACTGGATCAAGGGTGTGTGGTCCGGCGTCACAGGCTGGTTCTCCGGCGTGTGGAACGGAATCACGGGCGGTGTGACGACCGCGATGAACTGGGTCTGTGACCGGTTCAACGACGCGTGGGGGTTCATCAAGGGCGTGTGGTCCGGCGTCGGGTCCTTCTTCTCCGGGATCTGGTCCGGCATCGGCAACGGCCTGAAGGGCGCGCTGAACGGCGCGATCCGCCTGCTGAACGGCGCGATCGACGGGATCAACAACATCTCCGGCGTGGTCGGCATCCCCGCGATTCCGCACATTCCGTACCTGGCCAAGGGCGGCACCGCCCGCGGCGGCCGGCCCTACATCGTCGGCGAGCGCGGCCCCGAACTGTTCGTGCCCGGCCAGACCGGGCGCGTGGTGTCGAACGCGCAGACCTTCGGCGGACCGCGGGTGATCGAGCTGACGGTGGACCTCGGCAAGGGGATCCAGGAGCGCATCCGAATCGACCTCGACGACGCCGGCCGCCAGACCCGCCGCGCCGTCGCCGCCGGCACCGGGGGGATGCGATGACCACCACCACGACCTACCTCGACGACCTCGGCCGTGTGCGGGTGGAGTTCACCGGCCTGAGCACCGACGCTGACTACGCACTCGTCGAGCGCTCCACCAACGGCATCACCTGGACCACCGTGCGCGGCGGCGACAAGGTCGGCCTGAGCGGCGGCGTGGGCAAGCTCGACGACTACGAGTTCGCGGCCGGCGTCCCGAACACCTACCGCGTGACCGCCATCGACGCCGCCGACGTGTCCCGCTTCGGCGCGGCCGCGTTCACCACGGGCAACAACGCGACGTTGAACCCGCCGCTGCCAGCGGGTGTACCGAACGGCGCGCTGCTGCTGCTGTCGGT
>NZ_JBFBBN010000068.1:14786-47170 GCF_040682715.1 Amycolatopsis sp. NPDC051128 | reverse complement strand
ACGTCTCGACCAACGCCTCGCCGAGGCCGTCGCGCAGACAATGCCACTGGTCGTGACACGTGTACCCCAGTGCCGAGCCCAGGTCGTCAAGTCCCTCAATGCGACATTCACGGACCTTGGCTAGCTCACCGCGTTGATCTGCACCAGCGAGGAGCCGACCGTGACACCGGTGTCGGTCCGCACGGTCAGCTGACCGCGCAGGGTCCGGCCCGCGCCCGGGACGGCGGTGGCCGTCACCGTGCCCGGCACGGTCCACGAGCTGCCCGACGCCCGCGCCGTGTTCGCGTCGGTCACCGCGACCGAACCGAACGCCGGGTTGGTGAACACGTCGAGGTAGTCGTACTCGGTGCTGCCGGCGGGCACCGCGTACCCGTCGACCAGCGCGAGCCACGTGCCCGCGCCCGGGTTGGCCACGGTCACCGACTCCTCGGAGTCACCGTCCGCGCTCACCGCCGCCTGCACGCAGGAGCCGGTGGTGCAGTTGTACAGCACCAGATCCAGGTCGGCGCCGACGTCGGACGTCTTGCCGATCGTGACGGTCAGCGACTGCGAGCCCGCCGTCACCGGGATCTGGTACTGCTGCTGCGTGCCCTCGGCGATGGACGGCCGCTGCGTCTTGGCGCTGCCCAGCGTGGCTCCGTTCAGCTTGCCGGTGAACGCGCCGAGGGTGTTCTGCACGGTGTAGGACCGCGAGATCGGCGTGTTCAGCGTGGCCGAGGCGATCGTGTCCGGGTTCGGCGAGATCGCCGTGCCCAGCACCGAAGCCGACAGCTTGTACGCCGCTTCGTCCACATCGGACGTCCGGCGCGCTTCGACGACGATCTCCCACACGCCCGGTAGCGGGTTGGCGATGGTCCGGCTGGTCGGCGTGCCGCCGGGGCAGCCCGCGCCCGCGTCGGGCAGGTAGCAGTACGTCGTGGACGTGCTCGTCTCGGCGGCCACGCCGGTCGGGTCGTACCGCAGGAACCGCACCTGGCCCTTGCCCGGGGCGCCGGCGCCGGCGTCCAGGTCCACCTTCAGCGCGCTGGCGCCCTGCGGCACCCGCACGAAGTAGCTGGTCGCCTGGTTGCGGGCGATCTTGCCGGCGACGTCGATCTGGTAACCCTTGCCGGCGGCGAACTCCTGCGGCGCGAAGACCGTGTTGAGGGTCTGCACGTCGATGCCGATGGTCAGGGGGTTGTCCAGGTACAGCAGCGCCGAGTGCACGCCGGTGTTCTTCGGGGTGACCTTGACGTCGAACTTCACCGGGGTGTTCAGCGGCAGGATCACCGTGGCCCCCGACGAGAACGTGCCGTCGTTGCCGACCCACCGCGCGAAGTACGGCACCGGGTGCGCCGACCCCGTGGTGCGGGTGATCGTGTAGGTCCGGGTGTACGCCTTGCCGGTGGTCACGCCTTCGCGGTCGTGGATGCCCACGCCCGTGTTCGGCTTGGCCAGCAGGCTCGACAGCGCGGTGTGCACCTCGACCGACGTCGCGACGGCGTCCGGCTTCGGGTTGAGCGAAAGCGCGACGAACGCGGCCGGGACGTTGAACAGGCCCGCGCCCTGGGCGTACGCGCCGATGCCCGGCACGAACCGCGCGGTCGACTTGATCGCCGCGCGCAGCTGCGCCACCGGCGGCCGCTGCCCGTTGTGGGTCGCCTTGTACGCGCTCACCAGCAGCGCCGCCGCGCCGGTCGCCTGCGGCGCCGCCATCGACGTGCCCTGCAGCATCGCGTAACCGGCGGGCAGGGGGTACGTGCCGGCGACCGGGCTGGGCTGCTCCCACCGCGGGACGGTGGCGATGGCCGCGCCGGGCGCGATGATGTCCGGCTTGAACCCGCCGTCCTCACGCGGGCCGCGCGAGGAGAACGGGTGCATCGACTCGGGGTTCCTGGTGACCGAGCCGTAGTTCGACAGCCAGGTCTCCTTGGTGATGTACGAGCCGACCGAGAGCGCGTCCGTGGCCACCGACGGGTCGCCGACGGTGTTCGCCCCGGCGCCGCTGTTGCCCGCCGAGATGAAGATCTGGACGTTGTACTCGGCGATCGTGCGGTTGTAGAGCTCCGCGCGGGCGTTGTTGCCGTCGTTGAGCGCCGGCAGGCCGCCGATCGAGATGTTGATGACGTCGGCGCCGTGGCTGGCCGCGTAGACGACGCCGTCGACCAGGCCGGACGAGGTGCAGCCGGCGCTGGTGAGGCAGACCTTGACCGACAGGACCTTCGCGCCCGGGGCGGCGCCGTCCATCTTGCCGCCGAACAGGTCGTTGCCGGCCGCGATGCCCGCGACGTGGGAGCCGTGTTCCGCGCCGGCGATGCCGATGCCGACGTACCCGGCCTTGTCGGTCTGGACCACGAAGGCCATCCGCTCGGCGATGTCGGTCGCCGGGTTGTCGGTGCCGAAGAAGCCGACGTCGTACTTCTTGTTGTAGTCGGTCATCGGCTTCTCGTCGGTGAAGTCGCCGTTGCCGTTGAGGTCGACCCGGACCTCCTTGGTGGCGGGGTCGAGCAGCACGCCGAAGGAGTCGGCGCGGTCGCCGTCGCGGTTGACGTCACCACCGGTCTCGCTGTCCGCGGCGCCCAGGTCGCCCGCGGTCTCGCCGAACAGTCCGAACGTGTACGGGCCACCGGTCGCCGGGGCCGTCCAGCTCTTGCCGTTCGAGGTGAACGTGCCGGTGTAGGTCTGGGTGGACTGCTTGACCCAGGTGCCGTCGCCGGAGTTGGTGGCGTTGGCGTTGTACCAGTCGACGATCTTGCGTTCGCCGTGGCTGGTGGTGGCCAGCGCGGGGGAGTCGAGGTCGACGCCGGAGTCGAGCACCGCGACCGTGGTGTCCTTGCCGTCCCAGCTGGGCAGGACCTGGCCGAACTGCGCCGCGTAGGTGTCCCCGGTGGGCAGGTACGGGTTGACGCGCGGGGTGTCCTTGCCCGGCGCCGGCTGCGGCAGCGGGGTGGTCGCGCCCTCGGGCTTCGGGTCGTCGCGCACGATCAGGCCGTCGACGTCGACGGCGTTCACCGACTTGAGCTTCGCGGCCTTTTCGGCCTTGCCGGTCGGGATGCTGACCTTGACGTAGTCGAGCTTGGTGTCGGTGGACTGGACCACCCCGCCGAGGGCCTTGAGCTCGTTCACGGCGGCGCCGGTCTGGCCCTTTTCCGCGGCGATCAGCAGCGTGACGTCCGGCTTCCCGGCCTTCTCGGCTTCGTTGACGAGCGCGCGGTCGTGCTCGTCGAGGGTCTTGCCGTCGGCCGCGCCGTTGGTCGGCGGGGCTTGCTGGGCGGACGCCACGGGAACGGCGACGCCGAGGACGGAAGCGCCGAGTGCGGTGGCGAGGACGGTGATCCCGGCCCGCCGTCTCCAACGCGATCTGTGCTGTTTCACTGAAACGACCCTTCGTGAAGATGTGCGTCCGAGCAGTACACCTGCTGGGATCATCGGCAGCAATCAGACAGTCAGCCCATCGCCCGCAATTGGTTGCGAGCCAAATGGCCTAAGAGAATCACCGGTTAGGCGGTCACCGGATCTGGCGCTTTCACGTGAAAGTGCGCTTTCTGTTCACCGAGTCGGGTGGCGGCTTCGCGCCGGCGGGCTGGGTGTTCGCCGGGTGGGCGCGGTCGCCGCGCAGCTCACCTGGGCTGAAAGCCGTGAATGTCGCATTGAGGGACTTCAAGTCCCTCAATGCGACATTCACGGATCTTCGGTGGCAACCGAGGGAGTCGAACCCTGCGCGGCTTGTGAAGGCGGCGCCCATGGACCGGCCCAGACCCTTCGGCGGGCGACAGTTGCCAATGGTCACAACGGTGACTTGATACCCGGATGTTCCCGTCTCATGCCTGCTTCACCCGGACGGGCGGGGCTGGCAAGGTGGTCGGCATGGATGATCTCCTGCTGCGCCGCGTGCGTCCGGGCCTCGGCGGCGACCTCGCGGACGTCCGGGTGAACGACGGCCGGGTCACCTCGATCACCGAACCGGGCTCGGCCGGCTTCGCGGCGCGGGTGGTCGACGGGCACGGCGGCACGCTGCTGCCGGGGCTGGTCGACGCGCACGTCCACCTCGTGCAGTGGGCGACGTTCCGGCGGCGGATCCCGCTGGACGCGGCGCGTTCGGCGACGGAGGCGATCGAGCTGCTGCTGGCGCACCTGCTGGCGACACCGGCGCCGCAGAAGGAACTCGTCGTGGGCGCGGGGTTCCGCGACGGGCTGTGGCCGGACAAGCCGCACAAGGACCTGCTGCAACGGGCGTTACCCGGCCGTGCGGTGGCGTTGTTCAGCGCGGACCTGCACACGCTGTGGCTGAGCCCGGCGGCGCTGAAGCTGATCGGCCGCGAGCATCCGACGGGCGTGCTGCTGGAGAACGACTGCATGAGCGCGACGGCCCAGCTGCCGACGGCCGCGATCGACGTCCAGGACCAGTGGGTGGCGGAAGCGGTTTCCGCGGCGGCGGCGCGGGGCGTGACGGAGATCGTCGACTACGAGTACGCGGACACCGTGACGGACTGGACGCGCCGGCTTGCCCGCGGCGCCCCGGCGGCCCGGATTTCGTGCGTGATCGCCCGCTACCTGCTGGACCAGGCGATCGAGCGCGGCCACCGGACGGGGGACGTCCTGCCGGATTCCGGCGGGTTGCTGACGGTCGGGCCGTTCAAGCTCTTCGTGGACGGTTCGCTGAACACGCGCACGGCCTACTGCCATGATCCCTACCCGGGCGGGGATTCGCCGGGGATGCTGGAGCTCCCGCCGTCGTCGTTGGTGCCGTTGATGAAGCGCGCGTTCTCCCACTGCCTGATCCCGGCGGTGCACGCGATCGGCGACCGGGCGAACACGATCGCGCTGGACGCGTTCGAGGAGGTCGGCTGCCCGGGCCGGATCGAGCACGCGCAGCTCCTTTCGCCCGCGGACATCCCGCGGTTCGCCGCGCTGGGGGTGATCGCCGCGGTCCAGCCGGCGCACCAGCCGGACGACCGCGACGTCGCCGACCGGCACTGGCACGGGCGCACCTCGCGGGCGTTCCCGTACCGGTCGCTGCTGGAATCGGGAGCCCGCCTGGAGTTCGGCTCGGACGCACCGGTCGCCCCGCTGGACCCGTGGGACGGAATCGCGTCGGCGGTCTCCCGCACGGACGACGACCGGCCACCCTGGCACCCGGAGCAGGCGATCCCGTTCCCGGACGCCCTGGCGGCGGCTTCGGGCGGCCGCCGCGGGGTGTCGGTCGGGGACGTCGCGGACCTGATGGTGACGGCGGCGGACCCGGCTGTGTTGTCTCCCGCGGACCTGCGGAACCTCCCGGTGACGGCCACCCTCCTCGGCGGCCACGTCACGCACGTGGTTTAGGGCACCGCCCTGTAGCCCAAGTCCGTGAATGTCGCATCGAGGGACTTCAAGTCCCTCAATGCGACATTCACGGCTTTCAGGCGCGGCGCAGGGAGGGAAGCATCGTGGCCGCCCCCAGCACGGCCACGATCAGCGGGACCACCATGGCGACCCGCAGGTCGGCCCCCGAGGCCACGACCGCCGACTCCACCCCCAGCACCAGCGCCGGCCCGACCTGGAACGCCGTGTTCACCAGCCCGCCGGCCAGCCCCTGGTCGGCCGCCGGGACGCTGTCCGCGGCCGCCATGGTCAGCGGGCCGTAGGTGAGCGTGAACGCCAGCCCCACCAGCAGGAACGCGGGCAGCATCAACGTGGCGTACGCGGTGGAGGCGTCCAGGAACTGCAACAGCGCGTACGCCGCCACCGACGACACGAGGCCGGCCAGCGCGACGCGCCCCGACCCGTACCGGCCGACCAGTGGCGCGGCGATCCGCGGCGCCAGGATCGCCACGACCAGGCCGCTCGGACACACCGCGAGCCCGGTCTGCAGCGCCGACCACCCGCGGAAGTCCTGCAGGTACAGCGTGATGATGAACAGCGCGCCGACCCAGCCGCCGAGCAGCGACATCGCCGCGACGCATCCCCGCACCAGCGCGCCGGACCGCAGGATGCCCAGCCGGACCAAGGGGTTCGCGACGCGCCGTTCGATCACGACGAACGCCGTCAGCAGCACCGCGACGCCCACCAGCGAGCCGAGGGTCCGCGCCGACGCCCAGCCCGCGTTCGGGGCCTCCACCAGCGTGAACACCAGGAGCAGCATCGCCCCGGTGACGGTCGCGGAGCCGGCGACGTCGAATCCCCGGCCCGGCGCCGCGGGCGATCGCGGAACCACGGCGAACGCGCCGACCAGCGTGGCGAGCGCGACGAGCACCGGCGCGTGGAACACCCACCGCCAGCTGACTTCGGTGAGCAGCCCGCCCGCGACGAGCCCGAGCGAGAACCCGGTGGCGCCGGTCGCGGTGTAGATCGACAGCGCCTTGTTGCGGACCGGGCCCTCGGCGAAGCTCGTCGTGATGATCGAGAACCCGGCGGGCGCGCTGAACGCGGCGCTGATCCCGGTGACGAACCGGGCGGCGATCAGCAGCGGCCCGCTGGTGGCGAAGCCGCCGAGCGCGGTCGCGACGGCGAACACCGCCAGCGAGCCGATCAGCATCCGGCGGCGGCCGAGCAGGTCGGCGGCGCGTCCGCCCAGCAGCAGAAAGCCGCCGAAGCCGAGGACGTAGCCGCTGACCACCCACTGCAGGGAGCCGGTGGACATGCCGAGGTCGACGCCGATCGAGGGCAGCGCGACGCCCTTCATCGAGACGTCGAGCGCGTCGAGGAACAGCGCGCCGCAGAGCACGAGGAGCAGGCCGCGGGCGCGCGGGGTGAGGCGGTCGTGGACCGCTGCAGGCGAGTCGGAGACGGTCAAGGTAACCCCCAGCTGTGACGGACCGATCGGTCCGGGACCGAACGGTCCGAATCATGGCCGGAACGGCGATGCGTTGTCAACCAGGAATTCGGAATATGGACCGTTTGGTCCGGTACGATGGCGGGATGCCGCGCAAGCCGACGCCGGACGCCCGTGAGCGCATCCTCGAAACCGCCACCCGGCTGTTCAACCGGTACGGGGTGCACGCCGTCGGGATGCAGCAGATCATCGACGAGTGCGGGTGCGGCAAGAACCTGCTCTACAGTCAGTTCGCGGGCAAGGACGAGCTGGTCGTGGCGTACCTGAGGCGCTGCAGCGGTGATTGGGACGACATCGTCGCCGGCGCGAGGGCGGCCGCGGACGGCCCCGCGGGGCAGCTGGTGGAGCTGGTGCGCGAGGTGGGGGCGCGGGTCAACGTGCCCGGCACGCGGGGGTGCCCGCTGCGCACCACGTTCGCGGAGTTCCCGGAGCAGGCGCACCCGGCCCACCAGGTGTCGATGGACCACTTCGTGCGGGTGCGGACGCAGCTGCGGGAGCTGGCGGCGGAGACGTCGGCGCCCGAGCCGGGGCGGCTGGCCGACCGCATCATGTTCATCATCGACGGCCTGTACACGAACGGCCCGATCTTCGGCGACGAAGGCACGAAGACGGCGGTGGCGTTCGCCGAGGACGTGGTGCGGGCGGAGACCTCAGCGAAGCTGACGGAGGGCCGCTGACCCGAGTTCCTGGCTGTGAGCGGACTCGCGCCATTGAGTGGCGACCATCGGAAACTCTCACCTCGCGGCTTCGGCGATTCTCTCACGCGAGTGCTCCTCGCTCATCGCTGAGTCGGCAAGAATTTTGGCGAGCTTGCGGAAGGCGGCGACCTTTGTGGCATCGGAGAGGAAAGCGCTGCACCGGTAGTGTTCCAGCAGCACAATGGGCGATGCGCTCTCGTACTCCATCACCAGGAACGAACCCCCTCTGCCGGGGTGGTAGCTCGCGGTCGCGCCGAGGACCCGGACCGAAACGTGCGGGAGCCGAGAAGCTTCCACGAGGCGATCCATCTGGTCGGACATGATGTCCTGGCTGCCGACCATGTTCATGAGGGTGTGCTCGTCGATGATGGCCTGCAGGGCGACGGGAGTGCGGCCGGTGAGTATCTTCTGCCTCTCCATTCGGGCGGCCACTCGCGAGTCGACCTGGTCGATCGGGAGTGTGGAGCTTTCGAAGATCGCCCGCGCGTAGTCGGCGGTCTGCAGGAGACCGGGAACTATTCCGGTCTCCCGGTTCACCAACTTGATCGTGTCTTGCTCGAAATGGTGGAAACTCGAAATGTCGGCGGTGATCCAGTCGGGCTCACGGGCGGAGCCCGCCAATTCCAGAAGGTATTTCTGCTTCTCTCCCCGCACCTGGAAGAAGCCGAGAATGAGCGCCACGTCCGCCACCGTGGGCAACCTCAACCCCTTCTCCCACAGTGAGAGCACCTGCGGCGCGAAGCCGAGTATGCGCGCCAGCTCGCGTAAGCCCAACCCGTGCGCTACGCGTACTTCGCGCAGCCCTGCGGCCAACGCGCGAGCGCGCGGCGTCGAAGAAGTCGCCTTCATGGCTCGATAGTACGAACGCCCGTCCATCACCCTCTCAGTGTGTTGGTGTCAACCGAACAGGACAGATTAACTGGAGATCATGTTGAGGTGGCAGCAGGCGGAGGGAAAGCGTCACGCGCTCGACGGGCCTTTCCCTCCGCGTCCGGAAGAACAGTTCATGACTTTGTGCGGGAAAGAGGTGACCGTCGCGGTGCGCGACGTTCCGCAGCTCGGCGGAAATTGGTTCGATCCGACGTGTGCCGAATGCGCGTCGGCGTGGCGGGCGCGGTGCTGACGGACGCGGATCGGGACCACCGGCTGCTGGACCGCATTCGCGACCTCCACGTCTCGCTCGCCCTCGACCTGGCGTGGCTGGCGAGGACCGTCGGCGAGGAGGCGCCGCGGCCGGACATCCTCCGTGACCTGGGCGAGCGGCTCGGTGACCTGGGCACGGACCTCGTCGCCCGGGCCGACGAGCTGGACATCCAGGTCCGCGCCACCCTGCCGGACCACGGCTGGCTCCCCGAATCGGGCGCACGGCGGCGTGCACTGGCCGTCGCCCACCAGGTCGGCCCGCACCCCCTCCGGTGCGGGCCGATCTTCCTGGCCGTCTGCGGTGCGGCGTGCTTCCCGTTCTACGGCACCGACCCCGCGGGCCGGACAGCCCGGCACGAACGGTGCGAAAAGTGCCTCCACATGCGCTGATCCGCCGTTCGTGCTGAGCTGGGGGCATGGCCGACCAGGAAACGACGGCGACCGAGAAGTTCTTCCGGATCGCGATCGCGATCAAGGGCCTCGACGGCGCGCTGCAGGTCGTCGGGGCGCTGATCCTCGCGTTCATCCCGGCGGCGGTCGTCAGCGGGTTCACCCACGCCGTGATCACCCGCGACCTGCTGGGCGACCCATCGGGCACGCTCGCCCGCCACCTCGAGTCGGCGACGGAGAACTTCCTCCACGGCGACACGAAGACGTTCGCCGTCGCGTACCTGCTCGCCCACGGCCTGATCAAGCTGGGGCTGGTGTGGGCACTGGCGCGCAAGATCGTCCGCGCCTACCCGGTCGCGGCCGTCATCCTCACGGCGTTCGTGGTGTACGAGATCTTCCGGGCGGTGCACACCCACTCGATCGCGTTGCCGTTCTTCGCCGCGCTCGACGTCGTGATCATCGTGCTGGTGCTACGGGAATACCGGCAGCTGAAACGCGGCTAGCCGGGTTCACGCGGCGACGGGAAATCGCACCGTCGTGCTGTCGGCCTCCAGGGGTTCGACGTAGATGGCGGTCGCGTTGTCCGAGCCGCCGCGGGCCAGCGCGGCGTCGACGAGTTCGGCGGCGCCCGTGCCCGGCTGGGCCAGCACCGCGCGGATACCGCCGCCGGCGAGCGGCTTGTGGACGCCGTCGCTGGTCAGCAGCAGGCCCGCGCTCGTGGTCTCCGTCGTGCCGATCTCGTGCGGTTCGGCGGTGCGGACGCTGGTGGTGACGACGTGCTCCATCCGCGGTGTCACCGGCTGGTGGTGGGCGCGGAAGTATTCGGCGAGCGTGTGGTCGGTGGTCAGGGGGCTCAGCGTGGTGCCGTCCCAGGCGTACGCGCGGGCGTCGCCGACCCAGGCGATGCGGTACCCGCCGTGCTCGGCCGGCATGGCGACGACGAGCACGGCGTCGCCGAGCGTCTGCTCCCGAACCGCGCGCTGCGCGGCGAGAACGGCTTCGACGGGTCCTTTGTGGACAGGCGTGCGAGCGGCGGCCGCGGTGGCGGTGCGGGCGGCTCGGGCGGCGGCGGGATCGTCCCCGACGCCATCGGCGAGAGCGAAGACGACGCCGGGCCCACCGGCGGCGGCGTACGCGCCGACGGCGTCGGCGTTGAGCGAGCGTGGCCCCTGCGCGCTCGCGGTGTGCCAGCGCGGGTAACCCGGACGTGTCGTGATCATCGCGGCCTCCTCATCCCGTCGGTAGCCATGATCCGCGCCGAACCTGTGGGCCGTCTGAGACTTTCCTGTGCCGGCAGTGTCGATCCGCTACCGCAAAAGCGGTCGTGAGTGAGAAACAGCGTTCTACCCCTGTTTCTCACTCACGACCCTGAGGTGACGCTCAGCTCTGCAGGTCGTACACCGTCTGGCCGTCGACCGTCGTGGCGGTGAAGTTCGCCGTCACCCAGGCGGTGATCTCGGTCGAACCGCCGCCCGGTCCGCCGCCGCGGCCGCCTTCGACGTAGTACTTGATCTCGCCCGCCGCGACGTACGCCTTGAACTCCGCCAGGGTCGGGGCCGGGTCGGAGCCGCTCCAGCCGCCGATGCCGATCACCGCCTTGCCACTGGCCAGTTCCAGCGAGGCCGCGCTCTGCGAACCCGTCGTCGCGGCCGCCCACTTCGTCGTCGTCTTCGCCAGCAGCGCGCCGATCGCGCTCGACGACGAATCCTCTCCGCCGGGTCCGCCACCGAAGCCGCCCATCGCGCTCGACGTCGGGCCGGACGCCGGGATCGAACCGCTGTGCGCCACCGACGCCGTCTCGACGCCGTACGCCGCGGACGAGACCCCGATGGTCAGGACCACCGCCGTCGCGATCACCGTCGCGGCCTTCCGCAGCGGCGGTACGCCCATCACCAGCACCGTGCCGGTCAGCACGCCGAGCGCCGCGACGATCCACCGCAGCGCCGGGAACCACTCCGGCGTCCGGTCGAGCAGGATGAACGACCACACCGCGGTCGCCACGACCATCCCGGCCAGCACCGCCCGCGGCGCCAGGTGGGCCCGGCCCTGCCACAGCGCGCGGCCCGAAATCGCGACCAGCGCGGCGATCGCCGGGGCGAGCGCGACCGAGTAGTACGGGTGCACGGTGCCGCTCATGTAGCTGAACACCAGCGCCGTCACGACCAGCCAGCCGCCCCACAGCACCAGTGCCAGCCGGGTCCGGTCCGTGCGCGGCGCACGCCGGGTGAACCACAGCCCGGCGACCAGGCCGATCAGCGCGGCGGGCAGCAGCCACGAGATCTCGGTGCCGAAGCTGGCCCCGAACATCCGGAACAGGCCGGCGGCCCCACCGAACCCGGTGTTGCCGCCCATGCCGCCGCCACCCATGCCGCCGCCGTTGCCTTCGCCGCCGAAGATGCGGCCCAAACCGTTGTAGCCCAACGCGAGTTCGAGCAGACTGTCCCCTTCGGACCCGCCGATGTAGGGCCGCGACGACGCCGGCCACAGGTCGACCAGCGCGATGAACCAGCCCGCGGAGACGACCAGCGCCACCACCGCGCCACCGAGGTGCAGCAGCCGCTTGCCCAGTGACGTCGGCGCGGCGAGCAGGTACACGAGGCCGAACGCCGGCAGCACCAGGAACGCCTGCATCATCTTGGTCAGGAAGCCGAACCCGATCGCGGTCCCGGCCAGCGCGAGCCACTTCGGGCTCGCCTTTTCCGTGGCCCGCACGACGAAGTAGCCGCCGGCGATCATGAGCAGGACGAGCAGCGCGTCCGGATTGTCGAACCGGAACATCAGCGCCGCGACCGGCGTCACCGCCAGCATCGCGCCGGCCATCAGCCCGGCGGCCGGGCCGGAGGTCCGCTTCACCGCGAGGTACAGGATCCCGACGGACGCGACCCCCATCAGCGCCTGCGGCGCCAGGACGGTGAAGCTGGAGAACCCGAAGATCCGGGCGAACGCCGTGGCGACCCACAGTGCCGCGGGTGGCTTGTCGACGGTCAGCACGTTGCCGGAGTCCAGCGACCCGAACAGCCACGCCTTCCAGCTCTGCGTCCCGGACTGCACGGCGGCGGCGTAGAACGAGTTGCCGTAGCCGGACGCGGTGAGGTTCCAGAAGTACAGCACCGCGGTCGCGGCCAGCAGCCCGAACACCGCCGGGCGGACCCAGCGTGGTGGCGGGTGCGCGTCGGACTCCTTGCGGTGCTTCGGTCGCTCCGTGACCGGAGTGGGCAGGAGGGCGGTCATCAGTACTCCTTCTGAGTGACGGCCTGGCGGCGCGGGTTGAACACCCAGCCGCGCAGGAGCAGGAACCGGAGCACCGTGGCGGCGAGGTTCGCCAGCACGAGCACGGTGATCTCCAGGACAAGGCCGGGGGTGGTGGATCCGTGGAGCAGGGCGAGCGAACCGCTCGTCAGCGCCAGCCCGAGGCCGAACACGATCAGCCCTTCGAACTGGTGCCGCCCGGCGCCGGCCCGGCCGCGGATGCCGAACGTGAGCCGGCGGTTCAGCGCGGTGTTGCCGATCGCCGTCACCAGCAGCGCCGCGAAGTTCGCCGGCTGCGCGCCGACGGCGGTCCGCAGCAGCAGGAACAGCACGAGGTAGGCGAGGGTGCTGCTGGCGCCGATGGCAGCGAACCGCACCAGCTGCGTCACCAGCCGCGGCGGCACGCCCGGCGCGTCGACGCCGATCGGCTGCCGGCCGAGCTGCTCGCGCAGCCTGCTGATCGGGATTTCCCCGGTGAACGTGGCCTTCGTGACGCGGGCGATGCCCTTGAGGTCCGCGGTGGCGGTCTTGACGATGTTGACCGACGAGTCCGGGTCGTCGACCCAGTCGACCGGCACCTCGTGGATCCGCAGCCCGGCCCGCTGCGCCAGGACGAGCAGCTCGGTGTCGAAGAACCAGCCGGTGTCCTCGACGTGCGGCAGCAGCTCCCGGGCGACGTCCGCGCGGATGGCCTTGAAGCCGCACTGCGCGTCACTGAACTTCGCGGCGAGCGTCGAACGCAGGATGAGGTTGTAGCACCGGGAAATGAACTCGCGCTTCGGGCCACGCACCACTCGCGCTCCCCGCGCGAGCCTGCTGCCGATGGCGAGATCGGAGTGCCCCGAGAGCAGGGGCGCGACGAGCGGCCCGAGCGCGGCGAGATCGGTGGAGAGATCGACGTCCATGTAGGCGAGGACGGCGGCGTCGGAGGCCCGCCAGACGGCGTTGAGCGCGCGGCCGCGGCCCTTCTCGTCGAGGTGGTGGACCGCCACCTCCGGGAACTCCCGGGCCAGTCTTTCGGCCACCCGCAGCGTCGCATCGGTGCTCGCGTTGTCCGCGATGGTGATCCGGTACGGGTAGGAGACGTGTTCGGCCAGGTGGTCGCGCAGCCGGCGGATGCACGGTTCGAGGTCGGTCTCTTCGTTGTAGACCGGGATGACGACGTCGAGAACAGGCTGCGGGCCGGCCAAGTCGACCGGGACGGTCCCGGGCCGCGAAGCGGAGGCGGTGGCTGTCATGGGAACCACAGTCGCCGGTCCCGCTTTGGTGATCGTGTGATCTCTCTGTGCGCTTGCTGTGCGCTGTGCGCTGTGCCCGGCCTGGCCAGATGACGGCGTCTCGGACGAACCGGGCTTTTCCCTGCCTGCGGCCCGCAGGCTGTCCGGCTGAACCGCGCGCTCAGCTCGCTGTGGGAACGCGACGAAGCCGGGCTCGGCTTGTGGGCCTGGGGTAGTGGCGACCTTCCGATCTGGATGACTCTCGACGCCGTGACGGCCCTGCGCTCGGCCGCGCTGGCCTTCGCGGCACCTCCGTTCCTTCCTCCCCCAGCCGCAGAATAGAGAACCCGCACGATGAACACACCAGGTTCGTTGTTGTCAGATGTGATGCCATGCCCGTCTCTCCGGAAGGGCTGATCGTGACGAATTGGTCTTCCGACCGGCTGCGAGCGCTGTTCCAGGCCGTCGCGGCGCGCGGTGCGTCAGGTGTCGTCGTCCTGGTGCTGGTCGTGGCTCTCACCTGTGTTTTGACGGGTACACCCGCGGCTGCCATCTACGCCCTTGCCGTTCTCATGGTCGCCTTCGCCCTCATGGTCGTCGTGGTCACTGTCGCTCTTCGGGGGCGCGTCGATGCCGATGTGCCTGCTGAAGAACCCCGGTCTGCCCAGCAGGGCGAAGACGAATCTGTGGAATGAGTCGCTGTGCCCGGCTCAGGAGCCGGGTACAGCGGATCTCAGCTGTGGGCGCGCATCGGGACCACGGTGTTGGGCGACACGGCCCTGCCCGGCTCCTTCCGTGCCGGGGTGGCGCAGACGGTCAGCGTGATCAGGTGGGCGTGCTTCGGGCTTCGGTCGACGTAGACCTCCGAGCCGAAGCACGCCGCGGCCAGGAGGTGGCGGCGCTCGTGGATCTGCTCGAATCCGATGCCGGCCGGGCAGAACAGCGTGACCACGACGTCGCCGTCGACCGGGCGGGTCCACAGGATCGCCGGGCGGCGGCCGTCCGGTGTGCAGATCCGCGTTCCCGCGAAGCCCGTGCGGAGCCGGTGCTGCACGACGATCGCACGCAGCCGGCCGCGCAGGTGGCGGCGGGCGGCGCGCCAGTAGAAGACCCAGTTGAACGCCGCGGCGAGCGCCACGGCGGACCACAGCGGGCCGAGCCACAGGAAGAGGTTCACCAACGCGTAGGGCAGGAGCGTCACGGCGATGAGTTCGTAACGCCAGTGGTAGAGCCACAGCACCGGATTCGGCCGCTTGACGGGGGTGAGCTGGCGCGCCAGCTCGGTGGCGTGGTGGTCGCGGGTCATGACCGTGCTCCTTTCCAGCCGTCGGCGACCGGGACGGTGGTCGCGGGCGCCGAGCGAACGACTCCGGTGCCGGCGCAGGCCGGGCAGGCCGCGCCATCGGTGAGGCTGAGCCCGTGGCCGCCGCAGGAATGGCAGCCGTGCACGGTGTCCCAGCGGGGATCGCGATAAGTGCGGGCGCCTCGCGGCCCGCGCCGGACCTCCCAGCCGCGCGCGGTGGCGCGGGCGTCTTCCTCGGCGGCGAACAGCCAGGCGCCGAGACGGTCCAGCAGCCGGTCGAACCAACCACGTTGGCCGGACGTAGGTAGGTTGTGGTCTTCCATCGTGTCACCCCCGGAACAGCGCACGGACTCGGACGGGCAGCCCGGTATGGGCGCCCACGGGCGGCTCGGGGAGGCCGCCGGACACATCGGGTAGTGCCCCAGGCGCGCGTGGTCGCGATCGATCCGCCGATGAGGGGGCCCCCGAGCTGCGGTTCTCACCCGTTTGGGCGTGCGCCGAAGAGTTAGGGGCAGCAACCCGTCGCCGATGAGATAAGGTGCGCTCTGTGTCCACATATTGTCACCTCCCTACGTTCGCCTACCTGAGTAGGTAAGACAGGTGCCGAATGCTTACCTACATTCTATGTCGGCTGCGGCGCAGCCGATAGGTACTGATGTGGTAACGGCCGAGGACGTGGGCGCCGAGCTGCGCCGGCTGCGCAAGGCGGCCGGGCAGACCCAGGCGGACGTGGCCCGGATCGTCGGGGTGAGCCGGGCCAATCTGACGCAGTGGGAGACCGGGCGTTACCTCCCGTCGGTGGAGAACGCCCGGCTGCTCGACGATCACTTCCGCGCGGCGAACGCGCTGGTCGACCTGGCCGAAGCGGCCCGGTCACCGGCTCCGGCGGGCGGCGCCGTCGTCTCGACGGGCGGCTCGCTGCTCGAAGTCTTCCGGCTGGCGGGACACAGCCTCGCCGGCCACCTGATCCGCGACGAAAACGGCCGCGCGGCCGGCTGGCGGCACAACCTCCAGCAGCGGGGCGAGCAGACCACGCTCGCCACGGCCTACGGGATCAGCGCCATGGTCGTGTTGGGTGAGCCCTACATCGACCTACATACAGTCGTCGAGGAGCTCTACGCCAAGAGGACCGACTTCGGCTGGCAGGGCCGGTCGGCGGGCCGCCGCCCGGAAGCCACCGCGGCGGTCGTGGACGCGCTGTTCCGGGCCAGCACCATCCTCTCGGCCGAGGAAGGGCTGGAACACCTCCAGCACTCGCTCGACGACTACAGCCGGACCCGGCCGTTCCTGCTCGCCACCGCGCTGCGCACGTCGGCCCGGCTGGGCCCCGACGCCCCGCTGACCCGCGCGCTGACGGACGATCTCCTCGCCGTGCGGCTCGACTTCGACGGCGTCCCGCTGTGGGGCGAGAAGAAGGAGCCGAGGCTGGTGGCGCCGGAACCCTCCGCGGCGCACACCGCGCGGGCCGTCGTGGCGCTGCGGGAACTGCTGCGCACCGGCGAGGACCGCGCCGACGTCCGGGAAGCGGTCGAGGTGGGCACGCAGTGGCTCGTCGAGCGGGCCCACCCGGACGACGGCGTCTCGGAAGACCTGGCACTTCCCCAGCCCGGCGCACGGCACGCTGTCCGGGTGAACATCAAGCACTTCACCGCCGCATGGGTCGTCCAGGCCCTGGCCGAGGCGCCGCAGGTGCCGATGATCCGGCTGAACCGCGCGCTCAGCTCGCTATGGGAACGCTACGAAGCCTCCCTCGGCCTGTGGGCCTGGGGTAGTGGCGACCTTCCGATCTGGATGACTCTCGACGCCGTGACGGCCCTGCGCTCGGCCGCGCTGGCCTTCGCGGCACCTCCGTTCCTTCCGCCTCCAGCCGCAGAATAGAGAAGTCCCCGCACGATGAGCACGACTCCTTTCGTCGTCGCCGCCGACCAATCCTTCCCGCGTCTGGTCGCGGAAGCCTTGCGCGGCAACGACTCCCAGCCCGGCCTCGCCCAGCTCGAAGCGGCGGCCGAGCACATCCGCGCCTCCCGGCGCGCGTTCGCGGCCTGGCTGCGAGACCTGGCGGCCGACGACACGGCGGTCGCCGAAATCGCGAAACGCTCGTACTGGCATCCCAACGGCTTCGCGAAGATCGTCCTCCACACGGGGGTCGAGCCGGAGTTCCGCATCCGCCTCCACGTCTGGCCGCGGAGCGAGACGCCGTCGGACGGCGAGTCCAACCCGCACAGCCATCGCTGGGAGTTCGCTTCCCACGTGCTGACCGGAACCGGGATGCACATGGTCGAGTTCGCGGAGACGGCCGAAGGCGGCCGGCCCTACCAGCGGTACCGCTACGGCACCGACCCCGCGAACCCGGCGGCCCTCGTCGCCGACGGCGAGGTCCGGCTCAAACGCCGCGGGGTGCCGCACGTCCAGAGCGGCGACGTGTACACGTGTGACACCTCGATCGTCCACACGGTGCGCCCGATCGACGCCGGGCTCACCGCGACGGTCGTGGTGCAGGGGCCGCGGCGGACGCCCACCACCGTCGTCTACTGCGAGCCGGGGGAAAGCGACGACCAGCCCAACGTCGACCTCACCGAGGCCGACTTCGGAAAGCTCGTGAGCGAGCTACTGGTGAGCCTCGACCGGGAGGTCGCACCATGAAGTTCGTGGAGCTGGGAGCCCAGGTCGAGACGGGCGTGGACCGCGGCGTGCTGACCGACCGCGCCATCCGGCGGGCCCACCGGTCCGGCGAGCTGCGGGTGGAGCCGTTCGACGACGCGCTCGTGCGGCCGGCCGCGCTCAGCCTGCGGCTCGGGCACGAGGCGTTCACACTGGTGACGACCGGGCCGGTCGACGTCGCCGACCGGTCGACCCATCCCCAGCTGGTCTCGAAGGAGCTGGACGCTCATGGCCGGCTGGTGGTCGACCCCGGGGAAGTCGTGCTCGCGCCGACCCTGGAGAAGATCGGCCTTTCCGAGCACCTCGCCGGCCTCGTCGACGGGACCAGCGACTACGCGCGGCTCGGGATCAGTGTCGTGCTGTGCGGGCAGGTCAGCCCCGGCTTCGGCCGGGACGCGGGTGCGGTGATCACCCTGGAGATCGTCAACCACCTCCGGCACCCGGTGCTGTTGTATCCCGGCGCCCGGATCTGCAACTTGATGCTGTTCGCTTCGAGCGGGAGCGAGCTGCCCTACGGCGAAATGCCGCACAACTACTCGAACGACCACGCGGTCGTCGCGTCCCGATTGGCGGATCATGTCCGGCACAACTGAGCTGAGCCTCGGCGAACTGGGTGAGCGGGGCATCCAGGAAAAGGTGTTGCGCCCCCGGTACGGCGGCACGGAAGGCTTCGGCGACGACAGCGCCCTGCTCGGCGCGGTGACGACGCCGAGCGAGCTCGTCGCGACCACCGACAGCTGCCCGACGCCGCTGGTCAACATCCTCGCCGAACCGGACCTGTTCCACGCGGGCTGGCTGCTGGCCACGATCAACCTGTCCGACCTGGCCGCCGCCGGTGCCGAGCCGCTCGGCCTCGTCGTGAACTACACCCTCCCGAAGTCGACGACGGTCGGGGAGTTCGAGCGGCTCCTCGACGGCGTCGACGCCTGTTGCCACGCGCACGGAACGAAGGTCGCGGGCGGCGACATCCGGGACGGCGCCACGACGCAGCTGACGGCCACCGCGATCGGCCGGTGCGTGCCGGGCAGCAGGCTCGGGCGGTCCGGGGCGAAGGCGGGCGACCGACTGCTGCTGGTCGGCTCGCCCGGGCACCTCTGGGCGGCGGCCCTGGTGAAGACGGGGCGGGCGACGCTCCCGGCACCGGCGGCGGACGAGCTCTGGCAGCGCGCGTGCCGGCCCGAAGCCCAGCTGAAAGCCGGGCAGCTGCTGGCCGCCACCGGACTCGCCCGCGCGGCGATGGACGTTTCCGACGGCCTGTTCGCCACCGTCCGGACCCTCGGCGAGGCGAACGGCCTCGGCGCGGCGGTCACCGAAGAGTTCGAAGTGGACGAACTCGTGGCCGAGGTGGCCGAGCAGAGTGGTCTGCGGCCCTTCGACCTCGCGCAGACGTGGGGCGACTGGGGACTGGTCGTCGCCACCCGGGCCGAGGACGTCGGGCTGGTCACCAAGACATTGCGCGAAGAAGGTGTCGCGGCCCAGGAAATCGGGACGCTCACGGCGGACCCGCGGCTCACCCTGGGAACCGCGAAGGCTCCCTGGCAGGGAATCGCGCAGGAGCGGTTCTCGGCCAGTTCCTGGCACGGCGGTGAACTGTCCACAGTGATCACCGACGTGCTGGGAAAGCGCTGAAGTCAGCTGTGGGCGCGTAGCGGGACGACGTTGCTCGGGAGAAGAGCCCGCTCACGGCGGGCCGCGGTGGGGCTGATCGTCAGCGTCACCAGGCTCGCGTATCTCGGGTGACGGTCGACGTACACCTCGGGTGCCGAACATGCCGCGGCGAGGACGGCGCGGTGGCGGTGGAGGTGCTCGAACGCCTCACGGCCGAACAGCGACACGACGATGTCACCGCCACGGGGACGGCTCCACAGGATCGCCGGCCGGCGGCCGCCGGGCAGCCGCAGCTGCGGGAACGTCGCCCGCAGCCGGTGTTGCAGGGCGACCGCCCGGATCCGCGCTCGCAGGTGCCGGCGCCGCAGCACCGCCAGGACGACGGCGGTGCCGAAGACCACCGATGTCCACAGTGGACCGGCCAACAGTGCGAACGTCACCACGCCGTAGGGGAGGAGTGTGATGGCCAGGATCTCCCACCGCCAGTGGTAGAGCCAGACGGGGAACGGACTCGCGGGAGTGCGCCTGTCGGTCATTTCCGTGCTCCTTCCGAGCAACCGGCGGCGAAGGAGGCCGCCGAGGTGGCGTGAGAGACGTCCGGCCGCGATGCCCGCCACGAGGGCCGCGACGACCGCCGGCGCGGACGTCATGTCGGAATCCGTGTCTTCGGGTCGTGCTCGGGCCGGCGGTCCTGGTCCCGTCCGAGCCCCCAGGCCCACCGCCAGCCCGCCCAGACCGCGACGGCGGATCCCAGCAGAACCAACGCCAAGGCCTGGCCCACGAGCCCGCGGAGCGGCGCGAGTCGCAGGAGCACCAGCAGCGCCCAGATCTGCGAAGCGGTGAACGGAATGACGAGCCCGGCCGCGTAGACGCCGCGACGCCAGAGACTGCGGCGCGGCTGCGTGATTTCGGTGTCCATGAAGCCCCTCCTCTGCCGTGGATCCAGGAAACCTCCGGCCGGCCCGGCGCCGTGTGCCAGCTGACACACAAGGCGGAGATTCAGCCCGCCAGACGCCGGAGTTCGCCCAAGCGGTGGATCGTCACCTGCTTTCTGCCGGTGCTGATCACCCCCTGCAGACGGAGGTCACGCGTCGCGCGTGCCCAGGACTCGCGGGAGATCGCCGCGGTCATCGCCAGTTCGGCCTGCGTCGCCGGCAGGGCGATTTCGATGTCGTCGCCCCGCCGCACGCCGTGCTGGACGGCCAGTTGCATCAGGTGCGCGGCCACCCGTCGCGACGCGGTGCCGGTGCCCAGATCCAGCCACTGCCTGCCGATCGACCGGAGGCGCGTGGACAGCACAAGCAGAAGTGCCCAGGAGATCCGCGACCGCGTGCGGCACAGCGAGGCGAACCGGGCGCCCGGAACCTCCAGCACTTCCAGGTCCTCCAACGCTTCGACGGTCGCCGATCGCGGCATCGCGTCGATCGCCGCGAGTTCACCGACGACGTCGCCGGCGCCCCGCACCCCGACGATCACTTCGCGGCCATCGGGAGTGACGTTGACGATCCGCACGTGCCCGGACAGCAGCAGAAGCACGCCGCTGGAGTGGTCGCCTTCCCGGCAGATCGTCTCGCCGCACCGGTAGGAGCGCGGGGTCGCGGACTCGGTGAGCACCTGCCGGTCGGCGGTGCCCAGGCCGGCCCAGAACCCACTCGCCTCCATGCGCCGGCCCTCCCCGGTCACGCGCTGAGAGTCTGCTTCGGCCGACTGGCTTCGGGAGTGAACAGCCAGCCTCTGAGCCGTTCGTCGCCCAGCTTGATCTGGACCGCTCGCGTGAACGCACTGCGCTCGACACCCGGGTATCCGTGCCGCACGACCGCCCGGTGGATCTCTTGGGAGACAGCGAGTACCAGTGGTTCGGTCGTCTCGCGCAGCCGTCGTTTGAGCTCGGCGGCGTCCACCAGGCGGCAGGCGATGTCGACGTCTTCGCCGTACGGCCCGCGGCTGTCACGGTGGACTTCGCCCGCGTGCACGGCGACGCGTAGCCGGAAGGCGAGTTCCGGGTGGCTTTCCGCGTGCCGGGTGAGCAGGTCGGTCAACGCCGGGACGACCGCCGTCAGGAGCAAGGCCTTGGGTGCCTGATCCACCGGGCGGACGAAGCACAGTGCCCCGTCGCCGCGGTCGAGGAGCGGATCACGGTGCTTCCTGGCGATCCCGCCGGCCAGGAAGGCCGCCTCGAGAAGCTGGAAGAGAACCGAGCGGAGCTGGGTACGCACCGAGTTCGTCCGCTCGGTCGACCCTGCGATGTCGACCGCCACGATGGCCCGGTGCCGCGGTAAGTCAGCTGAAGTGTCCATGGCCCGCTCCTGGCTTCAGGTCAGAACTGAAGTTCAGTCAAGTTGACTGTATGGCCTGGAGTGCCCTTGAACAACCGAGCTAGATCGGGTGTTATCTGTTTGGTGTCCGGTAAATTTGGGCTAAGGTCACGGTTCAGTCGCGGCCCTGGCGTGGCGTCGGATGGTGCCGAAGTAGGTAAGAGTAAGATGTGCGCTCTTGCCTACCACGCTGAACTATACTGAACTTTTCTGAAGGGCGGCCTGTCGTGTCCCCACCCGAGCCTCGGCCCGCGCTCGCGCGCCGTCTGCGCGCGCTGCGGGAGGGGGCCGGTATCACCCAGGCTCAGCTCGCTCAGGCCCTCGGCGGGGAGAAGCCGCTCAGCGTTTCGCTGATCTCGTCGTGGGAGAACCCTGACAAGCCGGGCACCCCGCCGGCCCATCGGCTGAGCGCGTACGCCTCTCTGTTCGCCACCCTGTCCGCGGGCGGCGGCACCGTCCGCGTCCTCTCGGTGGAACAGCTGACGGACGAGGAGCGCGGCCGGCACGACGAACTGCTCGAGGAGCTGCTCTGGCTCCGGGACGGACGTGAACGCACTGTCGATCCCGAGACCGATGTCTGGCGTTTCCCGGAGAACGAGGACGTCACGATCGTCTGCGCCGCGCTCCCGTTGAACCTGCGGAAGCACCTGACGTACGCAGATCCGGAAAGCGCCGACTTCACCTCGCTGTACACCTACGCCGACCCCGACGCGCTCATCGAGTTGTTCGGTCACATAAGGTCGGTCAACCCGCGGCACCAAGTCAGCTTCCACACCACAGAAGAGCTAACCGCCGACCACTACACGACCCACCTCGTGCTCCTGGGTGGCGTGGATTGGAACACTGTCACCCGCGACGTCATCGAGCGTGTCGACCTGCCGGTGCGGCAGGTCGCGCGAGACGAAAACGCGCCGACCAGCAGCCCTGGCGGCTTCCTCGTCGAGCGTGCCGGCGGGTCGGAGCTTTTCCCGCCCCTGCTGGACAGCGAAGGTCATCTGTTGGAAGACGTGGCACATTTCTACCGGGGCGTGAGTCCGTTCAACCGGAAGCGGACTGTGACCGTATGTAACGGAATGTATGGCCGGGGCACCCTGGGTGCGGTTCGGGTGCTGACCGACGAGCGGTTCCGGGACCGGAACCAGGACTATCTCCGGAGCCGGTTCGGCAACGCGGAGTCGTTCAGCATCATCAGCCGGGTGCAGGTCGTCGGCGGCCGGGGCCTGACTCCCGACTGGACCATCGAGGAGAACCGGTTGCACGAATGGCCCGAGGCCGCCGCATGAACGCGCGGCAGCACGAGTCCCACCTGGCCCTGCTGACCCACGTCGAAGCGGCCAAGGCTCCCCGCGCGGACCTGGACGCGATCATCGTGCCCAACGGGCGGCAGGCGGCCTACCTGGAACAGGCCATCACCGCGGCGAAGCGGCTCGATGCGCACCTTCTGCTGCTGTGCAGCATGCGAGCCAACGCCTCGAGCGCCGCCTTGGCGGCCAAGCGGGCAGGCGTCCGGGTGACGGCCATCGATATGGACCTGCTGCCCGCCCGGGTCGTACCCGACTTCGCCACCGACGAGCTGCTCCGGTTCGGCCGGTTCCACCGGCTTGCCGACACCAGCCTCAAACGGAACCTCGGCTTGCTCATCGGGAGCCTCGCCGGTTGGAAGAGGGTGCTCTTCCTCGACGACGACATCAAACTGCCGGACCCCGACGACCTCGCCGCCGCGGCCGGGATGCTCGCCGAGTACCCGGTCGTCGGGCTCGCGAACGCGGGGATGCCGGACAACTCGGTCGTCTGCCACGCGCGTCGCGAGGTCGGTGCCGCCCAGGACACGTTCATCGGCGGCGGCGCCATGCTGGTCGGCGAATCCGCGTTCTCCTCGTTCTTCCCCAACATCTACAACGAGGACTGGTTCTTCCTGCTGGACGAACGGTGGCTGCGGCCAGCGGCCCTCATCGGGACCGCGTTACAGGACGACTACGACCCGTACAACGATCCCCGGCGCGCCCGTGGCGAAGAGTTGGGGGACACCCTCGCCGAAGGTGTCTTCGGTCTGCTGGACAACGGCAGGGGGCTGGCTGACGCCGACGAACGGTACTGGGCCGAATTCCTCGAAGCGCGCCGTGAGGTCATCCGCACCACCATCGCCCGGGTCGTGGAGTCGGCGATCGAGCCGGCGAAGCGGGCGAGGATGGTCGAAGCGCTCAAAGCGTCGATCGGCCGCAGCCACCTGATCACGCCGGACCTGTGCGTGAGATACCTGCGGGCGGCGCAGACCGACCGCGTGCGCTGGCACGAGCACATCCGCGACCACCGCGGCAGTCTGGGGATAGAGGGCGCCCTCACCGCCTTGGGCGTCGGCCACATCGCCCAGCCGGGCACCGACGGCCGGATAAGCACTGGCGCGAAGCGGCGGGTTGGCTGCTGCTAGTCGGCCAGGCTCGAGTTCCGCTGCGCGGGAGCGAGGTCGGCGATGGTTTCCGCGATCGCGAACCTCTCCGCCGCACCCAGCCGTTCGTAGATGGCCAGAGCCTCATGGAAATGGTCGAGGGTCAGCGCCGGGTCTCCCAGAACGGCAACGCAGCGGCCGATGCCCGCGAGGGCTCGTGCTTCTTCGATCGGTGTGTTGATCGTCCTGGCCTCCCGCAACGCCATCTGGTGCTGCGCTTTGGCTTCCGTCGGCCTTCCTGAAGCGAGCAGGAGGGTGCCTTTGTGGTTCAGCGTCTCCGCGACACCCAGGTGTTGCCCGAGCGTCCGGTACAGCGCGAGGGCGCGATCATGCGATGCCATCGCGGCGGAGAAGTTCTTCGTCATCGCTTGCGCCGCGCCGAGTTCGCTAAGGGCGATGGCCTGGCCGATGCGATCGCCGAAGTTTTTCGCGATGTCCAGAGCTTCCCGATGGGCGCCGATCGCCTTCCCCGGCTCACCTTTCGCTCGCAAAGCAGTGCCGAGATTGTTGAGGGTGAGGGCTTGGTGGAATCCGTCACCGAGACTGCGGTATACGTCGAGGGCCCTCTCATGGAGTTCGATCGCGGAAATGTAGTCACCGGTCATCCGTTTCGCCACGCCGAGTTCATTGACCGCGTCGGCTTGGCCGATGTGGTCGCCCAGCGTCGTGTAGATGTCCAACGCCTTGCTGTGTTCCGATATCGCGGCCGTGTAGTCGCCGTTGACGAGGCGGATGATGCCCAGTCCGTTGAGCGCGCACGCCTCGTCGATGCGGTCGCCGAGCGCGCGTGACAGCGACAGGGCCTCCAGATAGGCGTCGGCCGCCTGGGAATACTCGTCCGTCTGCCGCCACGCCCGGCCCAGCTGGATGAGCGTCCCCACCTGACCGAGTTTGTGGTCCAAGCCGCAGTAGATCTCGTAGGCTCCGGAGAGGGCGGAGATTGCCGCCGAGTACTCGGCCATCCGGTGCCGAACCCGCCCAACGCGATGAAGGGCGTCAGCGGTGTGCAAGCTGTCGCCGATGCCCTGTGCCGCTGCTGCTGCGTCGCTGTGCAGAACGACAGCCTGGTCCCAGGGGCCTACAGTGTCCAGGAACGCCGCTGTCGCGGCCGCCAGGCCGATGACCTGCTCGGGCAGGGACCGGGCGGCGGCATACCTCGCGCAGGCGAGCAGGTTCGCGGACTCGGTGTGCATCCACTTCCAAGCGTCGTCGCGAGTGGACAAAGCCGGTGCGGCCGGCGAGGAAGCCTCCAGCGGTTCGGCTCGTGGAGCGTCTCTCATGAGTTCTGCCGTGATAATCCGGTCTGCGGTCGCCGCCGTGTTCTTGTAATGATCGAGCAGCCGTTGGACCGCCTGTTCGCGGTCATCGGCGGTCTCGTCTTCGACAAGGGTCCGTGAATACTCGCGGACGAGGTCGTGCATGCGATAACGCTCTCGTGCCGTTTCGTTGAGGAGGTGGTCGTTGTACAGGCTGTCGAGGTGCAGCCGAGCGTCGGCGATCGGGATGTCGGCGAGTGCGGCGGCGCTGTGAACCTCGAATTCCGTGCCGGGGTGCAGGCTTATGTAGCGGAAAAAGCGTTGCCTGCTCGCTTGCAGGTTGCAGTACGACAGGTGGAACGCCGCGGTCACGGCGACTTCTTCCGAATGGGTCTGCCTGATGACCCAATCGTGCGATTCGTGCAGGTTGCTGGCGAGGTCTTCGAGGCTCCACGTCGGGTGGTCACGTAGCCGGCCGGCCAGGAGTGAAATCGCGAGCGGAAGGTGACCGCAAGAACCGATCACGTCCGCCAGCAGATCCGCCTGAGGCCCGGGTACCTCGCGCTGCGAGAGGCTGGTGAAGAGGTCGGTCGCTTCGCGAGTGGGCAGCGTGTCCAAGGACAGCGTTATCGTGGTGTCGAGTGCTGTCAGGCGGCGCCGGCTGGTCACGAGAACCAGGCAGCCCGGAGTCGCGGGCAGCAGAGGCTCGACTTGCCGGTGGCTGTCCGCGTCGTCCAGAACGAGCAGAACGCGCTTGCCGGCGACCCAGTCGCGCCACATCGCCGCCCGGGCGTCGAGATCGGCGGGGATGTGCTGAGCGTCGACACCGACTGTGGTGAGCAAGGATGCCAGGGCATCGGTGGATTTGACGGGGGTTTGTCCGGGGGTGTGGGCGTGCAACCTCAGGAACAGTTGGGCGTCCGGAAACCGGCCGGCCATGAGGTGGGCGGCGTGGGTGGCGAACGAAGTCTTGCCGATTCCGGCCATTCCGTCGATCGCCTGGATGCCCACGACCTGTCGCCCGACCTCCTCGCGAGCGGCTTTGATCAGCCTGGTCAGCTCTTCCGTCCGCCCGGTGAACGAGGCCGTGTCGCGAGGGAGCGTCCACGTGATGGACGTGCGGCCACGTGTGGGGCTCGCGTAGGACCGCTGTTCCGGGATCGACCTGGGATGGTCTTCGGCAGTTCGCCGGGACGTCACGAGGTAGCGGCCCGGCGCTTCGATCGCGAGGGGTTGGTCCGGCAGGCAGATCCATCCCGTCGTGCTGGTCTCCTTGACCTCGACCGGTAGCGGGCGATAGCTCCCGGCATGCGCGCCCGCGCAATGTCGGATGACCTCTTCGAAGAACCAGGAGGAGACGACCATGGCCAGGACCCCCGGTGAACCGGCGAGGGCGTTCCTCACCGGTGTCGAGTCGATGAGGCGGAACGTCAAGTTGATCGCCGCGCCGGCGAAGCCGTGGTCATCCGGATAGATCTCTCCCGCGTGGAGCGCCACGCGCAGACGTATCCGCGCTTCTTCGGCGTGCTTGCCGTTGTGCTCGCGCAACGCGGCAACCAGTTGTCCGGGGAGCGCTTCCGCGAAGAGTGATTTGGGCTGGTCCGGTGGGGCGAGAACCATTACCCCGTCACCGCAGTCGTCGAGTTGGCATTTGTCCAACGAGAGTCCCGCGCGGCCGAAAGCGACCTGCAGGATCTCATACATCCCGTGGCGCACGGCGAGCCGATGTTGATTCGTCCGGTGTTCGTTCCCGTAACCTTCGACATCCACAACGAGGATGGTGCGATGCACGGCCAATCGTGAAGGTGCCATCTCACCTCGTCTCAGGGCGGTCCAACCGAGTCCTGACGAACCAGGATCCCCAACCTGCCCCCATCGATGCAAGCCGCCGGTTCGCCGGAACCCTCATCGGATCTCCACATCAGCGGGTTCACGAAGTCCACGGAGCCACGCCATCATCGAACTGATGACGGACGAACACTGGCTCGAGGACTTCGAAACCGAAGCGGGACGCCGACGTCAGCGTCGAGATCCGCCGTGGGAAGGGGCGTGAAAATTGGTTCCGGCGGGCGCTCGGGCTGCGACTCGACCCTGGCCACGAGAGCTCGCCTAGGCCGCTTGCCCGGGCGTGGTCTCCCGTAGATCCTCGACCACCACGTCGCCGCGTTCCCGTCTGACGAGCCCGGCACGCTGAACCAGGTGGGCGTAGTAGCGAGTGGCCATGCGGTGAGCCCAGCGCACGCCGAACCGCTCATGGCGGCGGATCGCCTGCTTTTCATCGGTGGTGACTGCCGGGCAGGCCTGCTCGCGCAGGTTCTTGACCATCACGTGGCAGCGTTCCCGCTTCAGCGTCACGCGGCCGTTTTTTCTGTGGATCCGCGCGTAGCAGATCACGTCGGGGTGCCCCCATATCGCGAAACCGAGCCGGTGGTACAGCCGGATGGCGCCCTTGTTGTTCGTGCGAACCGCCAAGGCCACCTGATCCTGACCGTGCTTGAGCAGTTCGCCCTCGACCTCGGCGATCAGCTTCCGGCCGATGCCCTGGTTGCGGAGGTGAGGCAGCACCTCGAGGTTCATGAGCAGCGCGACGCCCGGCAGGTGATCCCGGATCTCCTGTTCCTCGGCTTCGCGCCGCCACAAATAGACCAACCCCGGGGGCTCGTCGTCCTTCCAGGCGGCGAACAGCTTGCCTTCGCCGTCCTTTTGGCGGCGGAACCGGTCGTCAATGAGCTGCGGATTTCCCAACACGGCGGTCAGCTGGTCAATCTCGTGAGCCTCGACCTGCCACACGCCGTAAGGGGTCATCGCACGGGCTCCTGTTCGCCTGATACCGGTCTGATCCAATCACAGAGAAGGTGACAGGGCGTGCTGGGGGCATCGGCGAGTCGGAGTCGAATGGGGCCTGAGTCGTTTGGCGGACATCCGAGAACAGGAGGTGACGCCCTCGGGAAGGATCCCACGACAAGTCGAACTACGAGGTCGCGGTGAGGTCGTAGACCGTTACGCCATCCACAGTGGACGCCTGGTAGTGCGAAGCGACCCACTCGGCGATCCGCTGGGCCGCGTCCGAGCCGCTGGTTCCCGGCATCGTCATACCCTCGCCGAGGAAATAGTGAATCGCCCCGCTATCGACGTATTGCTGGAACTGCTCCAGCGTCGGGTACGGGTCGGTGCCGTTGAACCCGCCCACCGCCATCACCGGGGCGCCACTGGCGAGCTGGTAGCCCGCGGCAGAGTTGGACAGCACCGTCGCCGCCGTCCAGGTGTAGTGAGACGTGTCTTCCCGAAGCAGTGCCGTCAGCTGTGCGCCCGGCATCGTCGTCGAGAGCAGCGAACCCGGGCCGCCGCGGCCACCAGGACCACCGAAGAGGCCACCGAAACCCGATGAAGGCCCGGCCGACGGGATCGCGCCGCTGTGGGTCGTCGCCGCCGTTGCCAGCGTGTACGCGCCCGTGCCGGAAAGCAGCACGACCAGTCCCAAAGCCGCCACCAGGGAAGCCGCCCAGCGGGTCAGGTGCGCCGCGAAGAACAGCGCGACCGCCGCCAGCAGCCCGCCCACCAGCACCGTCGGTGCCAGCCACGGCTGCCACGACGACCCCGGCAGCAGCAGATAAGCGGTGACAGCCGTGAGGGCGATGCCGCCGCTGAGCAGTCCGGACGCCGCGGGGTTCGCTCGCAGCCGCCACAACTGGACCGCCGCCGTGCCGACCAGGGCGCCCACCGCCGGCGCCAGGACGACCGTGTAGTACGGGTGGATGATCCCGCCCATGTAGCTGAACACCAGCGCCGTCACCAGCAGCCAGCCGCCCCACAGCAGCAGGGCCGCGCGCGAGCGGTCGGTGCGTGGCGCCCGGCGCGTGAACCACAGGCCGGCGCCCAGCGCCAGCAGCGCCGCCGGGAGCAGCCAGGCGATGCCGCCCGCCATTTCGCCGCCGAACAGCCGGGTCAGGCCGGTCGAACCCCAGCCACGGCCCGCGCCGCCGCCGACGCTGCCGACCTCGTCGCCGGTGAGCCGGCCGAAGCCGTTGTAGCCGAAGACCAGCTCCCACAGCGAGTTCGTCTGCGATCCGCCGATGAACGGCCGGTCGGCCGCCGGCCACAGCGCGACGACCACGAGGTACCAGCCGGCCGCGACGACAGTCGCCGCGAGTGCGGCGAGCAGGTGCAGCAGCCGCTTGGGCGGCGACACCGGCGCCGCGACGACATAAGCGAGCGCGAAAGCAGGCAGCACGAGGAAGGCCTGCAGCATCTTCGCCAGGAAGCCGAAGCCGACCGCGACGCCGGCCAGCGCGAGCCAGCGCGGGCTCGCCTTCTCGAGGGCCCGCACCACGCAGTAGGCGCCCGCGACCAGCAGGAGCACGAGCAGCGCGTCCGGGTTGTTGAAGCGGAACATCAGCGCGGCCGCCGGTGTCAGCGCCAGCACCAGGCCCGCGACGAGCCCGGCCGTGGGGCCCGAGGTGCGGCGAACGGTCGCGAACAGCAGCCAGACCGAGGCGACGCCCATCAGCGCCTGCGGCACCAGGACGCTCCAGGCGTTGACGCCGAACAGCCGTGCCGAAAGGCCCATCACCCACAGCGCCGCCGGCGTCTTGTCGACGGTGATCGCGTTCGCCGCGTCGCTGGAGCCGAAGAACAGCGCCTTCCAGCTCTGCGAGCCCGCCTGCGCGGCCGCCGAGTAGAAGGCGTTGGCCCACCCGGACGCGCCGAGACCCCACAGGTAGAGCACGGCGGTGGCGAGGAGGAGCGCGGCCAGGGCGGGGCGGTGCCAGGTGCGGCGAGCGGGCGGAGAAGGGGGTACGGCGGGGCTCCGGGTGGCGGAGCCCCCGGCCCGGGGCGAAGCCCCGGATGTCACAGCGGTCATGAGCTCAGCTTCCGGTGCCGAGCTGGGGCCGGATTGTGTCGACGCTGTGCACTCGCTGTGCGGGCACGGCCACGGGCAGGCGCACCGCGAACTCGGTCCGGCCGGGGCGGCTGTGCACCTCGATCGTGCCGTGGTGGGCGACGACGACAGCGGACGCGATCGCCATCCCGAGCCCGGTGCTGCCGGCGTTGCGGGAGCGCGACGAGTCGCCGCGGGCGAACCGCTCGAAGACGTCCGGCAGCAGGTCCGGCGCGATGCCGGGGCCGTTGTCGGTCACCGTGAGCACCGCGCTGCCGTCCGCCGAGCGGGCCAGCGCGGTCACCACCGTGGTACCGGGCGGGGTGTGCGTGCGGGCGTTGGCCAGCAGGTTGGCCAGCACCTGGTGCAGGCGTTGGACGTCGCCGAGCACGAACACCGGGTCCTGGGACAGCTCCAGGAACCACCGATGCTCGCGCCCGGCGACCTGGGCGTCGCCGACCGCGTCGGCGACCAGCCGGGTGAGGTCGACTTCGCGCACGTCCAGCGGGCGGCCGGCGTCGAGCCGGGCGAGCAGCAGGAGGTCTTCCACGAGCGCCGTCATCCGGACGGCTTCGGACTGGATCCGGCCCATCGAGTGCGCGACGTCCGGCGGCACCAGCGCGCTGCCGCGGGCGGCCAGCTCGGCGTACCCGCGGATCGCCGCGAGCGGCGTCCGCAGCTCGTGGCTGGCGTCCGCGACGAACTGCCGGACCCGGATCTCGCTGCCGTGCCGCGCTTCCAGCGCCTGCGCGACGTGGCCGAGCATCAGGTTCAGCGCCGAGCCGACCTGCCCGACCTCGGTCCGCGGGTCGGTGTCGGCCTCGGGGACGCGGATGGACAGCGCCACCTCGCCGCGGTCGAGCGGCAGCTGGGTGACCTGGCCGGCGGTGGCCGCGACGCGATCGAGCGGCCGGAGCGTGCGGCGGACCGCGAACGCGCCGAGGAAGGCCGCGCCGAGCACGCCCGCGGCGGCGACGCCGAACAGGATCAGCCCGACGGTGACCAGCGTTTCGTTCACCGGCCGCATCGGCAAGCCGGTGACAACGACGTCGGACGTCCCGGTGACCGGCAGCGCCAGCAGGCGGTACTCGCCGAGGTCGTCGAAGGACACCGTGTGCGGCTCGCCGTCGGTGGGCACCGAGCGCATGACGGCCTGCTGGGCCGCGGTGAGCCGCAGCCGTTCGCCGTGCTCGGAAATGCTGTCGTCGTGGACGAGCCGCTGCCCGGAGAAGGTGCCGCTCACCGTGCCGACGTTCTGCCCGAGCGGGTGCTGGCCCGCCTGGTCGTCCGGCTGTGGCTGGGGCTGCGGCCCGCCGCGCTGTTGCGCGGCGTTGCTCGCGAAGACCAGCGAACGGGTCGCCGCGGCGGACAGCTGCTGGTCGATCTGGCGGGTGAGGAACACGTCGAGCGCGAACTCGCTGACGACCCCGACGATCAGGCACACCACCGTGAGCAGCGCGACCATCGAGCCGGTCAGCTTCGTGCGCAGCGAGAGCCGCCCCGACCGGCCGATCCGGTGGGGGCGGTGCGTGGTGGTGCGCGCGGCCATGGATTCAGCGTCCGTCCGCGCCGTGTGTGCGCGTTGTGTGCTGCCTGTGAGGCTGCTGTGCGGTGACCGGCCGGTCGCCGGACGCCGGGAGCGTCCGGTCACAGGAACGGCTGACGGCGGGCACAGTGCGCACACAGCGGGAGGCTCCACCGTGGATCGCACCGAAGCATCTCGTTAAGGAGCAACACATGACCACACCGCAGGCACCGTCCACTTCGGACCAGACATGGGGCGCGGCGCCCGCGCCGGGGACGCCCCCGCGGCCGAGCTGGTCGCCGGGCAAGAAGATCGCGGCGGGCGCTGTCGCGGCGGTGATCGTGGCCGGCGGGGGAGCGGCGGTCTGGGCCGCGTCGTCGTCGGCGGCCACCGACGCCGCGGCCGGGCCGGGCGGCATGACGGGCGGCCCGAGCGGCGGTCTGGGCGCGGCCTTGCACGGGGAGTACGTCGCCTCGGACGGAAACGGCGGCTACGTCACGAAGATCACGCAGACGGGCGAGGTGACGGAGCTGAGCGCGACGTCGCTGACCGCGAAGAGCGGCGACGGGTTCTCGAAGACGTACACGATCACCTCGGACCAGGCGACGGGCCTGGCGACGGGTGACACGGTGACGGTGGTGGCGACCGAGTCGGCCGACTCGGCGACGGCGACCTCGGTGACCGACTCGGCGACGGCGACCTCGGTGACCGACGGCGCCACGGGCGGCCAAGGCCAGCTGCCGGGCGGCGGTCAGGGAGCACCGCCGTCGGGAGCGCCCACCCGGACCGGCTGACTCGGCTCTCATGCGCCCCAATGTGGCGTTGGTTGCGTCCAACGCACCCAATGTGGCGTTCGGTGCGCTGGACCGCCGACCACCAGGGCGTGCTGGCCGCGCTGGAG
>NZ_JBFBBN010000068.1:0-14776 GCF_040682715.1 Amycolatopsis sp. NPDC051128 | reverse complement strand
AGCGCACCGAACGCCACATTGGGTGCGCTGGACGCACCGAACGCCACATTGGGGCGCTTGGGGCCGGGGGTCAGCGGCGGTCGTAGTCGACCGCGATCTCCGGGGTGGTCGCGCGGGAGCGGCACGTCAGGATCCGGCCCGCCGCCACGTCGTCCTCCGTGAGCGCGTACCGGACGTCCATGTCGACCTGGCCGTGCAGCAGCGTCGCCCGGCACGTGCCGCACGCGCCGCCCGTGCACGAGTACGGCACCTCGAAACCCGCTCGCAGCGCGGCGTCCAGCACCGTCTCCCCGGCTTCGGCCGCCACGCACGTCGTCGTGCCGCCGAGCGTCACCGCCACCCGGGCCGCCGTCCCCGCCGGGTCGCGCAGGGGCGCCGCGCCGCGGAACAGTTCGAAGTGGACGTTCTCGTCCGGGACGTCCGCTTCGGCCAGGGTGCGGCGGGCCAGGTCCATCAGGCCGCGCGGCCCGCACAGGAACCACTCGTCGACCTTCGCCGGGTGGAGCCGGTTCTGCAGCAGCGCGCGCAGCCGCGTCCCGTCGAGCCGCCCGCGCTGGTACCGCTCGTGCGAGATGGCGAGCGCTTCGCCGACCACGTCGAAGTGCCGGGGCCGGTGCGCGTGCAGGTCCGGGTCGCGCTCGTCGGTGCGGTAGTGGACGACGTGCAGCCGGCCGCCGAAGCCCTCGGCGAGTGCTTTCAGTTCGCACGCGAACAGCGTCGTCGCGCCCGAGGTGTTGACGTACAGCAGCGTCGCCCGGCTGTGCGGCTCCGCGGTCAGCGCGCTGACCAGGATGGACAACAGCGGCGTGATGCCGCTGCCCGCGGCGAGCGCGACGTAGTGCGCGGTCCGTGAAGGATCCGGGACGAGCGTGAACCCGCCGGAGGGCGGCAGCACGTCGAGGAAGTCGCCCGCGGCCAGCGTCGTGGTCGCGAAGCCGGAGAACGCGCCGCCGGGCCGCCGCTTCACCGCGATCCGCAGCTCGCCGGACCCGGTGGGCGCGCAGATCGAGTACGTGCGCCGCACGGCCTGCCCGTCGAGCACCGCGCGGACCGCCACGTGCTGGCCGGGGGTGAACCGGAACTCCGCCGCCAGGTGCGGGGGGACGTCGAAGGTGATCGCGACGGTGTCCGCGGTCATCGGCCGCACCTGGCGGACCCGCAGCCGGTGGAACCGGCTCGGCCCGAGCGGCGGCGGCTCCGGGGCGGGTTCGTGGCCGCCGAGGTTTTCGGCCAGCCGCCGCCACGCGCGGTACTCCGCCGGGGTCAGCTCGCGGCCCCACGCCGTGATGATCGGGACGTCGCGGGCCAGGTAGGCCTCGCGGTTGTCCTTCCACGCCCGCAGGTACCGGTAGAACGGCACGGCGGGGTGGACGTGGTGCACCAGGTGATAGTTCTGGTAGAGCATCATCGGCGTCACCAGCCACTCCAGTCCCACCCGCACCCGCGTGGTGCCGAACTTGTCGCGCGGCTTCGCGGCGGGCAGGCCGTGGTGCGGCAGCCAGTCGAACCACCAGGCCAGTACCGCCAGTCCTAGCCGCTGCGGCAGCACGTACGCGAGCAGCAGCTCGCGGCCGTGGCCGCAGGCGATCAGCACCGCGGCCGCGGCGAACGCCAGCGACAGCGCGACGATCGTTTCCGCGCGCTCCTGGGACGGCCGGCTCCCTGCCCGCGCCGTGTAGAACCGCGCGTACCAGAAGTCGATCGTCAGCCAGCGGAACGGCAGCGACCACCAGGCTCCCTGCGACGTCCACGCGTCCGGGTCGGTGTGCGAGTCCGCGTTGGTGTTGCGGTGGTGTTCACTGTGGACGAACCGAAGCAGCGGGAACGACGCGTAGGCGGCGACGAAGGGCATCGCCAGCCTGCCGAGCAGCTCGTTGACCCATGTCAGCTTTCCTGCGGCGTGGTGGGCCGACTCGTGCACCACCGTGAACATCGTGAAGGTGACGATCGCGTGCAGCGGCACGGTGTACACCGGCGGGGCGACGCCGGCCAGCAGCAGCCAGGTCGCGGTGCCCCACAGCGCGACGCCGCCGGCGAACAGCAGGAGCGTCGGCACCGAGAGGCGGGGCAGCGGGATGCGGGGCGAGGGGATGGCGCGGTCGCCCGCGGCCGACGAGGACGTCCCGGAGCCACGCGGCGGGGTATCGACGACGGGCATCGTGCGGTCTCCTCGGTCGAGAAGCTCCTGGCGAGGCGGGAGTCACCGTAGACAACCCCGAGTGGTTTGTAAACGTTGAACCAGGCTTCGAAAAAAGGTCCCGGCCAGCCGAACGCAAGCGGCAGGTAAGCTCCCGATGTGAAGGCCGTCACCCATCCCGCCCCGGCGCGCACCCGGGAACGTCTGCTGGACGCGGCCGCGGGCCTCATCGCCACCGACGGCTGGGCCGCGGTGACGATGGGCAAGCTGGCCGCGCAGGTCGGCGTCAGCAGGCAGACCGTCTACAACGAACTCGGCTCCAAGACCGAGCTCGCCGAGGCGCTGGTGCTGCGTGAGACCGAGCGCTTCGCCGAGCGCGTGACCGAGGTCGCCGCCGCGTACCCGGGTCATCCCGTCGACGGCGTCACCGCGGCGTTCCGCCAGACCCTCGAAGCCGCCAAGGTCAACCCGCTGCTCCTGATCGCGCTCGGGTGCCCGAAGGGCGGGCGTGACGACTTCCTCCCGCTGCTCACCACCCGGCCCGAGGGCGTGCTCGAGCGCTCGGTCGACACCGTGGCGGCGCTGTTCGCGCGGTGCTACCCGGAGGTCCGGCTGACGCCGTCGGAGTGGACGGTCGCGGTCGAAGCCTTCGTCCGGCTGCTGCTTTCCCACCTGGTGCAGCCCTCGGGGTCGGTCGAGCACGCGAGCGGCCAGATGCGCTGGGTGATCGGGCGGATGCTCGGGTAGCGCCGCCGCGGGTGGCCCCCACCCAGGCGGCGCGGGCGACTGGCCTAGACTCGGACGTCCCGGTCTGAGGTGACCAGGGGCCATTTCCGCAGGATTGTCCACCACAATCGTTACCGCTCGAGGAGAAGACCTTGAAGAGCACCGTCGAGCAGCTGAGCCCGACGCGAGTCAAGATCAATGTCGAGGTGCCGTTCGACGAGCTGAAGCCGAACTTCGACCGCGCCTACCGCAAGATCGCCCAGCAGGTGCGCATCCCGGGCTTCCGGCCCGGCAAGGCGCCCGCTCGCGTCCTGGAAAGCCGGATCGGGCGTGGCCCGGTGCTCGACGAGGTCGTCAACGAGGCCATCCCGGCGAAGTACATCGAGGCCGTCCGCGCGAACGAGGTCCGCACACTCGGGAACCCCGAGTTCGACGTGACCAAGCTCGAAGACCGCGACGTGCTCGAGTTCACCGCCGAGGTCGACGTGCGCCCGGAGATCGAGCTGCCCGACATGGACGGCTTCGCGATCACCGTCGACGACGTCGAGCTGACCGACGCGGAGGTCGACGAGCAGCTCGACGAGCTGCGCGCCCGCTTCGGCACGCTGACCGGCGTCGAGCGCCCGGCCGAGACCGGCGACTTCGTCTCGATCGACCTGGCCGCGACCGTCGACGGCGAGGCCGTCGAAGAGGCCGCCACGTCCGGGCTGTCCTACGAGATCGGCTCCGGCCAGCTCGTCGACGGCATCGACGAGGCGATCGTCGGCGCCTCCGCCGGCGAGACCAAGACGTTCACCACGCAGCTCGTCGCCGGGGACCACGCCGGCAAGGACGCCGAGGTGACCGTGACCGTCCAGTCGGTCAAGACGCGTGAGCTGCCCGAGGCGGACGACGAGTTCGCCCAGATGGCGAGCGAGTTCGACACGATCGAAGAGCTGAAGAACGACCTGCGCGAGCGGCTCGCCCGGGTCAAGAAGATGCAGCAGGGCGTCCAGGCTCGCGACAAGGTGCTCGACGAGCTCCTGGAGCGCACCGAGGTGCCGATCCCGGAGAAGGTCCTCGACTCCGAGATCGAGAACCGCAAGCACGACGCGATCCACCCGTTCGACCACGACGAGGCCCAGTTCGCGCAGGCCCTCGAGGCCGAAGGCCGCACGCTCGAAGAGTTCGACGCGGAGACCCGCGCCGAGTCGGAGAAGGCCGTCCGCACGCAGCTGCTGCTGGACACCATCGCCGACAAGGAAGAGGTGTCGGTCAACGACGGCGAGCTCACCGAGCGGATCATCTACCAGGCCCAGCGCTTCGGCGTCAGCCCGGACGAGTACGTCCAGCGCGCCCAGCAGTCGGGCCAGCTGACCGCGATCTACGCCGACGTGCGGCGCGGCAAGGCGCTGGCGTCCATCGTCCGGAAGGCCACCGTCACCGACGGCTCGGGCGCCGAGGTCGACCTCTCGGAGCTGTTCGGCGCCGAGGAGCCGGCCACCGACGCGGCAACCGAAGAGACGCAGGTCACCGACGAAACGGCGAAGACTCCGGCGGAGTGAAGCTGTGAGCGAACTTGGGCGGTGTCAGGCATTCTGCACCGCCCAAGTTCGTTAGGGTCGGATACAAGATCTCAAGCATCTGAAACGACAGCGGCGGCCGTCAACACTGGGCCGCTGCCGGCGAAAAGGCAGGCAGACGTGACGCAGCACACGCCCGAGGCGCGGACCGGCACCGCAGGGCTCACCCTCACCGACTCGGTGTTCGAGCGATTGCTCCAGGAGCGCATCGTCGTCCTCGGTTCCGAGGTCAACGACGAGATCGCCAACCGCATCACCGCGCAGCTGTTGCTGCTCGACGCCGACGACGCCGAGTCCGACATCCGGTTCTACATCAACTCGCCGGGCGGTTCGGTCACCGCCGGGTTCGCCATCTACGACACCATGCAGCTGATCCGCCCGGACGTCGCGACCTACGCGATGGGCATGGCGGCCTCGATGGGGCAGTTCCTGCTCTCCTCGGGCACCCCGGGCAAGCGGTACTCGCTGCCGCACGCGCGGATCCTGATGCACCAGCCGTCGGCCGGTGTCGGTGGCACGGCGTCGGACATCGCGATCCAGGCCGACCTGTTCAACAAGTGGAAGCGCGAACTGGCGCAGATCACCGCGGACCAGACCGGGCAGACGGTCGAGCAGATCATCGCGGACGGCGACCGTGACCGCTGGTTCACCGCGCAGGAGGCGAAGGACTACGGGTTCGTGGACCACGTCCTCACCGCCGACATCGCCCGTCCGGGCTCCCGCTGAGCCCGAAGCACCAAGGAGACTTTCGATGAGCAACTTCAGGCTCCCGGGTGATGACTTCCGGGCTCCGAACATCCCCCAGTCGCGGTACATCCTGCCCTCCTACGTCGAGCGCACCAGCTACGGCGTCAAGGAGTCGAACCCGTACAACAAGCTGTACGAAGAGCGGGTCATCTTCCTCGGCGTGCAGGTGGACGACGCGTCGGCCAACGACGTGATGGCCCAGCTGCTGCACCTCGAGCACGAGGACCCGGACCGCGACATCCTGATCTACATCAACTCGCCGGGTGGGTCGTTCACCTCGCTGATGGCGATCTACGACACCATGCAGTTCGTCCGCCCGGACATCCAGACGTACTGCCTCGGCCAGGCCGCCTCGGCCGCCGCGGTGCTGCTGTCGGCCGGCACGCCGGGCAAGCGCTACGCGCTGCCGAACTCGCGCGTGCTGATCCACCAGCCGGCCACCGAGGGCACCTACGGCCAGGTCTCCGACCTGGAGATCCAGGCGAACGAGATCCAGCGGGTGCGGCGCCAGATGGAGGTCATCCTGGCCCACCACACCGGCAAGGACGCGGACCAGATCCGCAAGGACATCGAGCGCGACAAGATCCTGACCGCCGAAGAGGCCAAGTCGTACGGCATCATCGACGAGGTGCTCCCGTACCGCAAGGCGTCGGCTCTGTAGATCCGCCGGGCCGGTGTGTGTCGAGAAGACGACATACACCGGCATCCTGGTTTAGGGTCCTCTGACGTGCTCCCGGCGCTCGCGGGTGTTCCCGCCCACGGCGTCGGACGGGTACCGTCAGTGGCAATGCGTGAGGCTCAGCCCGGTCGTGTGTGGCCGGGGGTCGCACCGTCGCAACACACGTCAGGCGCGGACAACCGCGCCGGAGGGGACGAGGTCAACGGCCATGGCACGGATCGGTGACGGCGGAGACCTGCTGAAGTGTTCTTTCTGTGGGAAGAGCCAGAAGCAGGTGAAGAAGCTCATTGCCGGCCCTGGGGTCTACATCTGCGATGAGTGCATCGACCTCTGCAATGAGATCATCGAGGAGGAGCTGGCCGAGGCCGGCGACGTGAAGCTCGACGAGCTGCCCAAGCCCGCCGACATCCACGAGTTCCTCGAGCAGTACATCATCGGCCAGGAGGACGCCAAGCGGACCCTCGCGGTAGCGGTCTACAACCACTACAAGCGGATCCAGGCGGACGACAAGGCCGGGCCGAAGGACTCCAAGGAGGAGTCCGTCGAGCTCGCCAAGTCGAACATCCTGATGCTCGGCCCCACCGGGTGCGGCAAGACCTACCTCGCGCAGACGCTGGCGAAGCTGCTGAACGTGCCGTTCGCCATCGCGGACGCCACGGCGCTGACCGAGGCCGGGTACGTCGGCGAAGACGTCGAAAACATCCTGCTCAAGCTCATCCAGGCGGCGGACTACGACGTCAAGCGGGCCGAGACCGGGATCATCTACATCGACGAGGTCGACAAGATCGCCCGGAAGAGCGAAAACCCCTCGATCACCCGGGACGTCTCCGGTGAGGGCGTGCAGCAGGCGCTGCTGAAGATCCTCGAAGGCACCACCGCGTCGGTTCCGCCGCAGGGCGGCCGCAAGCACCCGCACCAGGAGTTCATCCAGATCGACACGACGAACGTGCTGTTCATCGTGGCCGGCGCGTTCGCCGGGCTGGAGAAGATCATCAACGAGCGGGTCGGCAAGCGCGGCCTCGGGTTCGGTGCGGAGATCCGCACCAAGTCCGAGATCGAGGACAGCGACATCTTCTCCGACACGATGCCGGAGGACCTGATCAAGTTCGGGCTGATCCCGGAGTTCATCGGCCGGCTTCCGGTCGTGGCGACGGTCAACCACCTGGACAAGGAATCGCTGGTCAGCATCCTCACCCAGCCGCGCAACGCCCTGGTGAAGCAGTACAAGAAGCTCTTCGAGATGGACAACGTCGAGCTCGAGTTCACCAAGACCGCGCTCGAGGCCATCGCCGACCAGGCGGTCCTGCGGGGCACGGGTGCCCGCGGGCTGCGCGCCATCATGGAAGAGGTGCTGCAGCCGGTCATGTACGACATCCCGAGCCGCGACGACGTGGCGAAGGTCGTCATCACCGAGCAGACCGTCCGGGAGAACGTGAACCCGACGATCGTCGCCCGGCAGCCGACAAGGCGCGCGCGCAGTGAGCGCGGCGAGAAGTCGGCCTGACACCGGGCGTCTCCGGGCCACCCGGTCCGGAGACCGACAGGAAAGCTGAATGACTGCTGACTCTTTCCCGGGTTCCGGGGGCTCGGTCCCCGGCGGCGGCGTGCAGGCGCCGCCGCCGCCGGACCCGTCCCCGGTGCCCGCCGGGGACGCCCCGGCCGGGACGGTCCTGGGGTTCCGTGAGCTGGGCGAGCGCGTGATCGCGTCCGTCTTCGACCGGTACCCGTGGCTGAACCGCGTGCTGATGGGCGTGCTGGCCGTGTGCACCGGCACGTGTGTCGTCGCCGTCGTGGCACGGCTGTCGCCGTTGCCGCTGATCCCGGTGCCGCTGTTCGTCGTCGCGGGCTACGGGCTGTGGCGGGCCCGTGGGGTGACCGAGCGGCGTCAGCTGGTCAACTGGGTGCTGTTGTTCGCCCTCGCGACCGTGGTCGGCTTCTGGCTGATCTCGGTCGTCGGCCGCTGGGTGGAGTGAATTCCCGCCGGCGGACCCGTTTGCGGGTGGCCGGCTCTGGGTACGAAGACCCCGTGGTAGATGCCCTCAGACCGTTTCGGCATCCGGCATTGTTCTACCGCGGTGACAGTGAGTACCTCGACGGTGTCGTTCCGTTCCTGCTCGACGGCCTCGGCCGAGGCGAACCGGTGGCCGTCGCCGTTCCCGAGCGCAATCTGCTGCTCATCGAGAAGGCACTGGAAGACCGCGCGAACGAGGTCCGGCTGATCGACATGGAACGCGCGGGGCGCAACCCCGGCGCCATCCTCCCGTCGGTGCTCCTCGCCTTCGCCGGTGAACACGCGGGCCCGGTGCGGATCGTGGGAGAGCCGATCTGGGCCGGACGCACCGACGTCGAATACCCGGCTTGCGTGGAGCACGAAGCGCTCATCAACGACGCCTTCGCGGGCCGCGACCTGGCCGTGCTCTGTCCCTATGACATCGCGACGCTGCCGCCGGAGGTCCTGGCCGACGCCGAGCGCACCCATCCCGAGGTGTGGGGCCCGGCCGGGCCGTTCCTCAGCGCGCGTTTCGACCCCGACGGCGTGCGCGCGGACTTCGCGCGGCCGCTCGAGCCGCCGCCGTCCGTGGTCGAGCGGAGGTTCGACCTCGGGCAGCTGGGGTCGTTGCGCGGCTTCGCGGAGATCTGGGCCGCCCGCCACGGCCTGAGCCGGCCCCGCCGGGACGACTTCGCGCTGGCGATCGCCGAGCTGACCACGAACAGCGTCCTCTACGGCGGCGGCGCCGGCGTGCTGCGGCTGTGGGCGGGGCCGGCGGAGGTGATCGGCGAGGTGACCGACCACGGCACCATCGCCGAGCCGCTGGCCGGCCGCGTCCCGCCGTCGGCGACGACCCTGGGCGGCCGCGGGCTGGTGCTGGTCAACCGGCTGGCCGACCTGGTCCGCACGTACTGGGTCCCGGGCCGCACGACGACCCGGGTGCACTTCACCTGCTGAGGTCGGCGCGTCAGTCGCCTCGGGGAACGTGCTTGCCGAGGAAGCTGATCAAGCTCGGCACGACGGTCCGGTTGAACGCATCGCCGTGCTTGCCGTGCGCCGTGTGCGCGACCGCCGGGTGCGCGGCTTCGATGTACCGCCGGACGCCGGTGATGAACGGGTCCTCCATGCCGCACCAGATGCCGTTGGCCACGCCCTTGGTCTCGTCGACGTGGCGCAGCGGGTCGAGCGACGTCCAGTCCTGGAGGCCGGTGAAGATGTGCCGCTTGGCCATCTCCTGCCACGACAGGATCAGTGCCGGGGCCAGGGTCGCGACGGCGGCGGGCGGCTGCCGCCGCTCGACCCGGCGGCGCGTGTACACCAGCGCGCCGAACCCACCCATCGAAGCGCCGGTGCAGGCGAACGGCTGCCCGGTCGGGCCGGCGAAGCCGCGCGCCCGCAGCCACTGGGGGAGCTCCTCCAGCAGCATCGCCATCGGGTCGTCGCCCGGGTGCACCTCGTGCCAGTAGTTGTCGCCGCCGTCGACGGCCACCAAGCCGAACGCCGGGACGGCCTTGCGGGCGACATCGCTGGCGAGCTGCTTGAGCGTGCCGGTCGGGGCCGCGCTGCGGGCGTTGCCGTGCAGGCCGTGCAGCATGAGCGACATCGGCAGCCCGCGCGGCGGGGTCTTCGAAGGCAGGATGAACACCAGGTCGACCATCCGGCCGCGGGCCGTGGAGTAGACGCGTTCGACGCGGGTGCTGCCCAGCTGGGTCGTCGGGTTCGACGAAGCCACGCCCAGCGCTCGCTGCAGAGCCTGGCTGAACGGCAGCTTGCCGGTCGCGGTGCCGGCCGCCAGGCCGGCCACGGCCAGCCCGGACGCGCCCGCGATCAGCACCGAGCGGCGGCTGAGCCACCGCCGGGCGTCCCGGACCGCCGCCGCCCCGGCCGTTTTCGGGGGGTCCAGGGGGGCTTGCCCCCCGGCCGGGGCCTGGGGCTCGGCCCCAGAGCGCTCAGCGTCGCCGCGCTCAGCCCCAGAGGGCTCACCGTTTTCGTCGTTCACCTGTCTCCGTCCCCCGCTGCCACTCCTAGGACGCCGCGCACCCGCTCCGCGTTCCCCTCGCGTCCCTCTCGCCGGGTTAGTCGTTCCCACCCTGCCTGGCGTTTCGGGTCTTCGCCCGCCAAGCCGCCCTGGCGGCCTCGGCCGAGCGTCCGGCCCGCTCCACAGTGTCCCCGAGGCCCACGGAGAGCGTGATCCCGAGGGGTATCAGGATGTGGTCAATCCCCTGTTCACCGGGGCCGAAGTGGCCGGACGCCTCCAGCGTGACGAAGCCGTGCAGCGCGCTCCACAGCTGGGCGGCCGCCTGGTACTTGTCCGTGGGCCGGAACCGGCCGGCCTCGATGGCGCGCTCGGTCGCCCGGACGATGTGGTCGAACGCCTCCAAGCCCTCGTTGGCGGCTTCGCGGCCCGCCTCGGTGGTGAGGTCGGACAGCGTCGCCCGCTTGCCGCCGGGGGCGATCTGGCCGAACGTCACGGCGAACAGCTGCGGCTGCTCGGCGACCGTGTGCCGGTAGGTGCGGGCCAGGCTGAAGACGTCCGCGACCGGGTCGTCGCTCTCGCCGACCTCGGCCAGCGCGGCGCTGAGCTTGCGGAATCCCGTGCGCACCACCTCGTCGACCAGCGCCGCCATGCCCCCGAAGTGCGTGTACACCGCCATCGTCGAGACGCCGACCTCCGCGGCCAGCTTGCGAGCCTGCAGGCTCTCGGGGCCGCCGTCGTCGAGCAGCCGGATGGCGGCCTCGACGAGCCGGTCCTTGACGTCGGTCGCGCGCGGTTTCGGGCTCATGCTTGCCAGTATTTCATAACCCTGTTATACCTGGATCTATAACCCAGTTATGCTTCGTTCGAAGGGGTCAGGCATGGGCAACAAGTTCCTCGAAGGCAACTTCGCCCCGGTCAGCCGGGAGCACACGATCACGGAACTGGCCGTCACGGGCCGGATCCCCGGCTTCCTCGACGGCCGCTACCTGCGCAACGGGCCCAACCCGCTGTCCGAAGTGGATCCGGCGGCCTACCACTGGTTCATGGGCGACGGCATGGTCCACGGCGTGCGGCTGCGCGACGGCAAGGCCGAGTGGTACCGCAACCGCTGGGTGCGCAACCCGGCCGTCGTCGCGGCGCTGGCCGGCGAGGACGCGAGCCGGTTCGGCGGGCTGCACGCGCTCGGCGCCAACACCAACGTCATCGGCCACGCGGGGAAGACTCTCGCGCTGGTGGAGGCGGGCGCGCCGATCTACGAGCTGACCGACGAGCTCGACACCGTCGGCCGCTGCGACTTCGACGGCACGCTCCCGGGCGGCTACACCGCCCACCCCAAGCGCGACCCGCGCACCGGCGAGCTGCACGCCGTGTCGTACTTCTTCGGCATGGGCAACAAGGTCCAGTACTCGGTGATCGACGCACAGGGCCACGCCCGCCGCACGGTCGACGTCGAGGTCACCGGGTCGCCGATGATGCACGACTTCTCGCTGACCGAGAAGCACGTCGTGTTCTACGACCTGCCGGTCACGTTCAACGCGGAGATGGCCGTCGCCGCGAACGTGCCGGGCGCGCTGCGGACACCCGCGAAGCTGGTGCTCTCGGCCATGATCGGCAAGGTCCGCGTGCCGGACCCGGTGACCGCGATGATGGCCCGCAAGGTCGGCGCGAACGGCGGCCTGCCGTACCGCTGGGACCCGAAGTACCCGGCGCGGATCGGGATCATGCCGCGCGAGGGCGGCGCCCGCGACGTCCGCTGGTTCGACGTCGAGCCGTGCTACGTCTTCCACCCGCTCAACGCCTACGACGACGGCGACAGCGTCGTGCTCGACGTCGTCCGGCACCCGAAGATGTTCGACCGCGAGCTGCACGGCCCGGATGAGGGCGGCCCGACCCTGGACCGCTGGACCGTCGATCTGACCGCCGGCAAGGTTCTGGAGGAGCGGCTCGACGACCGCGGCCAGGAGTTCCCGCGCGTCGACGAGCGGCTCGTCGGCCGGCGCCACCGCTACGGCTACGCGATGTCGGCCGACAGCGGCGCGAACCCCGGCGGCTCGCTGTTCAAGCACGACTTCCACACCGGGTCGCGGCAGGAGCGGGCGTTCGGCGCGGGACGGCAGCCCGGCGAGTTCGTGTTCGTCCCCCGCCACGACGACGCGGCCGAGGACGACGGCGTCCTGATGGGCTTCGTCTTCGACCCGGCCACGCGGCGCAGCGACCTCACGCTGCTCGACGCGGGCACGCTGGAGACCGTGGCCGCGATCCACCTGCCGGACCGCGTGCCGAACGGCTTCCACGGCAACTGGGTCGAGTCGGCCTAGGCTGACGGTGTGCGCAAACGGGACGGCATCGTCGGCTGCGTGATGGTGCTCGTCCTGATCGCGATGATCGTGCTGATCCTGACCGCGCTGATCTACGGAATCCTGGCCGTGGCGAAGGAGCTGCCCCATTGAGCGGGCCTAGGTGAGAACGCGGTGGTCGCCGGTGTAGAGGTTCATCGAGTCGCCGCGCAGGAAGCCGATCAGCGTCATGCCGTTCTCCTCGGCCAGCTCGACGGCCAGCGACGACGGCGCGGACACCGCGGCCAGCAGCCCGATCCCGGCCATGGCGGCCTTCTGCACCAGCTCGAACGACGCGCGCCCGGACACCAGCAGACCGTGCCCGGGCGCGGGAATCCGGCCCTCGAGGACGGCCCAGCCGAGCACCTTGTCGACCGCGTTGTGCCGTCCGACGTCCTCGCGGACGACGTCGATCCCGCCGTCCGGGGTGAACAGCGCCGCCGCGTGGAGGCCGCCGGTGCTGGCGAACACCTTCTGCCGGGCGCGCAGCGCGTCGGGCAGGCCGGACAGGGTCTCGCTCTTCACCGCGAAGGCGGCCTCGGCCGGGGAGAAGCGGGTGCGGAGCTTGACCGCGTCGAGCGCGGCCTTGCCGCAGACCCCGCACGACGAGGTGGTGTAGAAGTTGCGCTCGACCCCGATGTCCGGCGGCGGGACGCCGGCGGCCAGCGCGATGTCCAGCACGTTGTAGGTGTTGCGGCCCTGGTCGTCGACGCCGTCGCAGTAGCGGGCGACCGCGATGTCTTCACGGCCGCCGATCACGCCTTCGGACAGCAGGAAGCCGTGGGCCAGCTCGACGTCGTTGCCGGGCGTGCGCATGGTGACCGCCAGCGCCTTGCCGCCGACCCGCAGCTCCAGGGGCTCTTCGGCCGCCAGCGCGTCGGGGCGGCGCCGGTCCCCGGTCGCGGAAATCCGCCGCACCGGCCTGCGCACGGTCACCCTGCCCATCCGTACACCTTTCTTGTCCCGAAAGTTTGACACTCGCATGGTGCAACACCGGGTATTTAGTAATACATTCCCCTCCATCATCCCCAGAGTACGGAGGGAACCGATGGCTCTCGGCTTCCTGGACCGATCCCGGATCGTGGCGCCCCCCGGCTGGACGCGCTGGCTGGTGCCGCCCGCGGCCCTGTCGGTGCACCTGTCGATCGGGCAGGCCTACGCGTGGAGCGTGTTCAAGCTCCCGCTAGAGAAGACGATGCACCTGAACGGCACGCAGAGCTCGCTGCCGTTCCAGCTCGGCATCGTCATGCTCGGGCTGTCGGCGGCCTTCGGCGGCACGCTGGTCGAGCGCAACGGCCCGCGCTGGGCGATGTTCGTGTCGATGTGCTGCTTCGCCAGCGGATTCCTCGTCTCCGCGCTCGGCGTGGCGACCGGGCAGTTCTGGCTGGTCGTGGTCGGCTACGGCGGGATCGGCGGCGTGGGCCTGGGCATCGGCTACATCTCGCCGGTGTCGACGCTGATCAAGTGGTTCCCGGACCGGCCGGGCATGGCGACCGGGATCGCGATCATGGGCTTCGGCGGTGGCGCGCTGATCGCGTCGCCGTGGTCGTCGTCGATGCTCGGCACCGCGCCGGACACGGGGACCATCTCGACGGCTTTCCTCGTCCACGGCCTCGTGTACGCGGTGTTCATGTCGCTCGGCTGGCTGCTCGTGCGGGTCCCGGCCGACGGCTGGAAGCCGGCGGGCTGGGAGCCGAAGACCGACCACGGCAAGGCCATGATCAGCACCGCGAACGTCTCGGCCGCCAATGCGATCAGGACGCCGCAGTTCTGGTGCCTCTGGGTCGTCCTGTGCTTCAACGTGACCGCGGGCATCGGCATCCTGGAAAAGGCGTCGCCGATGATCCAGGACTTCTTCCGGGGCACCTCGACCCCGGTGGGCGTGGCTTCGGCGGCGGGGTTCGTCGCGCTGCTGTCGCTGTGCAACATGCTCGGCCGGTTCGTCTGGTCGTCCACTTCGGACCTGGTCGGCCGCAAGAACATCTACCGCACCTACCTCGGGGCCGGTGCGCTGCTGTACCTGGTGATCGCGCTGACGCAGAACTCGTCGAAGCTGGTGTTCATCCTGTGCGCGATGGTGATCCTGTCGTTCTACGGCGGCGGGTTCGCGACGATCCCGGCGTACCTGAAGGACCTCTTCGGCACCTACCAGGTCGGCGCGATCCACGGCCGGCTGCTCACGGCGTGGTCGGTGGCCGGGGTGCTCGGCCCGCTGATCGTCAACCGGATCGCCGACAGCGAGAAGGCGGCGGGCAAGTCCGGGACGGACCTGTACACGACGTCGTTCTACATCATGATCGGCCTGCTCGTGGTCGGCTTCGTGGCCAACGAACTGGTGCGGCCGGTGCGGGAGAAGTACCACGAGCCCGCGCCGGCGGGCGCGGCCGTGAGGAGTGAGGCGTGATGGCGGAGCGGGAAACCAGGCCGAACCGGGTGCCGCTGATCGTGCTCGCCTGGGCGTGGGTCGTGCTGCCCTTCGCCTACGGCGTGTACCAGCTGTTCCTGAAGCTGGTGCAGCTCTTCGGGCGCACGCCGGCGGTGACCGCGCCGGTGACCGTGCCACCTTCGGCGTCCTCGTCGGCCCGGAGCCGGAAGTTCAGCGTGGCGCTCTGGCCGGGCCG
>NZ_JBFBBN010000067.1:0-49565 GCF_040682715.1 Amycolatopsis sp. NPDC051128 | reverse complement strand
GGCGCGTCTTCTCCCCGCGCTGATCCCACTCTGCCACCCTATCTTTTTCGTGGGTCCGCCCCCCCCCCCCCCCCCCCGCCACATTGGGGCGCTTGGGTCAGGAGGCGTCGAGCAGCCGGGAGGCCGACTTCGCCACCGCGTCGCGCAGCGAGCCCACGTCCGGCACCGCCTCGCCGTTGACCTGCAGTCCGACGTGGACCGAATCGCGGTAGGTGGCCACCGCGATGCCGACCGCGTGACGCGGGGCCAGCGGCACGAACGGGTAGACCGACGCCAGCCGGGCGCCGTCGAGCGACAGGCGGGCCGGGGGCACCGGCACCGTCGTGATCACCAGGTCGAAGAGCATCGGGGCGGCACGGCCCGCGGTGCGCGTGCCCAGCCGGTGCAGGAGCGGCGGGACACGGCCGGCCAGCAGCGGCAGCGCGCCGGCCCCGCGGCTCGGGCCCGCCGCCTTGTTGCGGGTCATCGCGCGGCGGACCATCCGCAGCCGCTCGACCGGGTCGTCCTCGCCGACCGGCAGGTCGCACAGGTACCCGGAAAGCTTGTTGCCGCCGAGCTCGCCGCCGGACCGGCCGCGCACGCTCACCGGGATCAGCGCGCGCAGCGTGCGGCCGTCGGCGCGCTGGCCGCGGTTCACCAGCCACTCGCGCAGCGCGCCGGACAGCACCGCCAGCACGACGTCGTTGGTCGTGCCGCCGTGGGCCCGGCGCACCCGGCGCAGCTCCGCCAGCGGCAGCCGCACGAAGCCGAGCCGCCGTTCGGCCGACGGCGGCGCCGAGATCGGCGACAGCGGCGGCCGTGCCGCGCGCACCAGCGACGTCGCGATCCCGGCGGCTTCGTTCGCCTGCCCCCACACCGTGCCCAGCGCGTCCTTCATCGTGTCCAAAGTGGAGCGCGGGGCCGGGATCGGCGCCGGGATCCGTTGCGGCAGCTCGACGCCCTCGAGCAGCCCGGCCGCGACCGCGTACGCCCCGGCGCCGTCGGTGAGCGCGTGGTGCAGCTTCAGCAGCAGTGCGAACTTCCCGTCCGGCAGCCCGGTGGCCACGGTGAGGTGCCACAGCGGCCGGGAGATGTCGAGCGGCTCGGCGATCCACCTCGACGCGTACGCGGAAAGGGGGTCCGGCTCGTACAGCGAGGTCAGCGCCGCGTGGTGGATGTGGTCCGCCGCAACGAAATCCGGGTCGTCGGCCCAGCTGGCGGCGCCCGGTGGGAACAGCTCCGCGCGGGTCCGCTGGCGCAGCTTCGGCAGCCGCGCGGCCCGATCGGCGAGGATCGCGGTCAGCGCCGCGGGATCCACCGGGCCGCGCGGGGTGAACGTGAGCACGGCACCCATGTGCATCGGGGAGGTTTCGCTTTCCAGGCACAGGAAAGCGACGTCGAGAGCGCTGAGCGGCGAGCCTGCCATGAGCGACCTTCCGGTTCACGGTTGTGCACGGCCACGTGCGGCGGGGAGGGAACCACTGCACCAGTCCGACATGACGTACGGGTGGTCGAAGTGTTTCCACGACGCTAACTGCGCACCCCGTTAATCCATTCGAGATACCCCAGGCTGCGGTGCCCGCCGTCACAAATCAACGAGATTCACTCGCCCGGGGCGGTTTCGGGCTCCTCCGCCCGGGCCACCGAGGGCCCCCATTCGGGGGTGAACGCGACCTGCTTGCCGACGCGGCGCACCGGCAGGCCGTTCGCCTGCCGCTTGCCCAGCCCCGGCCAGATCTCCGCGGCGTCCTTCGCCGCGGCCCGGATCGCGCCGCCGTCGAGCGTCGTCCGGGTCTCCGGGATTTCGCGGTCGCGCCACTGCACGACCAGTTTCAGCGGGCCGGCCGGGGGCAGCGGCCACAGGAACACGTCGTGCTCGACGGCGAAGCGCGTGCCGCCGACCGCCTGCGCCCGGAGCACCGGGCCCTCGGGCTCGGAGGCCGACGGCACCGAGATCGTCTCCGAGCTGGCCCGGCTGCCGTCGGCATAGAGCACGCCGACGAGCAGCCCGTTGTAGTCGGGCACCCGCCGGTGGCCGATCAGCCCCTCGGCCGGGTCGTCGACCAGGCCGTCCCGGGAGTACACCGTGACGCGCAGGGTCAGCGCCTCCGGCCACACCTCGATGGCCCGCAGCGCGACCACTGTGCGTTCGGACCGGCCCAGGGGCTGGGCCCACGGCAGCACGGCCGGGACGATGTGCTCGCGCGGGGCGTCGGTCCAGTGCCGGCCGTTGAACGCGTAGAGCTCCTGCTCCGGGACCGGGAACAGAGGACGCTCACGAGGACCGCCGCTGAAGAAGCTCATCGGACGGCCCCTGACCCACGGTCCGGCACCATGCGCCCACGGTAGGACAACCGCACCGGAATTTCCGCCCCCGTTCGGGGGTACCGCCCCGGCTTCCCGTGATCCACGGTCATCGGGGCGGCCCCGGACGTGGCGGTCAGTCGCTCAGCTTGAGCTCGCCGTTCTGCCGTCCGAGCTCGTCGGCGTCCTTCGACGGCGGTTGGGTCATGGCCTCCATCAGCTGGCGGGCCAGGCCGAGGCCGGTCCCGCCGAGCGACAGCGCCTTGGCGAACATGTCGGACATGCCGTCGGCGCCGTTGAGCACGACCATGTGGTCGATGTTGCCGAACGCGCTCGCGCCCGCCTCCACGATCTCCGGCCAGCGCTCGGCCAGCTGCTGCGCGACGACGGCCTCCTGGTTCTCCGCCAGCGCCGCCGCGCGCGCCTTGATGGCGTCCGCCTCGGCCAGGCCCTTGGCCCGGGCCGACTCCGCCTCGGCGAGCCCCTTCGCCTTCGCGGCTTCCGCCTCCGCGAGACCGCGGGCCTTGGCCGCGGCGGCCTCGGCCTCACCGGTCGCCCGGGTCGCGCCCGCCATCGCTTCGGCGCGCGCCTTCGTGGCCTGCGCCTCCGCCTCGGCTGCCGTCTTGACGCGCGTCGCGTCCGCCGCGGCCCGCAGCTCGGTCTCCTTCGCCTCGGCCTGCGCCTTCGCGATCGAGGCGTCACGGGCCGCGTCAGCCGCCGTACGCGTGTCGTACGCCTTCGCGTCGGCCGGCTTGCGGACCTGCGACTGCAGCCGCTGCTCGGCCAGCGCCGCCTCCAGCTCGGCCGCGCGCGTCTCCTGGACGACGACCTCCTGGCGTGCGGTCGCCTCGGCCAGCGGACCCGACTGGGACATCTTCGCCCGTGCCTGGTCGACCTCGGCCTGGTAGCCGGCCTGCTGGATCTGGCTTTCGCGGACCGCGGCCGCCTTCTTCGCCGCGGACATCTGCTCGACCTCGGCGGCCTCCTGGTCGCGCTGCGCCTCGGCGATGCGGGCCGACGCGGCGATCGCGGCGGCGTGCGGCTTGCCCAGGTTGTTGATGTAGCCGGACTCGTCGTCGATCTCCTGGATCTGCAGCGAGTCGACGATCAGCCCCAGCTTGATCATCTCCGTGGCCGAGGACTGGCGCACCTCGCCGGTGAGCGCGTCCCGGTTGTGGATCATCTCCTCGATGGTCAGTCCGCCCACGATCGAGCGCAGGTGCCCGGAGAACAGCTCGTGGATCGTGTCGTTCATGCCCTTCTGCTGGTCCAGGAACCGGCGGGCGGCGTTGGCGATCGACGCGAAGTCGTCGCCGACCTTGTAGATGACGACGGCCCGCACGGTGACCGGCAGGCCCTGCTTGGACACGCACGAGACCTGCAGGTTGACCCCGCGCGTGTCCAGCGACAGCCGCCGCGCGGTCTGGAACCCGGGGATGACGTTCACCCCGCGGCCGGTGATGATCTTGAAGCCCAAGCTGTCCGCGGTGTCCGCGCGGTCGACCCGCACGCCCAGCCCGGAGATGATCAGCGCTTCGTTCGGCTCGGCGACCTTGTACAGCAGCCGCAGGATCCCGAAGACCACGATCAGCACGACGATGAGCCCACCCGCCGCGTACAGCAGGATTTCGACGAGATTCATGGCACCGACCCCCTCGTTCTTTTCTGTTGTCAGGTGTGTTGGTGCCCCTTCGACGCCGTCAGCGGCCCAGCGGTTGCCACCGCTCGACATAAACCGTCCGCGGCGGTTCGAAGTCGACCACGAGCACCTGGGTGCCGGAGGGAAAGGTCGTGTCCGGGTCGGCCGGGTAGGCGTAGAACGCCTCCGTGCCGCCCCGGACGTTCAGGAGCACTTCACCGATGAGGCCGGGGCCGATCGTGCCGGTCACGCGGCCTCGGCTGCCGATCATCCCCCGAAGCCCTTCAGCTTGACCTTGGCGCCCTTCTGCACCTTCGTGCCCGGCTGGGGGTCCTGCTGGAAGACGAAATCGAACCCGCCGCGGCCCCGGCCCTCGCGGTCGGCCCTCAGCCCGGCCTGCTCGAGGATCTTCTGGGCGTCCTCGAACGACTTGAACCGCACGTCCGGCACCTCGACGGCGTTGGAGACGAACACGCCGATCCGCTTCGCCTTCGCGGTCGAGCCGGCCGCCGGGTCGGTCCGGGTCACCGACCCGGCCGCGACGTCCTGGTTGAACTCCTCGCCCGCCTGGAACGGCTCGAACCCGGCCTGCTGCAGCAGCTGGAAGGCCTCGTCCTTGGACCGGCCGGTGACGTCCGGGACCGGCGGCAGCGGGATCGGACCCTTCGACACGATGATCGTGACCTGGCCGCCGATGTTCAGCTGGCTGCCCGCGCTCGGCGTCGTGCGGATCACCGCGCCCTGCGGGACCTCGGCGTCGAAGTCGTCGGCCCCGCGGACCGGCGTCAGCTTGGCCGTCCTGATCGCCTGCTCGGCGTCGGCCGGCGCCGTGCCCGGCTGGATGTCCGGGACCGTCGGGCGGCCCTTCGACAGCACCACCGACACCGTCGAGTTCGGCTGCAGCCGCACGCCCTCCCCGGGCTCGGCCCGCAGCACGGTGTTCGGCGGCGCCGTGTTGTCGAACTCCTGGCTGAACTGCGGCGTCAGCTTCACCGACCGCAGCGCGTCACCCGCCGCGGCCTGGTTCAGCCCGACCAGCTTCGGCACCGTCGCCGTCTTGTCCCCGCCGGTGTCGGTGAGGATGAACGCGAACGCCGTGATCAGCCCGCCGAACAGCAGCACCGCGGCGGCGATCAGGGCGATCCGCTTCCGGTTGTCCTTCGGCTTCGCCGGCTCGGGCTCGCTGCGGCGCCTCGGCGGCGGCGGGACCTGCCCGGCCAGGGGCACACCCGGCGGCGGGGTGCCCGGGTGGCTCAGCGCCCGCGTCGCGTTCGGGCGGTGCACCGGCATGGTCTTCTCGGTGTCGGGCACCTGCGGGAGCCGCGGCAGCGTGCGCTCGGTGTCGGCCAGGTCGCCCTGGCCCTGCGACACCGGGACCGGCACGGTGACCGGCAGCAGGCCCAGCTGCGCGCGCACCGCGGTCAGCTCGGTGAGGAACTCCCCGGCGTCGGCGGGCCGCAGCGCGGGGTCGCGCCGGGTCGCGCGGGTGATCAGCTCGTCCAGGGCGGGCGGCAGGTCCGGGCGCAGCTCGCTCGGGCGCGGGACGTCGTCGTTGACGTGCCGGTACGCCACCGAGATCGCGGTGTCGCCGGTGTAGGGCGCGCGGCCGGTGAGCATCTCGTAGAGCAGGATCCCGGACGAGTAGACGTCACCGCGCGCGTCGGCCGCGCCGGTGGTGACCTGTTCGGGGGAGAGGTAGGCGACCGTGCCGAGGATGACGCTCGAACTGGTCGTCCCGGCGCTGGCCACGGCCCGCACCAGACCGAAGTCGGCGACCTTGACCACGCCGCCGGTGTGCGGCCCGGACCGGCCGATCAGCACGTTCTCCGGCTTGACGTCGCGGTGCACCAGCCCGGCCCGGTGCGCGGCGGCCAGCGCCGACAGCACGGGCTCGGCGACGCTCAGCGCGAGCGCGACGTCGAGCGGGCCCTTGTCGTCCAGCAGGTCCCGGAGGGTGCCGCCGTCGACGAGCTCCATCACCAGGAAGGCGAGGCCGCCCTCTTCGCCCTGGTCGTGCACCGCGACGACGTGCGGGTGGTGCAGCTGTGCCGCGGACTGCGCCTCCCGCACGAACCGGTCCACGAACGACCGGTCGTCCGCGAACCGCGGATCCATGATCTTGATCGCGACCGGACGGTCCAGCCGGGTGTCCGTCCCCCGGTAGACGGAAGACATTCCGCCGTGGGCGAGCAGCCGGTCCACCCGGTAGCGCCGCTCGAGGAGCGTGCCGACCAGGCTGGGATGGGTGCGTGTCACGAGTATGGATCGTACGGAACCGCACACGCGTCGTGGAGGAGACCTGGCGGGTCACCCGTGCGTACTAGCGGGTGGGGGGACGAAATGTGGCACAGTGTCACCTGTGAGTGGGATTCCTGTCGCCGAAGACATCCTCGACACCGCCATTGCGGTCCTTCCGTTGCAGGAGGTGGCGGACGTCCTCGGGACATCGAGCAACAAGGTCCGGCAGATGCTGCGCGACGGGCAGCTGATCGCCGTGCGTCGCCGCGGCGAACTGTGCGTTCCCAGCGACTTCGTCGTCAAGGACGGGGTCGTCAAGGGACTGACCGGGACGATCACCGTGCTCGCCGACTCCGGCTACAGCCGCACGGAGATGCTGCGCTGGCTGTTCACGGCCGACGACACGTTGCCCGGTAGCACCCCGATCAACGCGCTGCGCAGCAACCACGGAACCGAGGTGAAGCGGCGCGCCCAAGCGATGGCCTTCTGACCGGCCGTACACCGCCGCGGCCGCGAGCTGGACGGCGGCCGCGGTCAGCAGGCAGGCCGGGAGCGACCACGCGGCCAGCGGGCCGGCGAGGGCCGCTCCCGCCGCCAGCCCGGTGATCTTCACGCTGGCCGCCGTCGTGAAAACCTGCGCGCGGACGTGCTCCGGCGCTTCGCGGTGGCGGATCGCGAACAGCGCCGTGAGCTGCGGACCTTCCGCGAAACCGGCCAGCACCGCCGCCACGACCAGCAGCGTGAGGTCTCGGGCGAGCGCTGCCACGGTGAAGCTCGCGGCCAGCAGCAGCGTGCTCAGCCACACCGTGCGATCGGGCGCCCAGGGCAGCGGGAACTTCGCGAACATCGCGTTGGCCAGCAGGGACGCCCCCGCCAGCACGGTCAGCAGCAGGGCGCCGTCGGCCGGGCCGCGCAGGTGCGCCGCGCCCAGCAGCGGGTAGCAGACCGTGACCATGCCGATCCCGGTGCAGGAGAGCGTCGAGGCCAGGGTCGCCCGCCGGAGCGGCGCGTTGCGCACGAGGACGGCGAACCCGTCCTTGACGCGGGTCTTCGTCGTGGGCCGCCGTCGCTTCGGGAGCGACCACGCCGCCGGCGCCGCCGCGACGACGAAGGCCACCGCCACCACGAGCCCGGCCGGCCCGCCGAGCAGCCCGGCCAGCCCGGGACCCGCCAGCGCGGCGGCGGTGAACGTCAGCGCGTCGAGCCGGCTCGCTCGTTGCAGCGCCGGTCCGGTGGTGGTGAGCGGGCTCGCTCGCCGCCGTGGCCCGGCGACCGCGGGCAGCTGAGCGGTCCAGCCGCCCGCGATGGCCGGGTTGAGCAGGCCCGACACCACCGCGAGCGCGACGACCGCCGGCAGCGGCAGGTGCCCGAACACCGTGCTCACCAGCGCGATCCCGGCGGCGTAGCCCGCCAGCGCCGTGGCCAGCAGCCGGCCCGGCGCCGGGCTGCGGTCGAGCAGCGCGCCGAACACGGGCCCGCCCGCCGCGGCGGCCGCGGTCAGCCCGGCGAGCAGCGCCGACCCCGCATGCGGTCCGGCGGCCAGCCCCAGCAGAAGCAACGCGGGTGCCGACAGTTCGTCGCCGGTCCGCGCCAGCGTCGCGCCGGTGAGGTATCCGGCGAGCCTGTAACGGCTCGACATGGCCAAGACGTTACAGTGGGGGATGGCCTTTCCGCACCGGGATTCCGTTCAGCGCGCTGTCGACCTCCTGGCCGTCCTGCTCGCCGAACACCCCGCCCCGGCGCAGGTCGAGCGCGTGTTGCGCGACCACGGCGAGGCGGACCCGCGCCTGTCGCGGCAAGACGTCGCCGAGTTGTGCGAGGCAGCGCGGGAGCTGCGCGAAGTCTTCGCGGCTGCCGATGTCCGCGAAGCCGCTTCGGTGCTCAACCGGCTCTTCGCGGCGTACGCGCGTCCCCCACGGCTGACCGACCACGAGGACGGGTACGGCTGGCACCTGCACGTCGACACCGCCGACGACGGCCCGTGGGGCGCGTGGCTGGTGACGTCGTCGGCACTGGGCCTGGCGACGCTGCTGGCCGAACGCCAGGACGTGCCGGGAGGGCTGTGCGCGTCGCCGTCGTGCGGGAAGCCGTTCGCCCACCTGGGCGGCGGCAGCCCCCGGCGGTTTTGTTCGTCCCGGTGCGCGACGCGCGAACGTGTCGCCGCGCACCGGGCGCGAGGGTGAAACGTCAGCCGTTGGTCCTGTCGCGCCAGGCGATCCACGACTTGAGCGCGCCGAGGTCGTAGTCCGGGCCGCCCACGCCGACCGTGAACGTCGTGACGCCCAGGCTCAGCAGCTTCGGGCCCAGCTCGTCCGGCTCGCCCTGGACGCCGCACGAACGCTCGATCTCGGCCGGGTCGCGGCCGACGTCGGCGCAGTGCTGGTCGAGGATCTTCACCTTGCGCTCGACGACCTCCGGGTCGCCGAAGCCGTGCCAGATGTCGCCGTGCTTGGCGACCAGCTTGAGGGTCTTCTTCTCCCCGCCGCCGCCGATGAGCACCGGGATCTTGCGGGTCGGCGCCGGGTTCAGCTTGCCCAGCCGCGACTCGATGCGCGGCAGCGACTCCGCGAGGTCGTCGAGGCGGCCGCCCGCCGTGCCGAACTCGTAGCCGTACTCGTCGTAGTCCTTCTCGAACCAGCCGGAGCCGATGCCGAGGATGAGCCGCCCGCCGGAGATGTGGTCGACGGTGCGGGCCATGTCGGCCAGCAGCTCGGGATTGCGGTAGCTGTTGCAGGTCACGAGGGCGCCGATCTCCACCCGGGACGTCGACTCCGCCCACGCGCCGAGCATCGTCCAGCATTCGAAGTGCTGACCCTCGGGGTCGCCGTACAGCGGATAGAAGTGGTCCCAGTTGAAGACGATGTCGGCGCCGAGGTCCTCGGCGGCCGACGCGGTGCGCCGGATGGTGTCGTAGTCGGCGTGCTGCGGCTGGAGTTGCAGCCCGATCCGGATCGGTCGTTTGGTCATGAACGCAGCCTACGACCGCCGCGGAACGTCTCGCTCGTCCAGACCGCGGCCAACGGGGGTAGTGCCACTACCAGCCTGCGCCGCTTGGGCACCACCGCGCGCCGGGTCAGCACGTCGTAGTCCAGCGCGGCGATCTCGTCGAGGATCCCCTCGTACAGCGTCAACGCCGTCCGCACGCACGGCCGCGATTCGGGGCGCAGCAACGGAACCCCCGCTTCGGCCCGCCGGTACACCGCCCGGGTCCTGGCGACGAAGTACGCCATCGCCGCGCGGATCCGCGGGTCCGGACGCCGCTGCTCAAGGAGCTCACGGGAGACGCCGAAGGCGGCCAGCTCCGCCAGCGGCAGGTACAGCCGGCCCCGGTCGAGGTCTTCGCCGACGTCGCGCAGGAAGTTCGTCAGCTGGAACGCCTCGCCCAAGGCGATGGCCCCCGGCGAAGCGTCGGCGAGCGGGCCGACCGTGCCGAACACCGGCAGCATCTGCAGCCCGATCACCGCGGCCGAGCCGTACATGTATTCGCCCAGCTCCGCGAACGTCGCGTACTCGGCGGGCTTCAGGTCCATCCGCATGGACTTCAGGAACGCGTCGAACAGGTCGCGCTCGATGCCGTACCGGCGCACCGTGTCCGACAGCGCCGCGAGCACCGGGTCGTCCGGTGTCCCGCCCGCGAAGACGACGTCGACCATGGCCGCGACGCGGTCCAGTTCCGCCGCCGGATCACTGCCCGGGGACGGGTTGTCGACCAGCTCGTCGGCCATCCGCGCGAATCCGTACAGCGTGTGCGCGGCCGGCCGGGCCCGCGCCGGCAGCAAGCGCGTTGCCAGGAAGAACGTGCGCCCGTAATGCGCGTTGATGCGACGGCATTCGGTGTAGGCGGCGCGCAGGGCCGGTTCGGTGATGCCCGCTGCGTCGAGTTCGTTCACCGGCCGGTGATCCTTTCCGCTGCCAGTCGCCCGGAGATGAGCACCGGCGGGATGCCGACGCCCGGAGTCGTGCCGCAGCCGGCGAGCACCACGTTGTCGGCCGCGCGCACCAGGTTCGCCGGCCGGAACGGGCCGGTCTGCGTGAACGTGTGCGCCAGCGAGAACGGCGTCCCGGCCGCGAGCCCGCGGGCCGCCCAGTCCGCCGGGGTGATCGTCTCGTCGACGGTGAACTCGTCGCCGAATCCGGTCAGCCCGCGTGTCTCGAGCGTGCGAAGCAGCTCTTCGCGGTACGGCCCGCGGACGCGCTCCCAGTCGATCGGCCCGCCACGCAGGTTCGGCGACGGCGCCAGCACCGAGACGATTTCGCCGCCGCGCCCGGCCAGCCCCGGGTCGGTCGCCGTCGGCCGTGTCACCAGCAGCGACGGGTCGCTCATGAGTTTTCCTTCGCGGATGATCTCCGCGAACGTCCGCTCCCAGGCGTCGCCGAAGAAGATCGTGTGGTGCCCCAGGTTCCACGCCTTCGTGGCGCGGCCGTGCAGGACGACGGCGGACGGCGAATAGCGCAACGGCAGTGGTCGCCGTGGCCGCGCTCCGAGGAGCCGGTACGCCGTGCTCAGCTCAGTGGCCAGCACGACGGCGTCGCACTCGATCCGCTCGCCCGAGCGCGTGCGGACCGCGCGCACCCGCGAGGAGACCCGCTCGAGCCAGGCCGCTTCGGTGCCGAACCGCACGTCCGCGCCCGCCCGTGTGGCGGCGCCGGCCATCGCCCGGCCGATCTCGCCCATCCCGCCCTCGGGGTAGTAGACGCCGCCGACGGTGTCCATGTAGGCGATGACGCCGTACGCGCCGATCGCGCGGGCCGGGTCGAGACCCGCGTAGAGCGACTGGAAGGAGAAGAGCCGCCGGACCCGCTCGTCGCGCAGGTAGCGGCCGACGCGCGGGCCGAGCCTGCCGAACCCGCCGAGCGCGGCGAGCTTCACCAGTTCGGGGCGCGCCAGGTCGAGCGGCGAATCGAAGTTCGCCGCAAGGAAGTGGTCCTTCTGCACGGCGTACAGCTCGGTCAGCCAGCGCCGCAGCGCCCGGTAGCCCGCCGCCTCGCGGGCGCCGGCGAAGGCGCGGATCTCGGCCTCCATGGCGTCGCCGTCGGTACGCAGCGCCAGTTCCGAGCCGTCGGCGAACCGCGCCCGGTACGCCGGGTCGAGCCGGGTCAGGCGCAGGTTCTTGGCCAGGGGCTCGCCGACCGCGGCGAACGCCTCGTCCAGCAGCTCCGGCATGGTCAGCACGCTCGCGCCGGTGTCCACGGCGTTGCCGTCGAAGCGCTGCTGCCCGGTCCGGCCGCCGGGGGCGTCCGCCTGCTCCAGGAGCGTGACGCGGCGGCCCGCGCCGAGCAGGTGCAGGGCCGCCGACAGCCCGGCGAGGCCGGCGCCGATCACGACGACGTGGTCGGCCGGTCCGGCGGACCTCCTGGTTCCCCGCACCTCAGTACGTCCGCTGGGTGGCCTTGACGACCAGCCCGGTCAGCGCGGCGGGCGCCGGCTCGGCCAGGTGCGCGCGCTCCAGCGCGGCCATCGCCGCCGTCGTCAGCTCGTCGATCCGCCGCTCGATCGCGTCGACCGCGCCGACCTGCCGCAACGCCATCCGGACGGTCTCCACGCCCTCGTCGGACAGGTCCGCGTCGCCGATCGCGTCCGCGATGACCGTGGCCGCGGCCTTCTCGCCCTTCTCGGCGGCCAGCTGCAGGCCGAGCGCCATGAGCAGCGTGCGCTTGCCCTCGCGCAGGTCGTCCCCGGCGGGCTTGCCGGTGACCGACGGGTCGCCGAACACGCCCAGCAGGTCGTCGCGCAGCTGAAAGGCGACGCCGACCTCGCCGCCGAACTCCAGCAGCGTGGCGATCAGCTCGGGGGAGGCCCCGCCCAGCGCGGCGCCCAGGTGCAGCGGCCGCTGCACGGTGTAGGCGGCGGTCTTGAGCCGGTCGATCTTCAGCGCGGCCTCGGGGGAGGCGTCGCCGGTGGCCTGCGTGCGGACGTCGAGGTACTGCCCGGCCAGCACCTCGGTGCGCATCGCGCGCCAGGCCGGGCGGGCGGCGGCGAGCGTCTCGGCGGGCAACGGGGCTTCGGCGAACATGTCGTCGGCCCAGGCCAGCGCCAGGTCGCCGACCAGCACCGCGGTGGCAAGGCCGAACGTCGCGGGCGAGCCGAGCCAGCCCTGGTCGGCGTGCAGTTTCGCGCCCGCGATGTGCACGGTCGGGAAGCCGCGGCGGGAGTCGGAGGAGTCGATCAGGTCGTCGTGGATCAGCGCGCACGCCTGGATCAGCTCCAGGCTCGACACCGCCTGCAGCACGCCCTCGGCGTCCGGACCCGCCGGGTCGCCGCCCGCGCCGCGCCAGCCCCACCAGGCGAACGTGGGACGCAAGCGCTTGCCTCCGGTCAGCACGAACCCGCTCAGCGCGTCGATCCCGGCGGCCACGGTCGGCTCGGTCGCGAGGATTTCGGCGCCGGCCCGGCCGAGGAACCCGGCCAGCGCGCGCTCGACGTTGGCGGGCAGATCGGCGTCGGAAACGGGCGCGTTCATGCCCGTAATACTCGCCGAACCCGCCGGCGCGGAGGCCGCCGGGGCACCCCGATGTGGTGAATCAGACTTTCGCCGGAACGGCCCAGAACGGCCCCGTCAGGCCTGCCTCGGCGAAGTAGGCGGCCGCGCCGTCGGGCTCGCGCCGCCGGTAGCCGCGCTCGAGCCTGCCCGCGTACCACCCGCGCGCGAGCCGCCAGAGAGTGACGAGGTCCATCACGTAGCCCTTGTCCTGCCCGGTCTCCGCCAGCCAGGCGTCCACACAGGACTCGCAGCAGAAGAGCCGCTGGTTCCCGCACGTGTGCAGCACGTCGTCCCACATCCGCGCGGCGGGCACCAGGAAGTGCGCCACCTGCGCGCCGTCGGGCGGCACCGCCCGGTCCACGACCAGCGCGTGCGGCTGGCCGCAGCCCGGGCAGCGCGTCGCGACGAGCACCTCCGGCTCATCCTCCACCAGGTGCGGGATGGCGAACGAGTCCCACGCGCAGCCGCCCCACCAGAGGGTGTGCGAGCCCATCACGGAGAAGCCGAGCGACTTCGCGGCGAACGGGTGCGCCAGCACGACGTGCTCGCACTCGTCGAGCACCAGGTGGTGGGCGTCGGCGAGGCGGTGCAGCGCCTGCTTGGCGACGGCCAGCGACCCGCCCGCCGCGTCGGCCAGTTCCGGCGCGGCGGGCGCGCGGCCGCGGTCGGCGAAGGCGTGGTAGACGGCCAGGCGCACGTCCTCGTCCCAGCTCGCGTCGTCGTACCTCATCGCTCACTCCCGGTGGTGCGGGACCAGTCTAGTCCGCCGTGCCCGGTCGGAGGTCGCCCGAACGGCTGTCCCGCGACGCGGACGGGGGCTCCCGCATCCCGGGCGGCGGCCCTTAACATTCGGGTATGACGTCGGTGATCGAGCGGTTGCGAGGAGACGGGCCGAAGTTCTCCATCGAGTTCTTCCCACCCCGGGACACGGCGGACGAGGCCGTCCTGTGGAAGGCCATCCGGGAGCTCGAGCCGTACGACCCGGCCTACATGTCGATCACCTACGGGGCCGGCGGCTCCAGCCGCGACGGCACGATCCGCAGCATCGCCCGCGTCGCGACCGAGACGACGCTGGTGCCGATGGCGCACCTGACCGCGGTCAACCACTCCGTCGCCGAGCTGCGCAACGTGATCGGCTGGTACGCCTCGGTCGGCGTCCGCAACATCCTCGCGCTGCGCGGCGACCCGCCGGGCGACGTCTACGGCGAGTGGACCCCGCACCCCGAGGGCCTGACCTACGCCGAAGAGCTGGTTCAGCTGGTGCGCGAGCTGGGCGACTTCTGCATCGGCGTCTCGGCGTACACCTACGGCCACCCGCGCTCGGCAGACCTTGAGTCGGACACGAAGTACCTGGTCAGCAAGCTGCGCGCGGGCGCCGACTTCGCGATCGCGCAGCTGTTCCACGACGCCGAGGACTTCCTGCGGCTGCGCGACCGGGTGGCCGCGACCGGCTGCGACGTCCCGGTGCTGCCCGGCGTGATGCCGCTGACGACGATGCGGACGTTGCAGACGACGATCAAGCTGTCCGGCGCACCGGCGCCCCGCAAGCTCCTCGACCGGCTCGAACCGCTGGCCGACGACCCCAAGGCGTTCCGCGCGGCAGGCATCGACGTCACCACGGAGCTGTGCGAGAAGCTGATCGCGGAAGGCGTGCCGAACCTGCACTTCTACACCTTCAACCGGTCGAAGGCGACGCGCGAGGTGATCGCGCGGCTAGGGCTGGTCCCGGCCCGTGCTTAAGTACGTACCACCGCGTACGGATGGCCCGGTAGCGTGCGGCGCATGGCTTCTACTGCTTCCGAAGGCGTGCACGAGATCTGTGACCGCTACGTCGACGACTACGTGGCCGCGGACCCGGTCGCGGCGACCGTCCACGGCGTCGCCGGCCACGACCACCGGCTGACCGACTACTCGGCGGACGGCTTCGCCGAGCGCGCCGGACTGGCCGCGCGGGCGCACGCCGCCGTCACCGCCGCGGAGCCGCGGGACGCCGCCGAGCGGGCGGCGAAGGCCGTGTTCACCGAGCGCGTCGGCCTGGAGCTGGAGATCCACGAAGCCGGCTTGGACGTGGCGGGCCTCAACGTCATCGCCAGCCCGGTGCAGGACCTGCGGATGGTGTTCGACCTGATGCCGCTGGAAACCGAGCAGGACTGGGCGGTCGTCTCGGCCCGGATCGACGAGGTCCCGCGCGCGCTCGTGAGCCTCCGCAACGGCCTGCTCTCGGCGGCCGACGCGGGGCGCGTGTCCGCGTTGCGGCAGGTCGCGAAGGTGGCCGAGCAGTGCGAGACGTGGGCGGGCCTGAAAGAGGAGACGGGCTTCTTCACCCAGTTCGTCGGCGGCGCGTCTTCGCAGGACTCGACGCTTGCGGCCGACCTCGGGCACCGCGCGCGAGCCGCGGAGGAGGCGTTCGCGGAGTTCGCCGGGTTCCTGCGGGCCGAGCTGGCGCCGAAGGCCCCCGTCAAGGACGCCGTCGGCGAGGACGTCTACCGCCTGTGGTCGCGGTACTTCGTCGGCGCGGCGCTGGACCTGCGGGAATCCTACGAGTGGGGCTGGGCGGAGTTCGCCCGGATCGAGGCCGAGCTGCGCACGGTGGCGAACCGCGTCAAGCCGGGCTCGACCCCGGCGGAGGCCGCGGCGGCGCTGGACGCGGACCCGAGGTACCGCATCCGCGGCCGCGCCGAGTTCGAGGCGTGGATGCAGCGGCTGTCCGACGACGCCCTGGAATCGTTGCGCGGCAAGCACTTCGACATCTCCGACCGCGTGATGGCCCTGGACTGCAAGATCGCCCCGCCGGGCGGCGGAGTGGGCGCGTACTACACGGGACCGAGCGAGGACTTCTCGCGTCCGGGCCGCATGTGGTGGTCCCTGCCGGCGGGCCGCGACGAGTTCAGCACCTGGCGCGAGACGAGCACGGTGTACCACGAGGGAGCGCCGGGCCACCACCTCCAGATCGCGACGGCGGTGGACCAGTCGGGCGGGCTGAACAAGTACCAGCGGCTGATGGCGTTCACGTCGGGCCACGCGGAGGGCTGGGCCTTGTACGCGGAGCGCCTGATGGAGGAACTGGGGTACCTGTCGGACGACGGAGACCTGCTGGGAATGCTGTCGGAGCAGCTGTTCCGCGCCGCCCGCGTGGTGGTGGACCTCGGCATGCACCTGGAGCTCCCCATCCCGGCGGGCACCGGGTTCCACGAAGGATCCCGCTGGACGCCGGAGCTGGGCCTGGAGTTCATGCTGACCCGCACGATCACGGACCAGGCCCACATCCGCGACGAGATCGACCGGTACCTGGGCTGGCCGGGCCAGGCCCCGGCGTACAAGATCGGCGAGCGCCTGTGGCTGGCGGCCCGGTCGGAAGCCCAGGCCAGGGCGGGGGCCGGGTTCGACATCAAGCGGTTCCACACGGAGGCGCTGAAGATGGGCGGAATGGGGCTGGACACGCTGCGCGAACAGCTGTCCCACCTGGACTGAGCGCCCGCGGGGCGGGGTCACCGGAAAACCGGTGGCTCCGCTGCCCGCCTCCCCGTTAGGTTCTCCTCGTGCGCCGAATCCTCTTCGTCACCCCACCGCCTCGCGCCTGAGCGGGGTGGTCCTCCGCCGCGTGGCCCGCATGGCCCGCGGCTGATTCGTCTTGCGCACCGCCCCGCGTCGTCGAGCTCCCCTTTTCCTTCGACGCAGGAGCGTTTCCCTTGGTGTCTCTGCCCACGCGCGCCCGTTCTTCGGCCGCGCTCGTCATCGCCGGTGTCCTCTGGGGCACCGGCGGCCTCGCCGGCTCGCTGCTCGGCGACCTCGCCGGCCTCCGCCCGCTCGCCGTCGCCGACTACCGGCTGCTCGTCGGCGGCGCCGTCGCGACCCTCCTCCTGAAAGGCCGTCCCCTTCCGCGCACCGCGAACGCGGCCCGGCGCATCCTCGCCGTCGGTGCGCTGTTCGCCCTGTTCCAGGCGAGCTACTTCGCCGCCGTCGCGCTCAGCTCGGTGAGCGTCGCCACCATGACCACGATCGGTGCCGCGCCCGTCTTCGTCACCCTCGCGTCGGTGCGGAAACTCCGTCGCTGGACGGTGGTGTCCGTGGTGGGCACCCTCGCCGGTCTGGTGCTGCTCCAGTGGTCACCGGGCGAAGCGATCTCATTCGGAGGCCTCGGCTGCGCCCTGCTCGCGGCGGCCGGCTTCGCGACGCTCACCCTGGTCACCGCGAAGCCCGTCGAAGGCCTGGAGCCGCTGTCGACGACGGCGTTCGGCTGCCTCACCGGCGGCCTGCTGCTGCTCCCGGTCGCGAGCTGGTCCGGCATGACGATCCCGCTGCACGCGGACGTCCTCGCGGTCGTCTGCTACCTCGGCGCCGTGCCGACAGCGCTCGCGTACGCCGCGTACCTCCGCGGGCTGGCCGACGCGCATCCCGTGCTCGGCTCGCTGTCGGCGGTGCTCGAGCCGCTGACCGCCGCGGTGCTGTCCGCCGCGCTGCTCGGTGAACGGCTGAGCGGCACGGCGTGGTGCGGTGCCGCCGTGCTCGTCGCGGCGCTGGCCGTCGGCTACTGGCGGCCCGAGCCGCGCTGACGACGGGCGCTGCCCCTCAGCGTGGCTCGAGGGGCAGCGCCCGCCCCAGGATCGCGAACGGCCGCGGGTCGCCGGCGAAGTAGTAGTCGCGCAGGACGTCGACGAACCCGGTGCGCCGGTACAGCTTCCACGCCCGGCTGGTGCCCTCGGGTGTCGACAGCAGCACGTTCGCGCTCGGCACGCCCTCGAGCAGGCCGCGCAGCAGGTCCTCGCCGATCTGGTGGCCCTGGTTCTCCGGCCGGACGTGGATCTCGGTCAGCTCGAAGTAGTCCGACAGCCAGCGGTCGGCCTCGGCGGCCCCGGACCGGCGGCTCAGGCCGTGCCGCACCTGCTCGTGCCACCACTGGCCGGCCCGGCCGCGGTAGCCGTAGGCCAGGCCGAGCAGGACGCCGTCGGCGTCGAGCGCGGCCATGCAGCGCCAGCCCTCGCGAAGCGCGTGGGTGAGCCACATCGGCGCGCGCTGTTCGGCGGTGCCCGCCGGGTACCGCATCGCCCGGACGTAGATGTCGAGCGCGTCGGGCAGGCGGGCGCGGAACTCGTCCGCGGAGAGCTGGACGTAGCGGGAGCAGCCGGCGGGCATCGCGGTCACGGCTGTCCATCTTCCTCGGCGCCGGCGAGCGCGCCCGGGGTGCCCCCGGTCAAGGCCACCAGCCCGGCGAAGGTGGTGGGGAAGACGGCTTTCGGGTGCCCGGCGGCGGCCCACACGACGTCGTGCGCGCGCAGCGCGGTGTCGACGAGGGTGGGCAGCCGCTCCGGGTGCCCGACCGGGGCGACGCCGCCGATCGGCTGCCCGGTGTGCGCCCGCACGAAGTCGGCGTCCGCCTTCCCGACCTCGGCGACGCCGGCCAGCTCGGCGAGCGTTTCCGGGTCCGCGCGGTGCGCGCCGGAGGTCAGCGCGAGCAGCGCCGACGCGTTTTTGTCGGACCCCAGGCGGAAGATGAGGCTGTTGGCGATGGCCCCCACGGGCACGCCGAGCGCTTCGGCCGCCTGCGCGGCGGTCCGGACCTCGGCGGGCAGCACGCGGATGCCTTCGGCGGCGGCCGCCTGCCCGGCTTCGGCCAGCGCGGCTGCCACCTTGGCGACGGCGGGGTGGTCCAGCGAACTCATGAACCTATGAGATCACGCCACCCACCTGGTGTCCCGCACCACGTCCGGGGATTCCGCCGCTGGGGTTGAGCGGACACCGGGTGCGGGGTTACTCTGGAAATTGTTCGAACAGGCGTTCGACATCTGGTGAGCGCGCACCGGTCAGGTGCCCGGTACCGGGACGGGGGAAGCGTCTCGGCACCGGGCCCCCGATCGGGCTCACCCCGCGCAGGAGGAGGGTCGTCATGTCCGTCAAGGTCGTGTCCCCCACGGATTCCGGGCAGCCGCAGCTGCCCCTGTCGCTGCGCTCGCCGGTCATCCCGGCGGAGGCTGAGCGGTCGGCGTCGCCGCGTATGCCCGCCGCTGGTGCGGAAGGTGGGCAGCCGCAGCTGCCCTTGTCGCGGCGGTCGCCGGTTGCCTCGGCGGAGGTTGAGCGGCCGGCGTCGCCGCGTCCGTCCGCCGTTGATGCGGAAGGTGGGCAGTCGCAGCTCCCCATGTCCCTGCGCTCGGCGGAGGCTGAGCGGCCGGTGTCGCCGCGCTTGCCCGCCGCTAGTGGGGAAGCTGACCAGCCGCAGCTCCCGATGTCCCTGCGCTTGCCGGTTGCCTCGGCGGAGGTTGAGCGGCCGGTGTCGCCGCGCTTGCCCGCCGCTGGTGCGGAAGATGGGCACCCGCAGCTGCCTCTGTCGCTGCGCTCGCCGGAAGCCGGGCGGCCCGCGTCGCCGCGCCCGTCCGTCGCCGGTGCGGAGGGTGAGCAGCCGCGTCCGCCCGCCACGCCGACGGCCGGCGTCGATGCCGGGCAGCTTCAGGCGCCGATGCCGATGCCGGCGCGCTCCTCCGCCGCGGATTCCGGGCAGCCCCGGTTGCCGATGCCGGTGCGTTCGCCCGTCGTGGATCATCGGCAGTCTCAGCTGCCCCTGTCCTCGCGGCCGGCCACCGTTGAACGCGGGCAGCCCCCGGTGCCGATGCCGCGTCCCCCCGTCGTCGACCACCAGCAGTCCCAGCTCTCCATGCCCCTGCGCCCGCCTGCCCCGCCGGTGGCGGCCGGCCTGCTCGCGCAGGCGCGGCGCGGGCTCGCCGAGGCCGAGCGGGAGACCGATCCCGCGGAGCGGTTCATCGGCGCCTACCTCGCGGCGCTGCGCGGCGCCGCCGCCGTGCTCGCCGCCCGTGGCCGTCCGCACCGGGGCCGCGCGCGCCCGGCCAGCACGTGGGTCCTGCTCGACTCCGTCGCTCCCGAGCTGCGGGAGTGGTCCGTCTTCTTCGAGAGCAACTCGGCCGCGCGAGCCGCCGCGCAAGCCGGGATCACCGGCAAGGTCACCGCGGAGTCGGCCGCGCAGCTGGTCCGCGCCGCCACGCCGTTCCTGGAGCTGGTCCGCCGCCTGGTGCACGGCCTGCCGATCACCGGGGAAGCCCATGTCGCGTGAGCACGGCCCGGTCGACCAGGGCAGGCTGCTCACGGCGTTGGGGAGCGAAGGCCGGGTGCTGGCCGAGGCGGTGCGCGCCGGGCCGGTCGAAGCGCCGGTGCCCGCCTGCCCGGGCTGGTCGCTCGGCGAGGTGGCCCGGCACGTCGGGAGCCTCTACCGGATGGTCCGGCGCCGGCTGGCCGATGGCCGGAATCCCGAGGACTGGCAGCGCGACCCCGAACCGGGCCAGAGCCTGCCGGAGTTCCTGGTGACGGGCCTGGCCGAGCTGCTCGACGAGCTGGCCGCGCACGACCCGGAGGAGCGCGCCGACACCTGGTGGCCGGCCGACCCGACGTACGGGTTCTGGCGGCGGCGGATGCTGCACGAGACGATGGTCCACCGGGTCGACGTCGAACAGGCGGCGGGCGCGGACACGCGCGGGGTGCCCGAAGACCTCGCGATCGACGGCATCGACGAGGCGCTGACCCTGTGGTTCGGGCGGAAGCTTCCGATGCTCGGGCTGACCGGCACGAAAGCGGGCTCGGTCGGCGTGCGGGCCGGCGCGCACAGCTGGATCGCGCGGGCCGGACCCGAGATCACGGAGGCCTGGCGCTGTTCGGACGAGGAGGCCGAGGCCGCGGACGACGTCGTCTCGGCCGAACCCGGGCGGCTCTACCTGTGGCTCTGGGGCCGGGCGTCCCTGACCTCGGTGACCGTGCGAGGAGTGCACGACCAGGCGGCCCAGCTCTGGGCGCTGCTGCGGCTCGCGACCCGATGACCCGGCCGGTGGGGAAGCCGAACCGGAACTGTCGGGGGTGGCGGTTAGTCTGCGGCGCATGGACACGCGCCTGGTGAACCTGGTGATCGACGCGGCGCGGCCGAGGGTCCTGGCGGACTTCTGGGTCGCGCTGCTCGGCTGGCACGTCGCCGAGGAGGCGCCGGACGGGGTCGACGTGCGCGCCCCGGAGGACGACGGCTGGGACCTGGCCCTGGTGTTCGTCCCAGTACCCGGACCCAAGGAAGTGAAGAACCGGATCCACCTGGACCTGGCGAGCACGACGCTCGAGCACCAGGCCGAGCTGGTGGAGCGCGCCTTGGCGCTGGGCGGCCGCCGGGTCGACCTCGGGCAGGGCGCGGTGCCGTGGGTCGTCCTGGCGGATCCCGAGGGCAACGAGTTCTGCGTCCTCGAGCCGCGTGAGCGGTACAAGGAGTCGGGCGCGGTGGCGTCGATCGTGGTCGACGCCCACGGCCCGGAGCGCCTGGCGGCCTTCTGGGCGGAGGTCGCGGGCCGGCCGGTCGAGGCCCGGGAGGGCGACGTCCTGGTGGGGCTGCGCGCGCCATCGGGCCGCGGGCCGTGGCTGGAGTTCCTCCGCAACGACGACGTCAAGCGGGTCAAGAACCGGGTGCACCTGGACATCGCACTCCCGGCGGGCGCCGACCAGGCGACGGCGGTGTCGGAGGTCCTGTCGGCCGGGGCGGCCCCGGCGGATCTCGGCGGTCCGCCCCTGCCGTGGCGGGTGCTGGCGGACCCGGAAGGCAACGAGTTCTGCGTGCTGACGCCGCGCTGATCTTCCGGGGCGCGGTTCACCCGTGTTTCGCCCGGGTTGCCCGGCCGCATCGAACGCTGACCTGCGCGAAACACCGGCGTCCTGGGGCGGCAACAACCGCGCGGGACCGTGGAAGGCATGGAGACCTCCAGAGCGTTGCCCCAGCCGGGCCGGACGACCGCCGTCGAGGAGCCCGCCGCTCCGTCCGCGTGGCGGGTGCGGATCCGGATGCACGACCACCCGGGCACCCTCGCCCGCATCGCCATCCGGCTCGCCGACCTCGAGTGCAACATCCTCGGCCTGTCCGTGCTGCCGGTGCCCGGCGGGGTGCTCGACGAGATCGTGCTGCGCCCCGCGATCGGCCTGCCCCGGCAGCACCTGGTCGACGCCATCCGCGACGAGGGCTGCGAATGCACCGCGATCATCGACGCCGACGTCCACGAGCTGGTCGACCCGTCCTCGTCGACGCTGCTCGCGGCCCGCCGCGCGGTCGACGACCCGGCTCGCCTCGCCGAGGTGCTGAAGGACGTCCTGGCGGCCGACGTCGTCACGCTCGTCCCCGCCGCCGAGGCCAACCCGGCCCGCACCGAGAGCGGGCACCGGGCGGTGTTCGAGCTGGGCGCCGGCAGCGCCTTGGTGGCGCGCCGTCAGTGGGCGCCGTTCGTGGAGCTTGAGCTGACGCGCGCCGGTGCGCTGGTGACGCTGCTGACCGCGGCGAGCCGGAACGTCGCCGGGCCGGTCGTGCTCGACCGTCCGGACGGCGCCGCGATCGTCCTGCGCAGGGGCATCCCCGGCGACGCCGACGCGGTGTCCGAACTGCACCGCCGCTGCTCGATGGCCACGCTCTTCCGGCGTTACCAAACGGGCGTGCGGTCGGTGCCGCGCCGCTGGCTGCACCGGCTGCTGGTGCCCCCGCGCGGCACGAGCGTGCTCGCCGTGTTCGGCCGTGAGGTGATCGGACTGGCGCAGCTCATCCCGCAGGTCACCGGGGGCGCCGAGATCTCACTCCTCGTGGAGGACGACTGGCAGCGCCAGGGCATCGGCACGGCGCTGCTCGCCCGGCTCGCGGTGCTCGCCGAGGCCCAGGGAATCACGGAGCTGTCGGCGGACTGCCCAGCGGGCGACGACGTGCTGCCCCGCACGGCGGCCCGCGCCGGCCTGCGCACGGAACGCGGCACCGAGGACGGCGCCAAGCTGCGGCTGTTCCTGCCGGCTTGAGCCGGTACTTCCGGATCGCGGCGCGAAGCTGTGGCTGTCGGTCGGCTTGAGGCTGGTTCGAGGCTTCCTGAACGGCGCAAGCCGCGGCTGTTCCTGCTCGCCTGAGCCGGTTCAGCGTTTCCAGAACCAGTCTTTGTCCCGCGCTTCCCGCAGGGCGGACTTCTTGCGTTCGGCGGTGAGCCGGTCGAGGTAGAGAACGCCGTCGAGGTGGTCGGTCTCGTGCTGGAGGCACTGCGCCAGCACGTCCTCGCCTTCGACCTCGATCGGTTCGTTGTGCACGTCGACGCCCCGGACCTTCGCGTGCTTCGCCCGCTTGGTGGGGAACCACAGCTCCGGCACGGACAGGCAGCCCTCGTTGATCTCGTGCGTCTCTTCGGACAGCTCGACGATCTCGGGGTTGATCACGTACCCGGTCAGCCCGGCGACGTCGTAGCTGAAGACGCGAAGCCCGACCCCGATCTGCGGCGCGGCCAGCCCAGCCCGCCCCTCCGGTTTGACGGAGTCGAGCAGATCCCGCACCAGCGCTTCGAGCTTCTCGTCGAACACGGTGACGGGATCGCAGACGGACTTGAGGATCGGATCCCCGAAATAGCGCAGTGCGCGCATCGCCATGAGCAGAACATCCTTCGTGCGGTGTCGGACTGGCAGCTTAGGGCAGCACGGAATGGAGCCGTCCGGGGAATCGGCGACTCGATGGCCAAGCCAAGCCAGGCCAGGCTCGGGCGTGCCGGTGCGGCCACGGAGCTTGCCCGGGAGGCGGGACCGCGACCGGCGCGAGCCGGCCGGGCGAACTCCCAGGTCCGTCGCGTTCCTCAAGCCCGGAGGCGCAAGCCCGACGGCGTCGCCCGGAAACCGGCCTCCCGGAGGACCTCCGCCAGTTCCGAGGTCAGTGCCTGCTCGCCGTCCGCGCGTTGAACCGCCAGCTGGCCCAGCCAACCCTCCCGGACCGCTGCCGACAAGGCCTGGGCCGCCTCCGACAGGGGTTGCCGTTCCTCCGTGAAGCTCAGCAGGGACCTGCCTCCCCGCTCGACGTACATCGCCGGGACCCCGTCCACCAGCACCGCCAGTGCGCCCGCTTTGCGCGCGGGGCGGTGCTTCGTGTCGCCCGTCGCCGCCGGCCAGGGGAGGGCCGCGCCGTACGGCTGGGCCGGGTCCGCCGCGGCCAGCACCACCGCGCGGCCGGGCGCCGGGCGGCCCGGACCGGACAGCGCGCGCAGCCGGTCCACCGCGCCCTTCGCCGCGAACTGGGCGGCGCCGAGCCCCTCCACGACGTAGCCGCGGATCACCTGGCCGGTGTCCTCCATGCCGCGGAGCACCTTGTAGATCCCGGAAAACCCGCCGGTGACGCGCTCGGTGTCGAGCGCGCCGCGGGTCAGCACGCCGTGCCGCTCGAGGAACGCTTCCGTCCGCGCGTGAGCCCGGCGGGTCGCGTCGGTCTCGCGGGCCGGGGTCAGCGCCCACCGGCCGGCGACCGTCGGCGGCCCGGACCTTGACGGCATCTGCGGCCGCCCCGCCCGCAGCCGCGCATACCGGCCGCGGGGCGCCTGCCGCCGGGGCTTGTGCGCCCCGTGCCCGGCGACCTGGGCCCGCAGCGGTCCCAGCGTGTCGCCCGTGACCAGCCCGGCCCACACCAGGTCCCACAGCGCGGCCACGACTTCGGCGTCGCTCGGCGCCTTGTCCACCAGCACGGTCGCCCGGTCCACCAGCTGCCGGAAGAACAGCGCGCCACCCTCCAAAGTGGACGCGATCGCGTCGTGCAGCGGGCCCGTCGGGATGTCCTCGACGACCTCCGGCAGCAAGAGGTCGGCGACGTCCGTGGGGGCGAGGGCGATCCAGCCGTCCCCGCCGGACAGCGCGCCGCAGCCCGCCCACGTGACCTCGCCCGCGGTCGTCAGCTCGTCCAGCAGCGCGGGGGAGTAGCCCGGCAGCCGTCCGGGCAGGATCAGCGACTCCACCGCGCTCGCCGGCAGCGGCGCCCCGGCCAGTTGCTCGACCACCGACAGCACGTCGTCCGCCGTCGGCGCCGCCCGGACGCGCCCGCCGAACCCGTGCCACGCGGGCAGGAACCGGCCCAGCGCCGCCGGTTCGACCGGCTCCACCTCGGCTCGCAGCTTCGCCAGCGACGCCCGCCGTAGCCGCCGAAGGACCGCGGAGTCGCAGTATTCGATCCCGACACCGTGCGTGTCCGGATGCCCGACCGGGCTCAGCTCGCCCCGGACCAGCCGGCCTTCGCCGGTCATCCGGTCGAGGACCCCGGTGACGACCGCCGTGCCGAGCCCGAACCGCGCGGCCGCGTCCGCCGCGGCGAACGGGCCCCGGCTCCGGGCGTAGCGCGACAGCAGGTCGCCGAGCGGGTCCGCGACCGGTTCGGTGAACGCCTCGGGCACACCCACCGGCAGCGCCGTGCCCAGCGCGTCGCGCACCCGGCCCGCGTCCTCGATCGCCAGGAACCGTTCGGTACCCCCGATCCGGACCCGGATCGCCCGCCGCGCCGCCGCCAGCTCGGTGAGCCACTCCGCCTGGATCCCGCGCTCGGCGGCTTCCTCGACGGTCAGGTCGCCGAGGAACCGCAGCAGGTCGGCGGCGTCCTCGGCCGAGCGCGCGTGCCGGTCGGGATCGAGCCGCTGCAGCGATCGTTCGACCTCGGTGACGGCCTCGGGGTCGAGCAGCTCCCGGATCGCCTCGGTGCCCAGGAGCTCGGCCAGCAGCGCCGAATCCAGCGACAGCGCCGCCGCCCGCCGTTCGGCCAGTGGCGCGTCGGTCTCGTAGAGGAACATCCCGACGTAGCCGAAGAGCAAGCTGCGCGCGAACGGCGACGGGGCCGGCGTCTCAACCTCCACCAGCCGGACCTTGCGGGCCCGGACGTCGGCCATCAGCTCACGCAGCCCGCCCACGTCGTAGACGTCCTGCAGGACCTCCCGCATCGCTTCCAGCACGACCGGGAACCGTTCGTACTTCGCCGCGACCGACAGCAGCTGCGACGCGCGTTGCCGTTGCTGCCACAGCGGGGTGCGGCGCCGCGGGTCCCGGCGCGGCAGCAGCAGCGACCGCGCCGCGCACTCGCGGAACCGCGCCGCGAACACGGCCGAGCCGCCGACCTCGGCGACGATCAGCTGCTCGACCTCTTCGGGGTCGAGCAGGATGTCGTCGGCGCCGATGGTCACGTCGCCGCCCTCGGCGTCCAGCGCGTCCGGCAGGCGCAGCACGATGCCGTCGTCGGAGTGCGCGATCTGCGCGTCGACGCCGCGGTTCTCGCGCAGCCGCGCCGCGATCGCCAGTGCCCACGGCGCGTTCACCTGCGCGCCGAACGGCGAGTGCACGACGATCCGCCAGTCGCCCAGCTCGTCGCGGTAGCGCTCCAGCAGGATCGTCCGGTCGTTCGGCACGTGCCGGGTGGCGGCCTTCTGCTCGGCCAGGTAAGTGAGGAGGTTGTCGCACGCCCGCTCGTCGAGCCCCGCCGCCTCGGCCCGCTCGCGTGCCTTCTTTTCGTCCGATGTGGACAGTTCGCGGACGAACTTCCCCAGCGCCCGGCCGAGTTCCAGCGGACGGCCCGGCGCGTCACCCTTCCAGAACGGCATCCGCGCCGGTTCGCCCGGCGCGGGCACCACGATGACCCGGTCGTGCGTGATGTCGGTGATCCGCCACGACGACGTGCCCAGCAGGATGGTGTCGCCGACGCGCGACTCGTACACCATCTCCTCGTCGAACTCGCCGACGCGTTGCCCCGAAGCACGCTTTCCCGCTGAGGGGCCATCGACACTGCCGGGTTTGCCGTCCCCGCCCGGGGTCATCACGGTGAACAGCCCGCGGTCCGGGATGGTGCCGCCCGAGGTCACCGCCAGCCGCTGCGAACCCGGCCGCCCGCGCAGCTCGCCGCTGATCCGGTCCCAGGTGATCCGCGCGCGCAGCTCGCCGAATTCCTCGCTCGGGTACCGGCCCGCGAGCATGTCGAGCACGGCGTGCAGCGCGTCGTCCGGCAGGGAGGCGAACGGCGCCGCCCGCCGCACCAGCGACGCGAGGTCCGGCACCGTCCACGGTTCGAGTGCCACCATCGCGACGACGTGCTGGGCCAGGACGTCCAGCGGGTTGCGCGGGTAGCGCACCGCTTCGATGGCCCCGCTCGCCATCCGTTCCGCGACCACCGCGCAGGAGACGAGGTCACCGCGGAACTTCGGGAACATCACCCCCGACGACACCGCGCCGACCTGGTGCCCGGCCCGGCCGACGCGCTGCAGCCCGGACGCCACCGTCGGCGGCGCCTCGATCTGCACCACCAGGTCGACCGCGCCCATGTCGATGCCCAGCTCCAGCGACGACGTCGCCACCACGCACGGCAGCTGCCCGGACTTGAGCGACTCCTCGACGTGCGTGCGCTGCTCCCGCGACATCGACCCGTGGTGCGCCCTGGCGATCACCGGCGGCGCGCCGGTGCTCACGCCGGACTGCCCGACGGCTTCCGCCGGGAACGCGTCGGCCGGGGTGAGTTCCGTCTGCTCGGCGGCCAGTTCGTTGAGCCGCGCGGTGAGCCGCTCGGTGAGCCGGCGGGAGTTGGCGAACACGATCGTCGACCGGTGCGCGCGGATCAGGCTCAGCACTCGTTCCTCGACCGCCGGCCAGATCGACGGCCGCTGCACGGGGTTGCCGGCCATCTCCTCCAGCGTGCCCAGCCCGCCCGGCGCGATGCCCCCGGGCGGGAACGCCTCGGTCAGCGACTCCAACGACTCCGGCGAGTCCGGCGACTCCGGCGACTCCAGCGCGTCGAGCGGGCTCGGTGCCGGGCCGCCGCGTGGCGCGTCGAGGTTGCCCATGTCCTCGACCGGGACCTCGACGCGGACCTCGATGGTCTTCGCCAGTTTCGGCTGGACCACCCGCACCGGACGGCCGCCCGCCAGGAACGCGCTGACCTCGTCGATCGGGCGGACCGTCGCCGACAGGCCGATCCGCTGCGCCGGCTTCGGCAGCAGCGAGTCCAGTCGCTCCAGCGACAGCGCGAGGTGCGCGCCGCGCTTGCCGCCCGCCACGGCGTGGACCTCGTCGACGATCACCGTCTCGACCCCGCGCAGCGACTCCCGCGCCGAGGACGTGAGGATCAGGAACAGCGACTCCGGGGTGGTCACCAGCACGTCCGGCGGGGTCTTGCCGAACGTGCGGCGCTCGGCCGCGGTGGTGTCGCCGGTGCGCATGCCCACCTCGATCTCCGGCACCGGCAGCCCGAGCCGCCGGGCGGCCTGCGAGATCCCGGCGAGCGGGGCGCGCAGGTTCCGCTGGACGTCGACGGCGAGGGCCTTCAGCGGGGAGACGTAGAGGATCCGGCAGCGCTTGGTGGCTTCCGCCGGCGGCGGCTCCACCGAGAGCCGGTCCAGCGCCCAGAGGAACGCCGACAGCGTCTTGCCGGACCCGGTGGGCGCCACGACCAGGGCGTGCTCGCCCGCGTGCGCGGCCCGCCAAGCCCCTTCCTGCGCCGCGGTGGGCGCGGCGAAGGCTCCCGCGAACCAGTCCCGGGTCGCGGGGGAGAAGAGGTCGAGCACGTCAGTGGCCACGTCGTCCATCATGCGCGGCACCACCGACAGTTTCCGGCGAGCCGGCCAGGATCACGCTCTGGGCGAACTGCGGATAGGTGACGTCGACGTTCGGTTCGTCGGTGATCAATCGGTACTCGCGGTCGAGCGGGGTCCAGTAGGGAAAAGGGGCCTGGCCCAGCTTGGAATGGTCGGCCAGCACGTACGCCTCGGTGCCCGCGCGGAGCATCGCGTGCTTGACCACCGACTGCTCCAGTGACGGACAGCACAGCCCCCGTCCGGGCACCAGGCCGTCCGCGCCCAGAAACACCCGGTCGGGTGAGATGTGCCGCAGTTGCGCCAGCACGCTCTCGCCGAGGATCGCCTCGCCGGGGTGCCGCAGCCGGCCGCCCAGCACGATCAGGTCGATCCCGGCGAAGCCGGCGAGCTCGCGGATCGCGGTGACGCCGTTGGTGACCACGGTCAGCCCCTCGCGGTGGGCGAGGTGGCGGGCGAGCCTGCCGGTGGTCGTGCCGGCGTCGAGCAGCACGACCTCGCCGTCCCGCACGAGCGTGGCGGCTTCCCGGGCGATGGCGTCCTTCGCCGCCGCGTGCTCGCGGTCCTTCTCGAGCGGACTGCGTTCGGTGTCGAGCGCGCCGCCGTAGGTGCGGACGACGTGCCCGGCCCCGGCGAGCGACGCGAGGTCGCGCCGGATCGTCGACTCCGAGACGCCGAATTCCTCGGCCAGCTCCGCGATGCCGCCCGCGCCGTCGCGGACGGCTTCGAGCAGCATCGCGCGCCGGTCACGGGTTCCTGGTCGAGGCTGGGACATGCGCCGAGTCTTCCAAGTCGTCGATGAGGGCCGGTTTCAGCCCGAAGAACGCCAGGCCGGCGGCCACGGCGAGGAACGCGGCCAGCACGACGAACCCGGTGGTCGCGCCGCCGGTGACATCGATGAGCCAGCCGACCAGGTAGGGCCCCTTCGCGCCGGCGGACAACGGGAAGTCGTCGCCGATGTAGGGCAGGATCACCGCGACGTTCGTGCGGTCGAGGTAGGCCAGCATGTACATGACCACCGCGACCGGGATGACGTACGCCCACCGCTTGCGGGGCACCCCGGCCGTCATCGGCCCGGTGGGTAGCTGGCGGGCAGCTTCCGCGCGTACGGCGCGAGTGTCGCCGCGGCCTTGAACGCCGCGCGCATCGTGCCGTGCGACGCCCGGCCGGTGCCGGCGATGTCGAACGCCGTGCCGTGGTCGACCGACGTGCGCAGGATCGGCAGGCCGACCGTCACCGAGACCGTGCCGTCGAAGTCGTACGTCTTCGCCGCGATGTGCCCCTGGTCGTGGTAGAGCGAGAGCACCCCGTCGAACCGGCCCTGGATCCCTTGGTGGAACACCGAATCCGCGGGGATCGGGCCGACCACGTCGAGCCCGGCCGCCCGCGCGGCGGCGACCGCGGGGGCGATCGCGACGATCTCCTCGTCGCCGAACTTGCCGTTCTCCCCGCCGTGCGGGTTCAGCGCCGCCACCGCCAGTCTCGGTTTCTCCGTGCCGAACACCTCCAGCGCGGTGTAGGCCTCGCGGATCGCGTGCTCGATGTTCTCCCGGGTGATCCGGTCGAGCGCCTCGCGCAGGGAAACGTGCCGCGTGGCGAAGAAGATCTTCAGCCCGGAAACCCAGAACATCGTGTTGAACCGGGTCGATCCGGTGAGCTCGCCGAGCATCTCGGTGTGCCCGAGGTGCCGCGAGCCGGCCGCCCAGATCGCCTCCTTGTTGATCGGCGCGGTCACGACCGCGTCGACCTCGCCGGCCATCGCCAGCCGGGTGGCCACCTCGATCGCGCCCACGGCGGCGGCCCCCGCGGTCGCGTTGACTTCGCCCCACGGCAGGTCTTCCCGGACGACGCCGAGGTTGAGGACGTCGACCACACCCGTGGTGAAGCGCGCGTCGGCGACCGTGGCGACTGGGTTGATTTCCACGTGCAGCCCCAGGTGCCGGGCGACGCGCTCGAGCACGATCGCGTCACCGACGGCGATCCCGCGCGCCAGTTGCAGCGCCTCCGGCTCGAGCAACGTCTTCAGGGTGATCTCCGGGCCGATGCCCACGGGGTCGCCGAGGGTGACGGCGAGGATCGGGAGGTCGCTCAAGGGTTCTTCCTTCCGGTGGCCAGGACGTGGTTCAGGTGCCAGGCAGGCGGCTGTGACAACCGAGGCTTCGCCTCGGGCAGGGGCTTCAGCACTTCGGCGGCGATGTCGCCGCCGGTGGCGTAGAGCCCGCCGATCCGGTGCGTGCCGAGCACCAGCCGGGGCCGGTTCCCCGAGCGCCGGTGGGATTCGCGCGGCGACGGCGGGACCGATGGGCGTGCCGGGGTGGGCGCGCGGGTCCGGATGCCGGCCATGCGGTGCTCTGCTGACCGCTCGATGGCGCGGCGGACCGCCTGCTCGGCGTGTGACGGCGAGGCGTGCCGGGTACCCGGATTGATCACGAGAGCGTCGATCTCCTTTGCGCGATCTGAGCAATTCGGTTGACCGAACTGCGCAACTATCGTGCCTCGTGATCGGCCGCCGCGTCAAGGAGCAGTGACTTTCCCGGGTCCGCACGCACGGTGACCGCGCGCATGGCAGCATCACCGCGAGCGCCGTCAAGGCGCGTTTTCGTGAAGGGGAGTGCTGTGCGGATCCTGTCGGTGGACCTCGGGACGTCCAACACCGTCGCCGTGCTTTCGGCGCACGGAAGGCCGCCCCGGGTCGTCGAAGTGGACGGCTCGGCCAACATGCCGTCGGCGGTGTTCGCCACCGAAGAGGGCACGATCATGGTCGGCCGCGACGCCGAGCGCCGCGCCCGCCTCGACCCGACGCGCTTCGAGCCCAACCCCAAGCGCCGCATCGACGAGCAGACCCTGCTGCTCGGCACCGACGTCGTCCCGGTGACCGAAGCGCTCGCCGCCATCCTGCGCCGGGTGCTCGAAGAGACCTCCCGCCAGCTCGGCGGCGAACAGCCCGACGAGGTCCGGCTGACCCACCCCGCGCAGTGGGGCCAGCCCCGCCGCAACGTCCTGATGTCCGCCGCCCGGCTCGCCGGGATGGGCCCGAACATCCTGCTGGTGCCCGAACCGGTCGCCGCGGCGGCGCATTTCGCCTCGTTCCCCGGCAAGGCGCTGGCCCCCGGCCAGGCGCTGGCGGTCTACGACCTCGGCGCGGGCACCTTCGACGTCGCCGTCGTCGGCGCCACGCAGAACGGGTTCACCGTGCTCGCCGAGGACGGCCTGCCCGACCTCGGCGGCCTCGACGTCGACCAGGCGCTGATGGTGCACGTCGGGCGCGAGGTCTCGCACTCCGACCCGCAGCGCTGGCAGGGGCTGCTGCGGCCCGAGTCGACCGCCGACCGGCGCACCCGGCGCGCGCTGCAGGAGGACGTCAAGGCGGCCAAGGAGGCGCTGTCGCGGCACCCGCAGACCGAGGTGCCGATGCCCGAGCCGTTCAAGGACGTCCTCGTCACCCGCGGCGAGCTGGAAGCGCTGGTCCGGCCGGCGATGCTGCGCAGCGTCGAACTGCTGTCGCGGACGCTGCGGTCCTCCGGGCTGACCCCGGACCGGCTGGCCGGCATCTACCTCGTGGGCGGGTCGAGCCGGCTGCCGCTGGTCGGCACGATGATCGCGGAGAAGCTCGGTGTCGTGCCGGGCAGCCTCGACCAGCCGGAGACCGCGGTCGCGCTCGGCGCCCAGCACGTGGCGCGGGACGGGCTGGCCGTGCGGACCCAGAACGTCGACGGGGCCATGGCCGCGACCGGCACCGCGCCGCACCGCTCGCAGTACGCGCCGCCGCCGGGCTACCAGCGGCCGTCGAACTTCCCGCCCAGCGGCCCGCAGCGGGTGCAGACGCCCGCGCCGTCGAACTTCCCGGCGTACTCGCCCGCGCCGGAGCAGGCCGCGCCGAAGCCGGGCGGGAAGAAGAAGCTGTTCATCGGGATCGCGGCCGCGGTCGTCGTGGTGCTCGCGGCGGGGCTGACCTTCGCCCTCACGTCGTCGTCCTCGGCGACCACCTACACCGCGGACCAGTGCAGGACGCCGGGGCAGGCGGACGACAAGGGCTTCACGGGCTGCCTGCGCCAGCTCGCCGGGAAGATCGCGGACACCGGCGACTGCAAACCGGGCATGGGCAACGGCCCGGCGGCGCCGGCACAGCGCATCGGGGTGTCGTCGACCTGCTCCGCCCCGGGCCGGGCGGGCACGCAGGTGACCTACGTCCACGGCGACGACGCCGCCACGCTCAAGCAGTACACCGACGGCCTGCTCGCCTCGGCGGGCGGCGACCGCACCGAGGCCGACTGGGGCGGCAACGGGCTCAAGGGGCACTACTCCTCGGCCGCGGGCAAGGCGTCGGCGGTGCTCGTGTTCACGGTGGCGGACCGGCCCCTGGCCGGGTTCATCTACCAGCTGAATTCGAGTGACCAGGCCCAGACGACGACGCCGGGCACGCTGGCCGACTACTTCGAGCAGAGCGTCCAGCCCGGCGAGTGACGCCGGCCCCGCGGTGCGCCGGGTGGGCCACGACCGGCGTCGCGGTGGCCGGCCGGCGGCGACCGGCCGGTGCGTCTCGACGGCGGCTGAACCTCGATGGCGCGAACGGGCCGTTCGTGCCCGCCGCGACCGCCCGGATAGCATGGGTCCGATGCGAATCACGGTTTTCCGGCGGCTGATGGCCGACGAGTTCGGCCCCGGGCGGGCTCAGGTGCTGGCCAGGGATCACGTGCTCAGCGCGCTCGGGGGGCGCACCGTCGACCAGGCGCTGACCGCCGGAATTCCGGTGAAGGAGATCTGGCGCGAGGTCTGCGACGCCTTCGACGTCCCGGCGGAACGCCGCTGACCTGGGCGGATCCGGACGACGCCGGCCCGGGCGGGCGAAAATCCTAGCGCAAAGGTGTGTCGCTCCCGACCTCGAACAGGTGTTCGTCTAGGGTGTTGTCCACATCGGGTCCAGCGATCCACAGATTGGGCGCCGCGCCTGGAATTGTCGGTCCCCGCCGCTAGCGTCGGACCGGACAGCTGAAGAACCGACACAGAGCCCTCGACGGGGCTCAGACCAGCGAGGTGGACTTCCATGCCTGCAGCAGCACCCGACAAGGACAAGGCGCTCGAACTGGCCCTTGCGCAGATCGACAAGCAGTACGGCAAGGGCTCGGTGATGCGCCTCGGCGAAGAAGGCCGCGCGCCCATCGCCGTGATCCCCACCGGTGCCATCGCCCTCGACGTCGCGCTCGGCATCGGCGGGCTGCCCCGCGGCCGGGTCATCGAGGTCTACGGCCCGGAGTCCTCCGGTAAGACCACGGTCGCCCTGCACGCGGTGGCGAACGCGCAGCGCAACGGCGGCATCGCGGCGTTCATCGACGCGGAGCACGCGCTGGACCCCGACTACGCCAAGAAGCTCGGCGTGGACACCGACGCGCTGCTCGTCTCCCAGCCGGACACCGGTGAGCAGGCGTTGGAGATCGCGGACATGCTGATCCGCTCCGGCGCGCTCGACATCCTGGTCATCGACTCCGTGGCCGCGCTCGTGCCGCGCGCCGAGATCGAGGGCGAGATGGGCGACTCGCACGTCGGCCTCCAGGCCCGCCTGATGAGCCAGGCGCTGCGCAAGATAACCGGCGCGATGAACAACTCCGGCACCACCGCGATCTTCATCAACCAGCTGCGCGAGAAGATCGGCGTCATGTTCGGCTCCCCGGAGACCACGACCGGTGGCAAGGCGCTGAAGTTCTACGCCTCGATCCGGCTCGACGTGCGCCGCATCGAGACGCTCAAGGACGGCGGCGAGCCGGTCGGCAACCGCACCCGCGTCAAGGTCGTGAAGAACAAGATGGCCCCGCCCTTCAAGCAGGCCGAGTTCGACATCCTGTACGGCCACGGCATCTCCCGCGAGGGTTCGCTCATCGACATGGGTGTCGACCAGGCGATCCTGCGCAAGTCCGGCGCCTGGTACACCTACGAGGGCGACCAGCTCGGCCAGGGCAAGGAGAACGCGCGGAAGTTCCTGCGCGACAACCCGGACATCGCCAACGAGATCGAGAAGCGCATCAAGGAGAAGCTCGGCATCGGCCCGCAGCTCGACGCCGAAGCCGCCGAGGCCGTTCCGGCGCCGGTCGACTTCTGATCGGGAGGGGTTCGGGCTGCGGGATTGGGTGAGGTGTGCTCGCGGAGTGCGCTCGCCTTGATCCCTCCGCCGTGTCCTCCGGGGGGCGAACCCCCGGACCCCCGCCAGGGGGCAAGCCCCCCTGGACCCCCGGTGTGGTCGCGTTTCGACGTGACGTGCGGTTCTGGATGCCAGGAGAACGAGGAGTAGTCGAGGTGGCGAGGGCGCCGAAGATCCCGCCGGCGGAGCTGCCTCCCGAGGAGCGGTACAAGAAGGCCAAGGAGATCTGCTACGACCTCCTGGCCGTGCGTGCGCGCACTCAGGAGGAGCTCCGGCAGGCGTTGCACCGCAAGGGCTTCGACGAGGAGACCAGCGAAACCCTGCTCGGCAAGCTCGACCGGGCGGGGCTGGTCAACGACGCGGAGTTCGCGGAACTGTGGGTGAAGTCCCGGCACACGAACCAGGGCCTGTCCCGCACCGCGCTCGCGGCCGAGCTGCGGCGCAAGGGCGTCGACGACGAGGTCGCGGCGCAGGCGGTGGAAGAGGTCGACCGGGAGTCCGAGGAGCAGATGGCCAGGGAACTGGTCCGCAAGCGGCTCGGGTCCCTCGGCAACGTCGACGAGCAGACGGCGTTGCGGCGGCTGCTCGGCTTCCTGGCCCGCAAGGGCTACCCGCAGGGATTGGCGTACACGGTGATCAAGGAGGAACTCCGCGAGTACGGCGCGGAGTCCACCCTCCTCGACGACGCCTACATCGACTGACGCGGCGGCCGGCCCGGCCGGACCATCGCGTCTTCTCGCCGAGCGGTCCCGACAGGCCAAAGGGCGGGGTGACGCGGTCGGGCAGGCACGGAATCCGGCGGTCGCCGACCAGCCGCCCGGCAATGGCGGCGCCTGCCCCAGGGTGGGTTCCCCGGCCGGATCGGTCAGTTCCGGACGTCCCCGCCGCCGTGTCGAAGGCGGAGTTCCGATCCGTGCCCGGTGGGCGGGTTGGCCGGCCCGCCGACGACGGCGTGCTCGGCCGCTCGCGGGCGGGGTGGCGCGGGCCGGCGGTCCGAGCGGTGCTTGCGGACCGCGAGCAACAACACCGCCAGCAGCCCCATCACCACGCAGGTGACCACGGCCGTCAGCACCAGGAACTCGTTCAGCCGGCCGGCCGACAGGTACGCGCCCAGCGCCACCGCCACCAGCGCGCACACCGCGCGGTCCATGATGGACTCCATCGACAGCAGCGTCGCGCGGTACCGCGAGTCCGGGATGGAGTCGTTCAGCAGCTGCTTCTGCACCGGGAACGCGATGCCCGTCGCCACCGCGAAGACGCACAGCAGCACCACCGCCGGGAAGGAACCGGTCACGACGACGAAACCGAGGCACAGCGCCATCACGATCGTCAGCGTGAACACCGAGCCGACCGGGCCGATGGCGCGGCGGAGCCGGTGGGGACGGGCCGCGCCCAGTGCCTCGAAGACCGTCATCGCGGCCAGCACCGCGCCGTACCAGTGCACCGACAGCGACTTGGACTCCAGGATCGGCTGGAACAGGTTCACCTGGCAGATCCGCACCAGCGTGAACATCGCGATGCCCTGCACCATCAGCAGCACCAGCCACCGCGACGAGCGCAGTGCCGACAGCGCGCCACCGACGCCGGCCAGGAGCGAGGCCGTCTTGCCGGTGGCCCGCCGTCCGCCGGGGATCGGCGGGAGCTTGCACGCGAACACCAGGGACACGGCCGCGTTGATCGCCGTCAGCCAGTACGGGGAAGGGAGGTTCCACGTCATCAGCAGGCCGATCACCGGCCAGTACACGATCTTGCCGATCAGGCTGTACGCCCGGCCGACACCTTCGACGCGAAGGTAGTGCTCCCCCGAGCCGGAGGCATGCAGGTACTCGTACAGGTACGCGCTCTGCGCGCCGGAAACCAGCGAGCGCGCCAGGGCGATCAGGACGAAGTGCACCAGGAACCCGGTGTACGAGACCAGGAAGACTGGCACCAGGTTCGCCGCCACGAGCACACCGGCGCCGGCCGCCAGCGAAGTGCGGTAGTCGAACCGGTCGGCGATCATCCCGGTCGGGATCTCCAGCAGGCAGAACACGACGTAGTAGATGCTCTGGATGCCGAAGATCTCGCCGTCGGACAGGCCGACGAGCTTCTGGTACTGGTAGAAGATCGGCACCCACAGCAGCAGGCCGAAGAAGAACTGGAACCCGTAGGTCAGCCGGACGGCGCGCTGAACGGCGGGTTTCGCGGGCAGGCGAAAGCCCAGCATGATGATCTCTCCCGGAAACTCAAACAGAATAAGGACGCAGCTGCACGATGTGGACGCGGTCGCGGTCGGCGAGCCACTCGACGTCCACCGGCGAGTCGAAGGTGTAGTCGGGCGAGAAGTGCGCCTGCAGCAGGCGGCCGGCGACGGCGAGCCGCTGCAGCTGCTCGTGCGCGTCCTCGTCGAGATCCGAAGCAGCGTCGCCGAGCGACACCGTGCGGCCGCCGCCCTCGACCGTCGAGTACAGGTACTGCATCGGCAGTGCCGAACCGTCGACGACGTCGGTGACCTGCGGGGAAACGTTGAGGTACACCGTGCGGAAGTCCGCGCGGTTCATCGGGTTCGTCGTCACCAGCACGCCGCCGAAGTCGGCCGCGACCTGCTCCTGGATCACGACGCCCATGTAGCACTCGTCGAGGGAGATCCCGGCCTGCCGCCGCAGCCGGACGCTGCGCACCGAAACCAGTGAAGCCCAGACTTCCTTGACGCTGGCGAAGATCCGCTCGGCGGTGGTGACGTGGTTGAGCGACTCGTAGATCCCGGCGGCCGAGAACCCGGCGAGGTCCTCGGCGTTCGAAGAACTGCGTACGACGAATGCCCGCACCCCGGCCAGCTCCGAGACGAGCGCCGAGTCGATCTCGCGGGCCAGCGAGTCCGGCAGTTTCGCCGACCGGATCAGGCTCTGCAGCTCGACGCACAGCGGTTCGATCTCGCGTGCGTCCAGCTCGAGAGCCATCTTCAGCTTGCCGATGGCCTGCTGGATCCGCGGTGACGACTCCAGGAACCGCCGCTGCAGCGAGAACGGCAGCGCGACGCCGCGCGGCACGCGGACGCGGTCGTCGAGCAGCCGGCGGGCCGCCTCGGCCAAGTCGGCCTCGGGCGGGACGTCCAGCAGCCGGGCCAGGTACGGCAGCAGGTTGTCCCGCGGCGGCCGCGGCACCTGGTAGAAGCCGAGGAGCCGCTGCGAACCGTGGGCCAGGACGTGGTGCAGCTCGCCGAGGTTGGCCGCCTTGGTGCCGTAGCGGTGCCGGTCCGACGCGCGCAGCCGCGCGAGGTTCACGATGGGGCTGTGGTCGGCTTCGGGCTCCTCCAGTGTGACGCGTTGGGCGTACCAGCCCGGCCGGGGCGCCGCCTCGGCCGGCTCCGCCACCTCGCGCAGGCCGATCGACGACGCCTGCGCGTCCACCGTGTACTCGACCCACTTCCCGTCGAGCCCGCGGCGGTCGATCTCGGCGAGGGCGCCGAGCTGGACGGCGTTCGGGATCTGCCAGCCGGTGGCGAGGACGTTGGTGTGCGACAACGGCGTCGTGTGCCGGGCGTTGACGATGCCGGACAGCCGCGGGATGTCGTCGGGCACGCGGTCCATCACGACGATGTCCGTCCAGTCCAGCACGGCGGCGCGGTACTCGGCTTCGGTGCGGAACGCGCGCAGCCGTCCGGTGGTCGTGCCCGGGTTCAACGCCACGAACGGCGCCGTCGAGAACAGCTCGTGCGCGAACACGCGGGGCAGCTCGCCCGCCGGGATCTCGCGGACGATCCGCTCCTGCAGCTGGTTGGCCGGTTTGAACAGCAGCGGCAGCGCCGGGTCGACGTGCTGCGCGACGAACGCGTGGAACTCGCGGATCAGGGCGGCCGGCATGGTGTCGACCTCGACCGTCTCCAGCGAAAGGATCTTCTTTTCCTGGCGCGTGTGGAGCGCGAGAATGCCGAGCAGGAACCGGCGGTCCGGCGCGTGGTAGAAGGTCTCGTTGTACGAGTCGATCTCGGCGCGCACGCGTTCTTCGGGGACGCCGAGGATCTCTTCGCCGATATAGATCGCGTGAAAGGAATGGCGCGCGTCGTTCAGGAAGTGGATGACGGATTTCTCGCGGTCCACCACGACCTTGACGAAGGAATAACCGCCGAGAGTCCCGCCCAACTGGTGGAGCGCCGACAGGGAAAGGCGTTCACCGACGAGCGCGGCGACGTTCTCGGGGGCAGGACTGGGGGCGACCACACTGGTCAGGGACACCGGTTCTCCTCGCTTGAAACAGCGAGAAGGAACGATAACAGGCCGGTAAATCACCCACCGGAACCGCGAATGACCCGTTCAGTGGAGCGGCGCGGGTTTTCATGACCGCGGCCACACCCACTCGGAGCACCGTTCCAGCGCGCTGGAACGGTGCTCCCGCCATCCGGACGCGCATTCCGCCGTTCGAGCGCGGAAATGGCCCGGGGTGATCTCCGTTACAGCTTCGCGGCTTCCGCGGCCAGCGCTTCGATCGCGGCGAAATCGCCGGCCGCCAACGCGGGCTTGGGCGTCAGCCAGGAGCCGCCGATGCAGCCGACGTTCGGCAGTGCCAGGTAGGCAGGCGCCGAAGCGACCGTGATCCCGCCCGTGGGACAGAACTTGAGCGAAGGCAACGGACCCGCGATCGACTTCAGGTACGCGACCCCGCCGCTGGCCTCCGCGGGGAAGAACTTCAGCGCCGAAAGCCCGCGTTCGGCCAGCCGCATCGCCTCGGACACGGTGCTCGCGCCGGGCAGGAACGGCAGCCCGGTCCCGAAGCACGCGTCGACGACGGCGTCCGTGCAGCCCGGGGTCACCAGGAACTTCGCGCCCGCGTCCGCCGCCTGCTTCGCCTGGCCCGGCGAGGTGACGGTGCCGGCGCCGATGACGATGTCCGGCACCTCGGCGGCGACGCGCTCGATCGCCGACAACGCCGCCGGGGTGCGCAGGGTCAGCTCGATGACCCCGATCCCGCCGGCGAGCAGGGCCCGCGCCGTGGGCACCGCGTCGCCGGCGTCGTCGATCACCACGACGGGCATCACGGGGGACAGCTCGAGCAGGTCCTGACCGGTGGTCACTGACCGACCTCCTGGGTTTCCAGAGTGTGCGTGGGAATGCCGAAGTGCTCCGGCGTGAGCGGTCCGAACACGGAAGCGCCCTGGTCGGCGGGGCCGACGGCACGGCGCAACGCGGCGAACAGCTCCCGGCCGGTGCCGGTCCAGGATGCTTCGGACGGCGGGAAGTCCACAAGCTCACGCAGGGCGAGTTCTTCGTCACCGACCAGCACGTCGAGAGAGCCCGCGGAGGCGTCGAGCCGGATGACGTCGCCGTCGGCGACGCGGGCGATCGGGCCGCCCGCCGCGGCTTCCGGCGTCACCTGGATCGCGGCCGGGATCTTGCCCGACGCGCCCGACATCCGGCCGTCGGTGAGCAGGGCCACCGCGTGCCCGCGGTCCATCAGGACGCCCAGCGCCGGGGTCAGGCCGTGCAGCTCCGGCATGCCGTTGGCCTGCGGACCCTGCTGGCGGATCACCACGACGACGTCGCGGTCCAGCTCGCCCGCCTCGAACGCGGCCGTGAACGCCTCCTGGGTGGTGAACACCCGCGCGGGCGCCTGGACGACGCGGTGCTCGGGCGCCACCGCGGACACCTTGACCACGGCGCGGCCGAGGTTGCCCTCGACCATCCGCAGCCCGCCGTCCGCGGCGAAGGGCCGCCACGCCGGGCGCAGCACCTCTTCGTCGAGGCTCCGGGTGGGGACGTCGCGCCAGACGAGCTCGCCGTCGGACAGGATCGGCTCCGCGCGGTAGCGGTGCAGCCCGAACCCGGCGACCGTGTGCACGTCCTCGTGCAGCAGCCCGGCGTCGAGCAGCGTGCCGACCAGGAACTGGATGCCGCCGGCGGCGTGGAAGTGGTTGATGTCGGCGCTGCCGTTCGGGTAGACCCGCGCCAGCAGCGGCACGACGGCCGACAGGTCGGAAAAGTCGTCCCAGGTCAGCTGGATGCCCGCGGCCGCGGCGATCGCGACCAGGTGCATCGTGTGGTTGGTCGAGCCGCCGGTGGCGAGCAGCGCGACGACGCCGTTGACGAACGCCTTCTCGTCGAGGATCCGCGAGACCGGCGTGTACTCCTCGCCCCGCGAGAGCGCGACGACCCGCCGCCCGGCTTCCTCGGTCAACGCGCGCCGCAGCGCAGAACCCGGCTGGACGAAGCTGGCGCCGGGCAGGTGCAGGCCCATCACCTCGACGACCATCTGGTTGGAGTTGGCCGTGCCGTAGAACGTGCAGGTGCCCGCCGAGTGATACGACGCCGCTTCGGCGTCCAGGAGGTCTTCCCGGGTCGCGAGGCCCTCGGCGTACAGCTGGCGGACGCGGGCCTTCTCCTTGTTGGGCAGCCCGGAGTTCATCGGCCCGGCCGGAACCAGCAGGGCCGGCAGGTGCCCGAAGGACAGCGCGCCGATCAGCAGGCCAGGCACGATCTTGTCGCAGACGCCCAGCAGCAGCGCCGCGTCGAACATGTCGTGGGACAGCGCGATCGCCGTCGACATCGCGATGACCTCGCGGCTGAACAGGGACAGCTCCATGCCCGCGCGGCCCTGGGTGATGCCGTCGCACATCGCGGGGACGCCGCCGGCGAACTGGGCGACGCCGCCAGCGGAACGCACGGACTTCTTCAGCCAGGCGGGGTACTCCTGCATCGGCTGGTGCGCCGACAGCATGTCGTTGTAGGACGAGACGATCGCGACGCCGGGGGCGCGCGCGGCCCGCAGCGCTTCCTTGTCGGCGCCCTCCATGGCGGCGAAGCCGTGGGCGAGGTTGCTGCAGGCGAGACCGCGGCGGACCGGGCCTTCGGCGTGTGCGGCGGCCATGCGGTCGAGGTACGCGGTGCGCGTCGCGGCACTGCGGGCGGCGATGCGCGCGGTGACTTCGGCGATGACAGGATGCGTCGGTGTGGTGGGCTGGCTCATGTCCGGCTCCGGATCACTGGTGTGTGGTGGTCCGCGGGACGGCAGCGCTGGCGCCTCTGGGTCGTGACTCTGGCCACAGTACCTCGCGAAAACGCCGAATCAAAATCGATTCAGATGATCGACCCGCGTGACCCCGATCACCCCCAGAACCGCTAGTGTGCTAGTTGTCACATTGCACGACGCACGGTAAAGCTCGCACGGGCGAAAGATCGCCCGGCTGGTTCCCTGCCGGCCCCACCACCATCGGGAGGCATGATGTCCACCTCCGAGATCGCCGAGCTGCGGCGAACCATCGGCCAGCTCAGGCAGTGCGTCGGCGTACTGCGCTCGCGCTACGGCGACGCGTCGGCGATCCGCCGGCTCGCCAACGACGTGGAGCGCCTCGACATCGACACCGCGGACCTCGACGGCACGCCGCTCGCGGTGCCCGCCCAGGCGAAGGCCGCGGAGCGCGTCCCCGTCCCCGACACCCCCTACGACCCGGCGCTCTGGCACGGCGCCGATGACGAAGGCGTCGGCGGCTACAAGCGCGACCAGCGGTGAGCGCTCCCGCTGACAACGGCGTCGGCACCGGCGTCCGGGCCCCGAAACGGGCCCGGATCGCCGAGCGCACCCTCCGCACGGACCGGTGGTGGCTCTCGCCGCTGCTGACCGTGCTCGGACTGTCGGCGTTCATCATCTACGCGACGGTCCGGTCGTTCGTGCGCACCGCGTACTGGGTGCCCGACTACCACTACCTGACGCCGTTCTACTCACCCTGCCTTTCCACGTCCTGCGTGGAAGGCTCGAGCCACTTCGGCCACTGGTTCGGCGACCTGCCCGGCTTCGTCCCGCTCGGCTTCGTCGTGCTGCCGTTCCTGCTCGGGTTCCGCCTGACCTGCTACTACTACCGCAAGGCCTACTACCGGGCCGTGTGGTTCTCCCCGCCCGCCTGCGCCGTCGCGGAACCGCACGCCAAGTACACCGGCGAGACCCGCCTGCCGCTGATCATCCAGAACGTCCACCGCTACTTCTTCTACGTCGCGCTGGTCGTCTCGCTGATCAACACCTACGACGCCATCACGGCGTTCCACGGGAAGACCGGCGGCTTCGGGTTCGGGCTGGGCAACATCGTCCTGCTCGGCAACGTCGTCCTGCTCTGGGCCTACACGCTTTCCTGCCACTCGTGCCGGCACGTGACCGGGGGCAGGCTGAAGCACTTCTCCAAACACCCGGTGCGCTACTGGATCTGGACGCAGGTGACGAAACTGAACACCCGCCACATGGCGCTGGCCTGGACGACGCTCGGCACGCTGGTGCTGACCGACTTCTACGTCATGCTCGTCGCCAGCGGCGCGATTTCGGACCTGAGGTTCGTGAACTAGCCCCCGACAGTGTTCCCAAAACTGACGTCCCCCAGTTCCGAGGTGGAATTCTTTTATGACCGAGGTCGAACGGCACAGCTACGACGTGGTGGTGATCGGTGCCGGTGGCGCCGGCCTGCGCGCCGTGATCGAAGCCCGCGAACGCGGCTTCCGCGTCGCCGTGGTGTGCAAGTCCCTGTTCGGCAAGGCGCACACGGTGATGGCCGAGGGCGGGTGCGCCGCGTCGATGGGCAACGCGAACTCGAACGACAACTGGCAGGTCCACTTCCGCGACACCATGCGCGGCGGGAAGTTCCTCAACAACTGGCGGATGGCCGAGCTCCACGCCAAGGAGGCGCCGGACCGCGTCTGGGAGCTGGAGACCTACGGCGCCCTGTTCGACCGCACCGCGGACGGCCGGATCAGCCAGCGCAACTTCGGCGGGCACACCTACCCGCGGCTGGCGCACGTCGGTGACCGCACCGGCCTCGAGCTGATCCGCACGATGCAGCAGAAGATCGTTTCGCTGCAGCAGGAGGACTTCGCCGAGACCGGGGACTACGAGGCGAAGATCAAGGTCTTCGCCGAGTGCACGGTCACCGAGCTGCTCACCACCGAGGGCCGCATCGCCGGCGCGTTCGGCTACTGGCGGGAGAGCGGCCGGTTCATCCTCTTCGAGGCGCCCGCGGTCGTGCTCGCCACCGGCGGCATCGGCAAGTCGTTCAAGGTGACGTCGAACTCGTGGGAGTACACCGGTGACGGCCACGCGCTGGCCCTGCGGGCGGGCGCGAAGCTGATCAACATGGAGTTCGTCCAGTTCCACCCGACCGGGATGGTCTGGCCGCCGAGCGTCAAGGGCATCCTCGTCACCGAGGGCGTGCGCGGTGACGGCGGCGTGCTGAAGAACTCCGACGGCAAGCGGTTCATGTTCGAGTACGTGCCCGACGTCTTCAAGGGCCAGTACGCCGAAAGCGAAGAGGAAGCCGACCGCTGGTACGCCGACGCGGACAACAACCGGCGCACGCCGGACCTGCTGCCCCGCGACGAGGTGGCCCGCGCGATCAACTCCGAGGTCAAGGAGGGCCGTGGCTCCCCGCACGGCGGCGTCTTCCTCGACATCGCCAGCCGGCTGCCGGCCGAGGAGATCAAGAAGCGGCTGCCGTCGATGTACCACCAGTTCAAGGAGCTGGCGGACGTCGACATCACCGCGGAGCCGATGGAGGTCGGCCCGACCTGCCACTACGTCATGGGCGGCATCGAGGTCGACCCGGACACGGCCGCGGCGAGCGTGCCCGGCCTGTTCGCCGCGGGCGAGTGCTCGGGCGGCATGCACGGGTCCAACCGGCTCGGCGGGAACTCGCTGTCGGACCTGCTGGTGTTCGGCCGCCGCGCCGGGCTCGGCGCGGCCGAGTACGTGCACGGCCTCGACGGCAGGCCCGCCGTCAAGGAGTCCGATGTGGACGCCGCGGCGAAGATGGCGCTGGCGCCGTTCGACCCGCCCGACGGCGCGTCGGCCGAGAACCCGTACACCCTGCACACCGAGCTGCAGCAGTCGATGAACGACCTGGTCGGCATCATCCGCAAGGCCGAGGAGGTCGAGCAGGCGCTGGTGAAGCTGGGCGAGCTGCGGCAGCGGATCCTGCGCGTCACCGTGGAGGGGCACCGGCAGTTCAACCCCGGCTGGCACCTCGCGATCGACCTGCGCAACATGCTGATGGTCAGCGAATGCGTCGCGAAGGCGGCGCTGATGCGGACCGAGAGCCGCGGCGGGCACACGCGGGACGACTTCCCGGGGCTGGACCCCGAATGGCGCCACAAGCTTCTCGTGTGCGCGTCGGCGCCGGGTGAGAACCCGGTGGTGCCGGAAATCGACGTGACGGTGAAGGAGCAGCTGCCGCTGCGGCAGGACCTGCTCGAGCTGTTCGAGTTCGCCGAACTCGGGAAGTACTACACCGACGAGGAGCTCGAGACGCATCCCGGGAGCAAGGCATGACCTACAAGGCGAGTTTCCGGGTCTGGCGCGGCGACGACGCGGGCGGCGAGCTGAAGGACTACACGGTCGAGGTGAACGAGGGCGAGGTCGTCCTCGACATCATCCACCGGCTGCAGGCCACCCAGGCGTCGGACCTCGCGGTGCGCTGGAACTGCAAGGCGGGCAAGTGCGGCTCGTGCTCGGCGGAGATCAACGGCCGGCCGCGGCTGCTGTGCATGACGCGGATGTCGACGTTCACCGAGGACGAGGTGATCACGGTGACGCCGATGCGGACGTTCCCGGTGATCCGCGACCTCGTCACCGACGTGTCGTTCAACTACACGAAGGCCCGGGAGATCCCGTCGTTCACCCCGCCGCCCGGTCTCGAACCGGGGGAGTACCGGATGCAGCAGGTGGACGTCGAGCGCTCGCAGGAGTTCCGCAAGTGCATCGAGTGCTTCCTGTGCCAGAACACCTGCCACGTGGTGCGGGACCACGAGGAGAACAAGGAGTCCTTCGCCGGGCCGCGGTACCTGATGCGCATCGCCGAGCTGGAGATGCACCCGCTCGACGTCGCGGACCGGCGTGACGCGGCGCAGGACGAGCACGGCCTCGGCTACTGCAACATCACCAAGTGCTGCAGCGAGGTGTGCCCGGAGGGCATCCACATCACCGACAACGCGCTGATCCCGATGAAGGAGCGCGTCGCGGACCGCAAGTACGACCCCATCGTGTGGCTGGGCAACAAGCTCTTCCGCCGCGACAAGTAGGACTTTTCTCCCGACGCTCGCGAACCGTGTGATCAAGCCGGTTCGCGAGCGTCTTTTCGTCCGGGCGGCGCCAGGAGGAAGCCGAGGGTGCCGGCGGCGAGCTTGGCCTCGACCGCGGCCGGTTCCGCGGCGGTCCGGCGACGGAACTTCTGCGACGCGACCAACGAGAGCAGCCACCAGGCGGCGGCCTCGACGTCGAGGTCCGGTCGCAGTTCGCCCCCGGCGCGTCCGCGGTCCAGCAGGTCGGTGAGCGAGCGGGCGAACCGCTGGGTGGACCTTCTCGCGGCGGCTTCGATCTCGGGCTCGTCGGTGACGGCGGCCGCGTCGGCGAAGATCGCGCCGACCGAGCCCGCGCTGTGCACCTGGTCGAGGTGGCCGGGGTCCAGCATCGTCTCGAGCAGGACGGCGACCGGGACCGCGCTCGCCGTCGTCCGGTCGAGCAGGTGGCAGACGTGGTCCGCGGCGCGGTCCACCACGGCGGCGAACAGGGCGGCCTTGGTGCCGAAGTTCTGGAAGACCACGGGCTCGCTGACGCCGACCCGGCGCGCCACGGTGGACGTCTTGCCGCGCAGGTAGCCGACCTCGGCGAAGACCTCGGTGGCGGCGGCGAGGATCGACTCTCGACGGTCCGAGGCGCTCATCCGGACGCGGCGGGCTGGTTCGGTCACGTGCGCATCGTAGTGCCCCTTGCCGGATAACTTAGTGGCGACTAACCTGGCGGCCATGTTCTTAGTCGCGACTAAGTTATGGGAGTGGTCATGAACCTGGGACAACTGCTGCACGGGAAGCGGGACCCGCGGGCGCCGGGGGCGATCCAGCACGCGCGGGCGTACGAGCTGTTGTCGGTGACGGCGTTCGCCGGCCGGCGGAGACACACGTTCGGCCGGCTGGTGGGCCTCGCGGGCGTCGCGCCGGGAGACCGGGTGCTGGACGTCGGCGCCGGCCCGGGCTACCTGACCGCGTTGGCGGCCGAAGCCGCGTCGCCGGACGGGAGCGCCGTGGGTGTCGATCCGTCCGAGCCGATGGTCGGCGAGGCGCGCCGTCTGCGTGGGAGCGCGAACTGCTCGTTCGAGGTGGGCCGGGCCGAGGCGCTGGACGCGCCGGACGGGACGTTCGACGTCGTCGTGTCGAGCCTCGCTGTGCACCACATCCCGGAAGACGTGCGCGGCGCGGCGTTCGGCGAGATGTTCCGGGTGCTGCGCCCGGGTGGCCGGATCCTGCTGGCCGACTTCCGGCCGCCCCGCGGCCGGCTGACCCGGCACCTGGTGGGCGTGACCGCCGGTGCCGGGATGCGCGACAACCCCGTCGAACGGATCGCGCCGATGCTCGCGGACGCCGGCTTCGCCACGGTGTCGGAAAGCCGCGTCGGAGCGTTCCTGCACTGCGTGCGAGCGGTGAAGCCGTGATTTCGGCAGGATGGACGCATGGAGATCGAGCTGCCGGCGCCGTCCGCGGCGGGTGACGGGCCGCTGGTCGCCCGGATCACCGCACTGGTCAACCAGGTCTACGCCGAGGCCGAGAAGGGGCTCTGGCAGGGGAGCACCGACCGGACGTCCGTCGAAGAGGTCGCCGGGTTCGTCCGGGCCGGGGAGATCGCCGTCGCGCGGGTCGACGGCGACTTCGCCGGATCCGTGCGCCTCCAGCGGCTCGACGAAACCACCGGCGAGTTCGGCATGCTCGCCGCCGACCCGGCGCGGCGCGGGATCGGCATCGGGCGCGAGCTGGTGCGGTTCGCCGTGCGGACGAGCCGGGACGCCGGGTGCCGCGAGATGCAGCTGGAACTGCTCGTGCCGCGCGAGTGGACACATCCGTCGAAGCAGTTCCTCGCCGAGTGGTACGGCCGGCTCGGCTACCGCGTGACGCATCGCGCCGATCTCGCCGAGGACTACCCGCACCTCGCGCCGTCGCTCGCCACGCCGTGCGACTTTCTCATCTACCGCAAGGAACTGGCGTGACGCTGCTCGCCGGAGCGCGCGTCTTCGACCCCGAGACCGGTGCGCGTTTTCGCGCGGATGTCCGGCTCGACGGCGACCGGATCGCCGAGGTCGGCCTCGGCCTGGACGGCGACGAGCGCGTCGACTGCGCGGGCGGCCTGCTGATCCCCGGGCTCATCGACTGCCACGTGCACGTCGCGTTCCCGCGGCCCGAGCCGCTGCCGCGCAGCGCGCGGATCCTCGAAGCCGTGCCGGTGCTGCGCGGGTTGCTGGCTCGCGGGATCACCACCGTCCGGGACGCCTGGGGCGCCGACGCCGGGGTCAAGCACGCGCTGCGCGAAGGCTGGATCAGCGGGCCCGACCTGCTGGTCAGCCTCCGCCAGCTCGGACCGACCGGCGGGCTCGGCGACAGCTGGGAGCCACCAGCGGGCGCCGTCGACCACTACGGTGATCCGTCGCTGCCCGACCCGCTGTTCGACGGGCCGGACGCCGCCCGCGCGGCGGTCCGCCGGATGGTGCGCGCGGGCGCCGACTGGATCAAGGTCGGCGCGAGCGGGCCATGCGGGCCGTCCGCGAGAACGTGGACGTCCGCCCGACCGACGACGAGCTCGTCGCCCTGGTCGACGAGGCCCGCCGCTGCGGCCGGGACGTCCTGGCCCACGCGCACTCGTCGGCGGCCGTCGTCTCGGCGGCCCGCGCCGGGGCGCGCAGCATCGAGCACGGCACCTTCCTCGACGACGACGCCGTGGCCGCGCTGGGGAACGCCTGGTACGTGCCGACGCTGTCGCCGATCAGCGACAGCGAGTTCGCGGCCGCTCATCGCCGGTCGGTCCGCCTCGCCGCCGAGGCCGGCGTGCGGATCGCCGCGGGCTCGGACCTCGCGCCGCGTCCCCATGTCGACTTGACGACCGAGCTGCGGTTGCTGGCCGAGGTGCTCGGCGACGCGGCGGCCCTGAAGGCGGCCACCTCCGAAGCGGCCCGGCTGCTCCGGCTCGACGACGACCGCGGCCGCATCGAGCCGGGCTTGCGCGCCGATCTGGTGCTCCTCGACGGCACGGACCTCACCGTGGCCGACCTGCCCGCCCGGGTCCGGGCGGTCTGGCACGACGGCCGCGAGGTCAGCGCAGCGAGCTGAGCAGCGCGCTCCAGGCGGTGTGGGGGACGGTGAGGTGCCCGGCGCCGGGCGCTTTGGAGTCGCGAACCGCGGTGGCCCCGGTGTCGAGGGCGACTTCGACGCACGTGCTGTGTTCCTGCCCGTCGCTGTGGCTGCTCTTGAACCAGGTCCGCTCGCGGGTCGTCATGGGTCACTCCCTCATGAGCTCGTACTCGTCCGCCAGCCGGATGAGCATCTCCCTCGATTCTCCCTCGGAAAGGGCGGCCTGTTCCAGCCGTGTGACGACGATGTAGAGCGCTTCGACAGCCACCCGGTCGTCGACGAAGAGACCGGCGGTGTACGTCTCCTCGTAGACCACGGGCGGGTGGCCGGGGAACTCCATCATGGTGAATGTGCTGGGGAAGACGCGGAAGACCGGCGCCGACTCGGGCACGACCCGGATCACGCACCGGGGCAGATTCGTTGTCAGCACGAGGTTCTGCAGCTGTTCGTGCATGAGCCGCGAGCCACCGACGACGGAGCGCAGCGCGCGTTCGTGGATGAAGAAGGTGCAGGCGGGCGGATTCCGGCACTGCAGCCGTTTCTGCCGGTCCACCCGTGCCTTGGTCAGCATTTCCAGCCGGTCGCTGGTGTAGCGGCCCGTGAGGTCGAAGCAGGTGCGGACATAATCCTCGATCTGGAGCATCCCCGGGATGTGGAGCGGGCTGTAGTAGGTGATCGACGTCGCGAGGTTCTCCTGGATGATGAGCGACTTCATCGGGTCGACGAGCTTGTCGAAGTAGGGCCGCACCCAGTACAGGTCGCTCGGTGGCTGCGTCAGTTCGAGGAGCCGTGCGCGTTCGGCGGCCTTCGTGCCGCAGTGGGCGAGGTAGATCGCCGCGTCGACCGGCGAGATGCGGCGGCCGTTCTCCCAGGCCGACACTTTCGCCGCCGACCAGTCGGCGCGCCGGGCCACCTCGCGCAGGGTCATCCGTTTCAGCTCACGCTGGCCCTTCAGTTCGACGGCCATTTCCCGCGTGCGCACCGTGCTCTTTTCGGTCATGCCCGCACGTTAGAGGCGACCTCCGACAAAACAGGGCAGGCCGCGCGCGGATTCACCGCAAGGAGGTCGGTGTTCCGCCTGTGTGACAACGGATTCCGCTCGCGAAGCGCTGCGAAGCAGCTTCGCAATTGAAGCGCGCTTCGCGGTTTAGTAATGCTTCGCCGGTGTCAGAGAATTCAGGTGTAAAGCGCCCCAATGTGGCGTTCGGTGCGTCCAACGCAACCAACGCCACATTGAGGTTTTCTCAGTAGCGTCCGTGGTGTTCGTGGTGGGTGAGGACGAGTGCTGCTTGGACGATCGGGCCGATGCGGTGGGGG